>CAZSLS010000022.1:0-49854 GCA_964607575.1 uncultured Planctomycetaceae bacterium | reverse complement strand
AAAGTCTACTCGAAACTCTCATAACACCTGGATCAAATTTCGGGGTGCAAGCCACGGGCGAGGCGTTCTTTGTGGTGCTGTCGGGCGCCGTGGAGGTGCTCCTGGAAGCGTCGGACGGACGGCGGTTACCCCTGGCGCGACTGGGCGAGGGGGCTACTTTCGGGGAGATGTCGCTGCTGACCGATGAGCCCGTGTCCGCCGACGTGGTGGCCCGCGGCGAGGTGAAGCTGTTGGTGTATCCCGGCGAGTCGTTTCAGGCGGCTTTGGCGGGGTGCGTCGAATTGCGAAATCACATTCTTGCCGGTTTCTGCGCTTCCCTCCGCGAAACGAACGTCATGGCATGGCGGTATTTCCAGCGGTCCGAAGTCCTCGAGACGCTGATGCACGCCGAAGAAGCGACCGGTGAGGTAGTGGCTGAGTCGCGGGCGATGCGAAACGTCGAGAAACAGATCACCGAATCGGGCCATGACGCCCAGCCCGTTCTGATCACCGGCGATGCGGGTACGGGCAAGCTGTTTGTCGCCCGGAAGATTCACGAGTCCGTCGGCGACGATTCGCGGCTGGTTGTCGTCGATTGTTCGCGCGTCGACAGTGCGTCCGTCGGAAAACTGCTCTTTGGACCGACCGAGGATTGGGAGTTTCACACGCGATCGGAGACGTCCGGGTCGCTTCCACTGTCCGGTGCGTTGGATCTGGCCGATCGGGGCACGCTGGTCCTGCGTCACATTGATGCACTTCCCGCTGAGTTGCAGGAGGTGCTGGGTCGGTATACTGCGGCGTTGGCTGACGCCGGCGGCGACATTTCGCCGTGCGTTCGCCTTCTGGTTACCACGCGAAGGGACCTCGATTCGCTTGCCGAGACCGGCGAGTTCTCCGAGGAACTGGCCCGCAGGCTCTCGGCGCGGACACTTTCGGTGCCTCCACTGATCGAACGCAAACGAGACATCCTTCCACTGGCGAGGCTCTTCCTGGGACAGCGCGATCCGGAAGGCGCCCAGAAGTTCAACACGTCGGCGGAGAACGCCCTGGTCTCGGCGCAATTCCGACACCGTAACGTCGCCGAACTGCGAGAGGCCGTCGAGTTCAGCTCGCTGTTCGCCGACGGTGAAGAAATCGGTTCAGAACACATTTTCACCGGTCCGCGAAGCGAGGCCGGCGAGATCGAATACGACCTGTTCCCCACGGCTTCGGTCCAGTGGCTTCTGTCAGGCCGGCGACTGTCCATGCTGCGAGTAGGAGTGCTTGGGATCTTTGTTGCGATTGCAGTTGCATGTCTGACCACCGGGGAGAGCACCGTCGGTCGCGTCGCCAACGGACTGGTCTGGGGGTTGTGGTGGCCTTTCCTGATGATCGTTTTTCTGCTCATGGGACGCCTGTGGTGTGCGATCTGCCCGATAGCGCTGATCGGTCGTACCGTGCGTCGCCTGGGCTGCCTGGGAAGAAAACCGCCCCAATGGATGAAGGAATACAGCGGATGGACGGTGCTGGCGGCGTTTCTCCTGGTTATCTGGTGTGAGCATTGTTTCGAGATGACCGATAACCCTGTGGCGACGGGGTTGCTGCTGCTGAGTCTCATGGGGGGGGCCACGGTGTTCTGCCTGATCTACCAGCGGGAATCATGGTGCCGCTATGTCTGCCCGTTGGGCGGGCTTGGCGCCGGGTACTCCGCATCGGCAATGATCCACGTGCGCGCGAATCCCAACGTCTGCGCCACTCAGTGTACCACGCACGAGTGCTTCAAGGGTACCGACGACTCGCCCGGTTGCTCGGTGTTCCACCATCCGATGTACGCGCGCGACGGGCAGTATTGCAAGATGTGCCTCAGGTGCCTCACTGTCTGTCCCCACGGATCGGCGAGGCTTTACCTCCGTCCTCCGCTGCAGGGCATTTGGCGGGTTGGCGGCCTCAGCGACTCGCTCGCTCCGTTCGCGTTGATCGTATTCTTTGCGTCCATTGTGATGCTCGCATCTCACAAGTCCGCCTGGGTGTCCGCTCCGGTGTGGTATACGGGCATGCTTTTTGCTGCGGTGTGTGCGGGGCTTGGGCTTCACCGCCTGCTGCGACGATTGTTCGGCGACGAGACCGGTGTTGTGACGTCGATCGCTTTCGCGCTGCTCATGCTTGGCGCCGGACCGCTGATGGCGTTTCACCTCCAGAACATCCCGCTCCTGGAGACGGTCCGGATCAGCATGCCCGCCGGAGCATCGGGGGCGATGGAGATCGGTCTGCTCGAGGTGCTTCAGTTTCTGGTTATCATGATTTCGGCGGCGTTTGTTACCGTCGGGATGTGGCGGATACGGATCCGCGTTGTCCAGCGCGGTGTGGCGCCGTGGGGGTGGCGTATTGTGGATGCATTGTCGGCGGTGTATTTTGTCGGTGCATTGGCGCTGTTATTCATAGGAGATTCGCACACATGAGGGCTAAAACGTTCAGGAGGATTACCGTCTCGATCGTCGCGATCCATAGCTTTGCTTTGGGGACGGCGATGCTGTTCTGGCCGACTTGGACGCTTGGAACGTTCGGTTGGCCATACGACGGACCGACTTTCTTTCCCTCGCAGTCGGGGATACTGCTCCTGCTGCTCGGAATATCGTACGTGGGTGCAATATATCACCTTCCCTTTGTCTTCTTCCTGGTCATCTCGAAGGCCTGCGCGGTGGCGTTCCTGGTCACCCAGTATTTCACCAACGAAGAGCAGGGACTGATTTTGGAATCGGCCGGCGGGGACGCGATTATGGGGATAGCGGTGACCGTGGCGCTCGTGATGGAATATCGCGCCAAACGCAAGGCCCGCGAGTCTACTTCTGTTGGATGTTCATCCGTCGCCGTCCGCCGCAAGCCTACTTCCCAATGATCTTAATTGTGATGTCCTTGTACCATGCTTCTGTGGGCGGTCCGCCGTGGATTTGCAGTCCGATGATGCCCGTGCGGTCGATTTTCGCGTTTGGTTCGGTGTAGTCCACGGTCTTTACGCCGTTGAGGAAGAGTTGGATCTTCGGGCCGACGCAGCGGATGACGTACTCGGTCCACTCGCTTTCCTTAAGCGCCTTTTTCAGCGTGGCCTTGTCGGGTTTGGCGAGTATCTTTCGGCGGCGGGACTCGTCGTATAACGCTCCCCAGTAGAAGTTGTTCCGCCCGCCCATGTCGGCTTGGTAGCCCGAGACCTCGTGGTGGTTGGGTATTCGCCTGGTGCGGAACTGGATGCCCGCGTTGGCGCCCTTGCCCACGAGCTTGCACTTGAGGCGGAGCTCGAAGTCGCCGTAATGCTTCTTCGTGCAGAGGAACTCGTTTCGCGGGACGCGCCCCTTGAGCCCTCCGCCGACGATCGCGCCGTCTTCGATCCGGAAGGCTTTCAGATTGCCCTCCCATCCGGCGAAAGTTTTACCGTCGAACAGGGAGACAGCTTTGCCCGCGGGCGCGGGGGCCTTCCCGCTTTCCTGCATGAAGACATGAACGCCTTTCTTGTTGGAGATGACGATATCGAGCTTCTTGTCGCCATTCATGTCAAGCACTTCAAATTGCGTGCCCACGCCAGTACCGCCTTCGATCTTGTGCGGGATAAACTTCGGGGCGCCTTTCTTCGGACCGGTGCGCTCGAACCAGTAGAGGACGACCGGCTCCTTCCCGCCGGGGTCCTTACCGTTGTGGGCGAAATATCGCTTGCCCGTGACGAAGTCCATCCGCCCGTCGCCGTTCATGTCGGCCAGGATAATCGCGTGCGTCTGCGAGAATTCCTTGAATATCTCGTGTCTCTTCCAGGTTGTCTTCCCGTCGGCCTTGATCTGCTCGTGCCACCATATCCCGTAGGCGTGTGCGGAACTCGACAGCACGTCGGCGTCGCCATCGCCGTCGAAATCGTGCGTGATCAGGTTTGCGCTGCGACCGCCGAAGTCGGCCCGGTGAAACTCCCAGTCGCCCTTGGTGCGGTCCTTGGGCGCTTCGAGCCATCCTCTTGCGGTGAGAATATCCCGGCGTCCGTCGCCGTTGACGTCGCCGAAGCCGAAAGTGTGTCCGGTGGCGGCTTGTTTATCTTTGGACGAGTTTACATCGTGCCTGGTCCAGTCGGTTTTCCTGGCATCTCGCGGCGGGGCATACCAGGATACTTTGCCCCGGGCTGAGAATATCGCCACCGGCTTGCCATCGCCCAGCAAGTCGCCGTACAGGGGTGTCTCGTTGCCCGCGGACTTGGTGAAAAGGTGTTCTTTCCAGGCGCCGGGTTTGCCCCGGGGGTTTTCGAGCCAGACCGCCGGGCAGTTGTTCCATCCTACGATCACGATCGAATCGATCCACCCGTCACCGTTGACGTCATCGGAGAAATTGGCGAAACACTTGCTGTATCCCTTGGAGGGATTGTACTTCCTGGGCGTGCGGAGCTCATGGGGCTTCCATTGCGGCGCCTCGTACCAGAAGTCCCCGGCGAAGATATCGAGCTTGCCGTCGTGATTGACGTCGCCGGTTGCGACCCCTTCGGACCGAAAAGCCGTATCCACTACGATCTTCTTGAACTTCACTTCCCCGCTCGCGGCCGCCGCAAGCAATCCGACCGTGACGGTGAGGGCAAATTCGCAACTTACCAAGCGTTTGCATGTATTCATCGCAGTCTCCTTGTCTCGCACCAGCCTACAGGCTCCGAGGCTTTGCGCCCAGAAGCTACTTGCCTCGGGCGAGGCGATTGGTATGCTATAAGGGCTTTTGTAAAGGCAATAAGCGCCCCCTGAGGGCGTTTTGCCGGTAGAGGTCGAAAACATCCAACGAAAGGTAAGCGAAAATGTCAAAGCGAATTGTGATTCTGTCTGTCGTGCTTCTGGCGCTCGTGGCGAGTTTTGTGTCTTCCGCCCAGGCCGCCGACAAGATCAAGGTCCTGATCATCGACGGTCAGAACAACCATAACTGGAAGAAAATGACGCCTCCGATGAAGGCGACCCTCGAGGCCACCGGGCGGTTCACCGTGAACGTCTCGACGCTGCCCAGCAACAAGGGCAAGAAAGAAGACTGGGCCGCTTGGAAGCCCGAGTTCGCCAAGTACGACGTGATCGTCAGCAACTACAATGACGGCGGAAAGTGCCGCTGGCCCGCCGAGCGACGCGCAGAGTTTGAGAAGTTCATGAAAGAGGGCGGCGGTTTTGTGCCCGTTCACGCAGCCGACAACTCGTCGAACACCTGGCCCGCTTACAACGAGATTATCGCCGTCGGCGGTTGGGGCGGAAGGAATCCCAAGAGCGGTTGCCTGATGCGCAAGAAAGACGGTAAGTGGGCGCCTGACCCGGCGCCGAAAGGCCGCTCCGGCTCACACGGCGGCTCGTGGGCGTACCCGATAAACACCGAGGCGCCCGACCATCCGATCATGAAGGGCATTCCCTCGGGATGGAAGCACGCTGCCGAAGAAATGTACAACTCGATGCGCGGACCGTGCAAGAACGTAACCGTTCTGGCATCGGCGCCCTGCAAGCAGACGAAAGTCGACGAACCGCAGGTGATGATCGTCAAGTATGGCAAGGGAACGACCTGCCACATCACCCTCGGGCACGTCGGCGGGCTCGGACCGATCCAGTGCGTGGGGTTCCAGACGATATTTGCACGCGGTACCGAATTTGCCGCAACGGGCAAGGTAACCATCGCGATCCCCAAGGAGTTTCCGACCAAGGACAAGGTAAGCATCGTCCCGGCCGACAAAGTCACATGGGGCAAACTCAAGACCGCCTCGAACAAGCCGACCACAGCGATCATTCTCGCCGGCCTGCTGGCGGGCATGTGCCTGCTGGCGGTGCGGAGAGACTAATCTGAATTGGCGATCATTCTGCGCAGCTCCAGCCGGATCGGTTGGGGTTTGCGGTATGGCAGGGCCATTGCGCCGCAATGGTCGAACCTCGGTTTCTTGCGCCCCAGGTAGTCGCGGTCGAAGTCCGTGTCGTTGGCGACCTTGATGCGGAGCGTTTTCAGGGCGACCGATTTGATCGTACGTCGCGGTTGGAGGTCCATTTTCCCAAACGTCAGCACCGGTGCGGCGATACCTTTGGTCATCGCCGGTCCGATGAGTGCGGCGTTTCCCGACCAGTCCGCCGGCGCCTTTCCGTCCGGAGCCAACAACAGGTTACCGGCGACGAGTCGCTCGGAGCCTTTCGCCAGGCCGGAGATCCGAACGGGCCTGGCCGTCCGGAAGAACGTGTTGTGATAGATCCGGATGCTTCGCGGCGATTGGCGGTGGTGGGGCATGATGCTGATGGCCGTTCGCGGCGTGTCGACGAATATGTTGTCGTGCAGCGAAATATTGCCCGTTCCCTGAAAGAGGCTTTCTCGCGGATTGTGGACCAGCAGGTTTCCGTAGATCTGGTAGCGGTCCTTCGCGCCCGGGCCGGTTTTGGGAAAGCCTCCGACCAGTAGATTCGGGCGGTCGCCGCTGCTGCCCCGGCGGTCGTTCTTGATGAAAACGTTGTAGCGTACGATCGTTGTCCGCGCCCCGGTGGGTATCCCCGGTGTTTTCGGCCGCCCGTACTGGTGCTTGACCTGCATGCAGTATCCCTGCGGGTCCTTGACGAAATTGCCCTCGATGATCCCGCCGATGAACGGCTGCTTACCGTCTGAGTTGCCCAGGTACAGGCCCGTACCCGCCCCAATAATCGTATTGCCCCGGATCACCCAGTCCCAGCATGGGACCTTCGTCGAAATCCCCACCGTCTGCTGATTCGCTCCGTGATTGACAATCGTATTGCCTTCGATGGTGATGTGGTGGACGCCCTTGCTGGTGTCGCCGCCGGCTTTGATCGCGTCGATATTCTGCAGATTTCGCCCGTCGAAAGTCAGGTCGCGGATCACTATCCAGCTCGCGTCGGTCAGGTCGGCGGTGTTCGACCCGTTCCGCGCGACCATCACGGTCTTGGCGCCGGCGCCCTGAATGGTGATCGGCTTGCCCGTCTTACCGTGCATTCCGCGAATCCGCAGTCCGCGCGTGTATCGCCCCGGCGCAAGGCGGAGCGTATCGCCCGGTTCGAGCTTCCCCAGCAGCGTTCGGTAGTTGTCGGGCCTGGCTGGTACGTCCCGCCCGCAAACCACCGCGGCGGGCAGCAGCAGGGCGACAATAAGAAGTGATGATTTCATGTGTTCATCCTCGCATACTGCTGGTTATCAGGCAAGGGGCTCGAAGAAGATCGCGCCAGCGGATATGATGTCTGCAATACTCACCAACTGCCAGGAGATGCAATGATGATCGATCGCAAACTTACGCGGCGAAGTTTTCTAGCGTCCGCGGCCGTCGGGGCACTTGGCTGTGGCCTTGCTCGTGGGGCCTCGAGCGAGAAGCCGGCCCATCCGAATTTCCTGATCATCCTCGCCGACGACATGGGCTTCTCCGACGCGGGCTGCTACGGTGGGGAGATCGCCACTCCGAATCTGGACAAACTGGCGGACGACGGCTTGAAGTTTACGCAGTTTTACTCGACGGGTCGGTGTTGGCCTTCGCGATCGTGCTTGCTTACCGGGTACTACGCCCAGCAGATTCGCATGGACCCGCCGAGGGGCAGGCTTCCGGCATGGACCCGCCTGGCGCCGCACTATCTCAAACCGGCGGGGTATCGCTGCTACCATTCGGGCAAGTGGCATATCGGCGGGGCGCCAATGCCCGTTCGTGACGGCGGGTTCGACAGGTCATATTACCTCAGGGACCAGAATCGCTTCTTCTCGCCGACCGTCCACTGGAAAGATGATAAACGCCTCAAGCCCGTCTCGCCGAAGGATGGTTATTACGCGACGATCGCCATCGCCGACCACGCGGCCGAGTGCCTGACAGAACACGCCGCAAAGCACAAAGACAAACCGTTCTTCCACTACCTGGCGTTTACTGCCCCGCACTTCCCGCTGCACGCGCTGCAGAAAGATATCGACCGCTACAAGGGCAAGTACGATAAAGGCTGGGACGCCGTGCGGGCTGAGCGATTCAAGCGGATGACGGATATGGGGATCGTTAACTGCGAACTTTCTCCGCTCCAGCCGAACGTCAAACCCGGATGGAATCTCAAGGAAGACGCCCTCGCAAAACGCATCGGGCCCGGAGAGGCCGGTCGGGCCGTCCCCTGGAACAAATTGACCGACGCGCAGAAGACCTTCCAGGCGACCAAGATGGCGATTCACGCGGCCATGATCGATCGCATGGACCGCGAGATCGGGCGCGTTCTGAACAAGCTCAAGAGTATCGGCGCGTTGGAGAACACCGTGATAATGTTCCTGTCGGACAACGGCGCCAGCGCCGAGCAGATGATCCGCAGCGACGGGCACGATCCGTCCGCGGCGCCGGGATCGTGGCGGTCGCACCTGTGCCTCGGTCCAGGCTGGTCGACGGCATCCAACACTCCGTTCCGCATGCACAAGTCGTGGGTGCATGAAGGCGGGATCGCCTCACCGCTGATCGTGCATTGGCCCGCGGGCCTCAAGGCGCGGGGAAAGTTACGACACAATCCCGGGCACTTCGTCGATGTCCTGCCGACGGTCCTGGAACTCGCCGGCGTCGAGCGGCCGGCCGGTTGGAAAGGAAAACCCACTCCACCGCTTGCCGGGCGAAGCATCGCATCCGCATTCACGCGCGACAACAGCGCAGACCACGAGTTCCTCTACTTCAATCATTCGGGCAACCGCGCGATCAGGGTCGGCCATTGGAAGCTCGTCTCGGCCGGTCGGAAAGGTCCATGGGAACTCTACGACCTCCGAACTGATCGCTGCGAACTGAAGAACCTCGCCGCGAAGTATCCCGAAAAGGTAAGCGAATTGTCGAAGGCATGGCAGTCCCGCGAAAAAGCGTTCCGCCGACAAGCCGCCTCGGACACCTGGTCGCCGTCTTAGTTTTCGGCGATGGTCTATGACGACGGCTCAACAGCTTCTCGCCGTCCGCCGTCTTCGGAGCAGTGCCAGACCGCCCAGGGCCAGCAGGCTCATCGTCGTCGGTTCGGGTGTGTAGAGTTCAAACTCCCTGAGGGCAGGGGCCGAATACTCGCAGTCAAGAACGTCGAATTTCACGTAGCGTACTTCAGTTGCCGGGAAGTACGCATCGTCCTCAAAGGAGTTGTTTCCAAGGACGGTGATCAGATTGGTGAAATCATCGCCTTCGTTAAGCTTTCCCAGAATTGAATACTCAGTGATAGTATACCTGGAGTCGTATGCACGGTGATAGGCATGATCTACGGTGTAGGCTGCGCCGAGGTCGATGAGCCACCATCCGGTGTTTTTGGTTCCGTTCTTGGTTCCATAGAACTGGTGCGACGTGTTGTAATTCCCATCGACAATCTCTCCCGGAGACGCTAAGGCTGAGCCTGTGGTTGCCCCGCTGGCGGTCACATCCGCATAGAGCGCCACATTTACAGGAACCGGAGCGGCATGAATCGGGGCGACCATTGCCAAGACCATCGCGACCGCGATTACGGGGAGTATTCTGCTCAACATATATCTACCACCTTTCTGAAACCAGAAACGAAAAGATATTCAGGAATTCAACTGGTGCGACTCAACCTCGTCGAGGGCGGAGAAAACGCTTCTGCCTCATTTTAGATTCGACCCTTTCGACAGGCTCACTTCGATACGACGATGCGGCTTGGGTCGAATGCAGCCTGCCGCTCCACGCGGAACGGACTTACGATGTGAAATTATACCATGAACCCCAGATATCACCAAATGAAATCGCAGATTATTTGGCATTCAACCATTAATCAGAGCCTGCGGTTTCGTCGTGGCGACAGCAGACCTTAAATTATCGGTTCGGTTTGGGCGATCTTTGCTGTAGAATTGTCGACAATGTCCCTCGATGGTCGAGGGCGAGATCCGGCATGAAATGCGGCCGGGGCCTTGCAACTGTGTAAGACCGGGCCCTCCAACCCGTTGTCTGCGAGAGGTGCAAAATGAAATGCATGCTATGGACTGTTGTGACGGCGGTCATGTTCGTTCTGTCAGCGGCGCCCGCCGCGGCCGCCGAAACTGACAACGACACGCCGACTGTCGAGCAAATGGACCTCCACGAGAGGGGCCTGGAGCTTAAGGCCCAAGAGGCCGAGTTCGAGCACCAGCAGAACCTGCGTGAGCTGGAGCTCGAAGAACGCCGCATCGAGATCGATCGCATGCAGGGCGGACGCCGCTGGGCACACAAGCCTCACGGCGGCGGGTTCCTGTTTCTGGTGATCGTCGTGACGAATATCCTTCTGACCGTCTGGGTCTGCAAGGATATGTCTGAGCAGAAGATCGGACGGGCCCTGTGGGTCCCGATAACCCTCCTGGCAGGCGTTTTCGGCGCCATTGTCTATGCGATTGTCCGCAACGCCGACACCCGCGCCAAGCCCGAGGAAAGCAGTAAAGAGAAAAGGAAATAAAGCATGACAAGCACAAACAAAGCTAATTGTATTGCATTCGCTCTGCTGACAGCGGCGGTACTTGTAACTGGTTGCTCGACGGACCGGATCATCGTGAAAGACGTAGGTTTAAGTGCCCCGGAATGTGTGATCCATTACGAAGCGGAAGATATCTATCTGGCAAGTAACATAAATGGAGGCGTTATCGCTGCCGATGGCAATGGTTTTATATCCAAGATCAATCCTGACGGTAGTGTAAAAGAGCTGAAATGGATCGACGGCGCCGCGGATGGCGTCACCCTGAATGCGCCGAAGGGAATGGCTGTGCTCGAGGGCAAACTCTTTGTCGGAGATGTCGCTCACGTGCAGATATTCGATATCAAAAGCGCCAAACAGATCGCATCAGTAAAAATCAAAGAAGCATCTTTCTTAAACGATGTTGCAGCCGGAAAGGACGCCGTTTACGTAACCGATACCGGGCTCAAGGTTGACGATGGAAAGTTCGGACCAAGCGGAACGGACGGAGTATTCAAAGTCCTGCCCGATGGAAAATACGAAGTAGTTGCATACGACACAAAGCTCGGTCAACCGAACGGAGTTATGGTTGATGGTGATGATCTTCTTCTGGCGTGTTGGGGTTCAGGGAAAGTTATCAGAATCGATCCCAAAGGAAATCGCAGCGAACTGCCCAAGCCCCCCAAAGGTATGCTTGACGGTATTTTCAAGACCAAAGATGGAACTCTGATGGTCAACAGTCAGGCCGATCATGAGATATACACACTGAAAAGTGATGGAACTTATTCCCTGTTTGCAGGCAAGCTGAACCCGGTTTCAGATATGGCATATGATGCAAAGCGCCATCGTCTTCTCCAGGCCCATGCCGCCACAAGCAGTCTGTTGTTCATACCGCTGCCGTAATTTGTATCCGGATATTGACGCAGGCAGGTTCCTTCAAATCTGCCACGGTACGCGCATCGCGCGGGACCGCATCCGGTTGGCCTCGGCGTCGCCGACAAACTCGGACTTGAGCAGATCGAACTTCAGGTTTCGCTTCAATTGTTCGCAGATGTCGGCCGCCAGGCAGATGCTCATGGACCGATACATGACTTCAGGGTTCGCCACCGTGGTTCGGCGCGAGCGGACGCAGTCGAAGAAATCTCGCACGTGGTTCATCGGGCGTCCTGTCCTGGCCTTGTATTCGGCGAGCACCTTCTTGTACTTCGATAACATCGCCGGCGATGAGACATCAGTCCTCGCATAACCGTCGGCGGCCGCCACCCACCCTTCGGGACCATCGAACCGCTCACCACAAGAACCATGCCAGTACTTGCACTTACCCCAGACCGATCCGGGGGTCCGGTACAGAACCAGCTTCACCCCGTTCGACAGGCGCGTAATCATTGACACGTCCGGACCCTCATAGTCAAACTCGATCGAGGAGACCTTCGTCATATCGAGTCCCGCCAGCGCCTGGGCAATCGTGTGCGCCCCCCACATCGCCACATCGGTGGCGAAGTCGTAGTAGTGGTACCACCCGCATCCATTCACATAACCGGCGTTGTAAGGCCGCCAGGGACATGGGCCCACCCAGATATCCCAGTCCACTTCATCCTTGGGCGGTTCCGGTTGCGCCGGCAACCAGTCGCGACGCATCCCGTCGCGCCAACGAATATCGGCGTAAGCGGTATGAATCGGGCCCAGTTGACCGGACCGGGCCATTTCGATGGCAAACACGTGATGCGACTCGCTCAACCGCTGGGCGCCGGTCTGATAGATACGCCCGTACCGGCGGGCGGTCTTGACCACCATCTGCCCCTGGGCCATTGTCAGACACGCCGGCTTCTCGCAGTAGACATCCTTGCCCGCCCGCATCGCCATGACTGAGGCCAGCGCGTGCCAGCGGTCGCCGGTGGCAATTAATACCGCATCGATGTCCGTCTGTTTGGCCAGCAACTCACGTATGTCCCGGTAAACAGCACAATCCTTGTTACCGTACTTGCGGTTTACGACCTTCCGGGCACGCTCTCGGCTGGGACGCCGCACATCACAGACGGCAACAAACCGCACATCGGATTCGCGCATCATCCACCCGAGATCACCGGAACCGCGCCCGCCCACGCCGATGGCTCCCATCACGATCCGATCGCTGGGCGCCGTAGCGCCGTCGCGCCCCAACGACGAGGCCGGAACGTAAAACGGTAGAGCTATCGCACTTACCGCCGCCGCACCCCGCCCCAGGAACCCGCGCCGCGTGAGTTTCATCTTATCGCCATGACTCATAAGTCACTCCCTCTTTCGCTTACAGGAAACTTGATTGTGCCTGGCCCCTCGCGCCGGAGGGGGACTTAATACCGGGATTTCCCGGATGGCATCGGGCCGACGACCGTCGTCGACCTCTTTGAGAATTCTAGCACGGACCGCGAGATTAGCAAGTGCTTCTTCGGACGCCATTGCGGACTGGAAGCAAGCGGCAGCGCGACCGGCGACGAAGAACGCCAAATGTCATTTACCGAATTCAGCGAACTCATCCGTGTAGATGAGAAATACGCTTCAGGTCAGCGACTCGGAGCGGAGTAAAGATCGCATCCATGAAATGATTGTTCTTGGGCGGCGCAGGTGTTAGCATAAACGTACTGTAGAATTCCCTCCCCCCGAGAAAAGCGAAAAGGAAGAAGAAACCATGCATAAATATCTGATCGTTATCGCGCTGGTGATATTTACGAGTTGTCCTCTCTATGCAGCCAACAACGCAGGTTCGTCTGACAAGAAAGTGCGAGTTTACATCCTGGCCGGTCAGTCAAACATGGAGGAAAAGGCGGGGTTCAAGCCTTTAGCATGGCAAGTCAGCCAGGAGAAATATAGAAACCGATACACCCATCTGATAAAGAATGGCGACCACGCGGCATTCACCAAGATATACAACGCATCAATCGCCAAAGATCCCAAAGACCCCGTTTTCAACTTCTCCGAGCGTAAAGACGTTTGGATGTCGAATCATGGCAAGACCGGGAATCTGTCGGCCGACTATCTGCAGACCAAGCGCATGTTCGGTCTGGAAGTGAATTTCGGCCATGAAGTGGGCAACAAGTATGATGAGCAGGTCCTGATTATCAAAACGGCCTGGGGCGGCAGGGCGATCCATAGAGGATATCGTCCTCCGTCAGGAATGCCGAGCGACGCCGAACTCAAGGCTGAATGGGACGCGGTTGTCGCCAAGCGGAAAGCGGACAAAGCCAAGGCCATCGCCGAGTACCCCAAGAGAGTGGAAAGGTATAAGGAGCAACTCGCCGCATACGAAAAAGCCGTGGCGGCCGGGAACAAGAAGAAGCTGAGAAAGCCCAGGGCGCCTCAAGACCCGAGTACGCGAAGAGTCAGGGGAGCCAAGACTTTCGAGGAGCACAAAGCGGCTTACGGCAAGGACTACCGCGAGATGATCAAGGAAGCCAAGGAGGCTTTGGCCAATATCAAAACCAGTTTCCCGGGCTACAAGGGGCAAGGCTACGAGATTAAGGGCTTTGTCTGGTTCCAGGGCTTCAACGATATGTTCGCCGAAGAGGCGCGTAACAATTACGGTAAGAACCTGGTCAAGCTCATCAAGGATGTGAAGAAAGAACTCAATGCCCCCAACATGAAAGCGGTCATCGGGCAGATGGGGCACAACGGTGATTTGCAAGGCCTCTATCAGGAGAGGAAAGACAAGAAAACCGGCAAGATGGTGATGTCGGGCAATGGCGCCATTCGCAAGGCGCAACTGGAAGCCTCGCAGCATGCTGACATCAAGGATTTCACGGCGCTTGTTCGCACCGCTCCGTTCTGGGATATGGAAGCCCACGCGATATATCACGGCCCGGGCGGTTGGAGCAAAGATGTCGCCAAGTGGAGGCAGTTCGGAGACGACAGGCCCTATCACTACTACGGTAGCCCCTGGTTCTTCTCGCAGGCGGGTACGGCGTTTGGGAAAGCCATGATTGCCCTTGAAAGCAAATAGGGCAATTCTGCTCCCTTAACCGATCTGTAAACGTCTCACGGCGCGGTCTGTTCACCAGGCCGCAAGACTGACATTTGCCGGTTACCCGGCCTTCGCGCAGGGCTGGTTGGGGGGCGAATTCACATCCGAAGTGCAACGGTGCGGTAAGAAGCGCGGGAACTCTGCGCTCCCATCTGGTATGATATTATGCTGCGCATACCGGCCCGTGGCGGCATCGAGTTGACTTCAGGAGAAATGAGATCATGACTAAGAAATTGCTTTGTCTTTCTGTTGTTCTGTTGACGTTTGTTTCCGCCCGAGCGGGCGTGGTCGATCAGGCCAAGTCGTCGGGGATCAAGGGAGGCCTGGTGGTCCATCTTGGCTGCGGCGACGGGAAGGAAACCGCAAAGCTGCTGCTCAATGATAAGTACCAGGTCCACGGACTCGCCGCCGACGATGCGAAAGTTCTCGCCGCACGAAAGAACGTCCATGGCGCCAAGGTGTACGGTAAGGTTTCGATCGCGCGATACAACCCCGCCCGCCTTCCGTACGTGGACAATCTGGTCAACCTGTTGATCGATTCGAGCGGTGGAAAGGTCGCCAAGGCGGAAATCATGCGTGTACTCGTCCCCGGTGGTGCAGCATTCATCGGCGACAAGAAGGTCGTCAAGCCCTGGCCGGAGGATATTGACCAGTGGACGCATTTTCTCCACGGACCGGACAACAACGCCGTCGCCAAAGACAGCAAAGCAGGCATGCCGCGTTCCATGCAGTGGGTAACCGAACCCCGCTGGGGCAGGACGCATGAAGAAATGGCCTCGATGTCGGCTGCGGTTACCGCCAACGGGCGGATATTCTACATCGTCGACGAAGCGCCGATGGCTTCGATTCGATTCATGAGCAACTGGAAACTCGTCGCCCGCGACGCCTTCAACGGTACGCTGCTCTGGAAGAAGCCTATTGCCCAGTGGAACGATCACCTGCGTCACTTCCGTTCGGGCCCGGCGCATCTGCCCCGCAGGCTGGTGGCCGTTGGCGACACGGTTTATGTGACTGCGGGTCTGGCCAGCCCGGTGACCGCACTGGACGCCGCGACCGGCGAGACGATCAAGGTCTACAAGGGCACCGAGCACACTGAAGAGATTATCGTTGACGGCGGCGTGCTGTACCTGGCGATCGGAACTTCCGAGAAGAAACGCCACGGCGGCGGGCTGGCCCAGCGCAACGAACCCAAGCCCACCGATTTTCGTCGCATCGCCGCGATCAACCCGGACTCGGGGCAGCAGATATGGAAGAAAGAATTCGAGAAGGGCGTTGCTCTCCTTCCGCTGAGCCTGACCGTTCGCGGCGACAAGGTTTACTACCAGGATACATACGGCGTGGCGTGCCTTGACGCCAAGAGCGGTAAGGAACTTTGGAAGACCGCCCGCAAGACCGTTAGCAAACGCATGGGCTTCTCGGGCCCGACGATTGTCGCCACCGACGATATTCTGCTCTGTGCCGACCAGGACCCCGGTAAGATCAGCGCCGCGACGGACAAGGGCATCGAATGGGGCGTACACGGATGGAGCATCGGCGGATTTGCCCGAGGAGCGAAATGCACGCTGATCGCCTACTCGACAGTGAACGGTGAAGAACTTTGGAAGGCCCCGTGCAAGGAAGGATACAACTCGCCGGTCGATGTTTTCGTTGTCGGCGACAAGGTCTGGACCGGGCTGGGGTACCAGGGACTGGACATCAAGACCGGAAAGGTCGCCAAATCGATCAACGTCAAGGGCGACCGTGTGGGCATGCCGCATCCGCGATGCTATCGCAACAAGGCCTCCGAGCGTTTCATCTTCCTCGGCAGGTCGGGTGTCGAGCTACTCAGCCTCGAAGATGGATGGTTGGGCAATAACAGTTGGCTGCGCGGAACCTGCCAGTACGGGATCATTCCCGCCAACGGGCTGCTCTACGCCCCGCCCGATGCGTGCGCGTGCTTCCTTACGGTCAAGTCGCCGGGTTTCTTCGCCGCATCGGCCAAACGCGGCGAGACCGCATCCATGCCCGTTGACGACACGCCCGCGCTCGAGAAGGGCGAGGCTTACGCCAAAATCCCCGCATCGCCGGTTCCGCAGGCCGGTGACTGGCCTATGTATCGCGGTAACGCTGCCCGCGGCGGTGCGTCGTCGACGGATATCCCCGATAAACTGAAGCAGCAATGGTCGGTGTCCCTCGGCGGGAAACTCACCCAGCCGGTTATCGCAGGCGGGAAGGTGTTTGTTGCCACGACCGATACCCACACCGTCCACGCCTTGGCTGCTGACGGCGGTAAGTCGATTTGGCAATACACCGCGGGCGGAAGGATCGACAGTTCCCCGACGATCTATAAGTCGACGGTCCTGTTCGGCTGTGCCGACGGGTGGATCTACTGCCTGGCCGCCGCGGACGGGAAACTGGTCTGGCGTTTCCGGGCGGCGCCCACCGAGAGATTCGTCAATGCGTACGGCCAGTTGGAATCGCTCTGGCCGGTGCATGGCGCTGTCCTCGTGCAGAACGATATTATTTACGCTACGGCGGGGCGGTCGACGTATCTCGACGGCGGGATCGTGCTGTATCGTATCGATCCGGTCAGCGGGAAACAGTTATCCAAAACGCTGCTCTACCACCTCGATCCGAAGACGGGCAAGCAGCTTACCAGAGAAGGCGGGTTTAATATGGAAGGGACCACCTCCGACGTCCTTGCAGGCGATGGGGAACTGGTCTACCTTAAGTACTTTGCCTTCGATCGCGATGGCAAGCGGACCAAGGAGGCGAGCGATCACTTGTTTGCGATTGCCGGACTGCTGGGCGAGGAATGGTTCGTCCGGTCGTACTGGGTCGTGGGCAAGGGCATGCCCGGAGCCGGGTGGGGCGGATGGGCGAACGCCGCCAAATCGAATGTCGCCGGCAGGATACTCAGCTTCAACAATGACAAGATTTACGGTTACGGACGCAAGACGGTCCAAGGCGGTGCAGTCGGACACAAGGCCGACGCCTACCACCTGTTCAGCAGGAACAGAAAGACGCTCGCACCGAAACCCACTCCGGCGCCTAGGCCGAAAAAACCGGTTGCAAAAGGCAAGAAACCCCCCAGGAGAAGACGCAAGCCAAGGCCCAGACCCAAGCCGAAAGGTCCACCGATCTGGTCGGATGGTAAATCGCTGATTGTTCGGTCGATGGTTCTGGGCGGTGACAAACTGATCGTCGCCGGTCCGGTTGACCTGGGAAAGAAAACCGCCAAGATACTCGCCTTTGAAAATGAATCCGAGGCCCTGGCGGGCTTCAGGGGCGCCAAGGGCATTTATCTGCGGACCATCTCGGCGGTAGACGGTAAGACAATATCCGAACTCAAACTGACCGCTATGCCCACCTTCGACGGAATGTCGGCCGCCGGCGGAAAGATCTACCTGAGCCTCAGGGACGGATCCGTAGCATGCTTCGGCAAGTAGCCTTAAAGAAAAGGAACATCATGACTCGTAAACTGATCTGTCTGGCGATGGTATTGTCCGTTGCGGCGTGCGCAAGTGGAGGCGTGGTTGAGTCCGCCAGGTCTTCCGGGATAACAGGCGGCCTGGTGGTACACGTCGGATGCGGTAACGGGAAAGTAACCGCCGCTCTGCGCGCAAACGACAGCTTCATCGTCCAGGGTCTCGATACCGATCCCGCAAACGCATCACTCGCCAGGCAGCATACGAAGAAACTGGGCCTGGTCGGGAAGGTGTCGGCTGACACGTTCGACGGCAAGGCCCTGCCATACACGAATAACCTTGTGAATCTCCTGGTCGTCAGCGATGCGTATCAGGTGTCGAAAGATGAGATGCTGCGGGTGCTGTCACCCGGTGGGGTGGCGCTGCTGGTCAAAGGTGACAAGTGCGAGAAGATCGCCAAGGCCCGCAAGAACATCGATGAATGGACGCACTACCTGCACGGTGCGGACAATAACGCCGTGGCCAACGACACGGTAGTCGGTCCGCCGAGGCACATGCAGTGGCTCGGGGCTCCGCGATGGACGCGCACGCACCACGGGCTCAACAGCATCAGTGCTGTCGTTACCGCCAAAGGTCGGTTGTTCTACATCGTCGATGAATCAACGGCCGCCAGCAACGCCGTTCCCGGTAAGTGGACAATCGTGGCGCGGGACGCCTTCAGCGGTGTCGAGCTTTGGAAGAGCAAGATCAAGAGTTGGGTGTCGCACAGGATACGTTTTCGCTCCGGTCCGCCGCAGGTGACAAGGCTGCTGGTGGCGCGGGGCGATCGTGTTTACGCACCGCTCGGGCTTAACTCGCCGGTTTCGGAACTGGACGCGATCACGGGCAAGACGCTTCGGACATTCGACAACACAAGCGGCGCCCAGGAGATCGTCCTGGTCGGCGGGACGATGCTTGTCCACAAGTTGGGCGGCGCGGACGCCAAGGGCGCAAGCAAGGCGCCCAACGCCAGGACAGTCGTCGCGTTGGATGTCGCCGGCGGAAAGGAGTTGTGGACGCGAATTGACGAAGGGATTATGACCGAGACGCTGGGCTCCGATGGTAAGAACGCATACTTCCAGTCCGGCCCGAATGCGGTTATCGCTGTCGATCTGATCTCGGGCAAGGACGTCTGGACTTACGGCTCGGTTCCGGTCGCCAAGACCGCCA
Organism: uncultured Planctomycetaceae bacterium; assembly: GCA_964607575.1. Taxonomy (GTDB): domain Bacteria; phylum Planctomycetota; class Phycisphaerae; order SM23-33; family SM23-33; genus BS750m-G57. The sequence goes on along the minus strand of CAZSLS010000022.1, from coordinate 30,907 downwards.
TGACGAGCAAGTCGAGCAAGACGAACAAGTCGGGCAAGAAATCCAAGCCCCGCCGACGCCGAAGTGGCCGCGGCGGGTACGGCAAGTACGTGCTGGTCGTTTCAGACGGTGTGGTGCTGTGCAACCTGGCGAAGGAACTCACCGCGATTTCCGCCAAGACCGGAAAGAGGCTTTGGGGATACAAGAAAGGCGCAGGCTTCCATGCGCCGATGGACGTGTTCGTGATCGATGGTTTGGTCTGGCCCGGGTCGCATCCGAGGGATTCGGTCGCGCCGCCGCCTGTGGACGATTTCAGCGTTGCTCTCGACTTGCACACCGGCGAGATCAAGAAGAGAAACACCATAATGGTCGACCTGCAGACCTCCGGGCACCATCACCGCTGCTATCGGGAGAAGGCCACCTCGCGTTACATCATCGCGGGCAAGCGCGGTATCGAGATGATGAATATCACCGGCGACAATCACTCCCGCAACAACTGGGTCAGGGGTACGTGCCAATACGGAATGCTTCCGGCAAACGGGCTCACGTACGCACCGAGCCACTCGTGCGGATGCTACATGGAATCAAAGCTGTGGGGGTTCTGGGCGCTGGCGCCCGACAGGCCCGCGGTTGTCGCTCGCAAGTTGGCGGACGACAAGAGGCTTCAGAAGGGCCCGGCGTTCGGGAAAGTCCAAGGCGCGGCGACAGGCGGCGAGTCCTGGCCGCAGTACAGACACGATGCGCTGCGAAGCGGTATCGCCAGGACGATCCTGCCGACCGAATTCAAACAGGCATGGAAGGCAGATATCGGCGGGAGGCTCACCCAGCCGGTGGTTGCAGGGGGCAAGGTGCTGCTCGCTTCGGTCGATGCGGGCAGGGTGTATGCGCTGGATGAGAAAACGGGCAAGGTCGTCTGGGAATACGCCGCCGCCGGTCGCGTCGACTCCCCGCCGGCGATCTACAAGTCGATGGCGCTGTTCGGCAGCGCCGACGGTTGGGCCTACTGTCTGAGGCTCAGCGACGGTCAACTGGTATGGCGTTTCCAGGCTGCCCGGGCGGATGTGAAAAGCATCGCGATGGAGCAGGTCGAATCGCTCTGGCCGGTGCATGGGAGCGTTCTGATCTTCAACGATCTGGCGTACTGTGCGGCGGGCAGGTCGACCTGGCTGGATTCGGGGATCGACCTGTACGCCCTGGAACCCGCGACCGGGCGGATCGTTCACAAGTCGCATTTCGAGAGCAAACACCCGAAGATCAACGAGGGCAAAGATGCAGCAAAGCCCGAACACAATTCGCGAGTCTCGCAGAACACTACCGACTACAAGACCTACGGCGCCTCCGACCGGAGCGATTCGTTTTCGATGGCCGGCGGGGGTGTAAGAGATGTCCTGAGCAGCGATGGAAAGAATGTTTTCATGCACCACGTGAAGTTTGACTCCAAGCTGGTCAAGCAGGACAAGATGTCGCGCCACCTGTTCTCGACCTCGGGCATGCTCGACGGGTCGGAGAATCACCGGTCGCACTTCGTTCTGGGCACGGGCGATTTCAGCAGGGTGGGAGTGGCCTATTCGTGGGTCGTTAATGGAAGACGCCGCGAGCAGTCGGGCGTACCGTTCGCCCTGATGATGGTCTACGACGATTATGGCGTGTGGGGAGTCAAGAGAAGAGGCGGCGGCGGTAGCTACAGTTTGTTCGAGAACCCCAATACGCCGTTTTCGGATACCGAAGAGTCCCGCCCTGATTTCGGCGTGGGCAAGGTCAAGGGCAAGGCGCCCAGGTGGACTGCGGCGATGGCGGTGCGCCCCAGAGCGATGCTGAAGGCGGGCGATAACCTGTACATGGGCACGATGCCGATCAAAGCTCTCGCCGGCGATCCGTATTCCGCGTTTGAAGGGCGAATGGGCGGAATGATAACTGTAGTCTCCGCAAAAGATGGCAAGCAAATCGCCGAGTACAAGCTGGCGGCGCCGGTGGTGTGGGACGGTCTAGCCGCGGCGAATGGCAGGCTCTTCGTCAGCACGGAGACCGGTACGGTGCAGTGTTTTGGTAAGAAGTGATATTAATCAACGGTTACTCGGGTAGTCGATGCCTCAAGATCGTTCAATAATGCTGGAGATGGACCCCGACAAATGATACCAGAACTACGATGACCTGCTTGCGGACCTGCACAAGGCGGGCCTCACCGCCGGGGCGGCGCTCCGGTCTGTTGACCGCTCGCTCCCGGTAACGACAACTCTGAAACGGTCGGTCTTTACATAATTGAGGCCGTTCAATCCCCTAACCCCGAAAACCAATGTAATCCCCAACTGTCGTTCGCAGGCAAAAAGCCGGCGCCACCTCTTTATGTCGCACACAGTCTGCAAATATTATTCGATTCGTGCTTGCTGAATAGTGGACAAATGTATACTATACATAATAACACCGGTTACGATTGTGCGATTATGAAGGCATTGACGCAGAGACAGCGGAGCGTGCTGCGATTTTTGCAGCGGTTTTGTCGGGACAAGGGTTTCCCGCCGACGATGCGGGAGATCGGGCAGGCGATTGGTTTGTCGAATGTCAGTGCGGTCCGCGGTCACCTGGCGGCCCTCGAGAAGAAGGGGTATATCGCCAAGGAATCCGACAAGGCCCGGTCGATCCGGATCATCCGTTCGCCTTCGATTCTCAGCCGCCTGAAACGCAAACTCCACGAGGTCGCCCACACTGACCAGGGCGTCATTCATCGCATCCGGTACGGTATCGCCGTTGTCACCCGCGATCGCCAGAGCGTTTTTGAAGGTCCCCTTGCCGTCCGCATGCGCGCCTCGCTGGAGAAGCGAAGCGTGGAGCACGGTTGGAAGCTGCTGGAGGTGTCCGTAGAGCCTGACTGCGTCGCGGTTGTCGTGGAGGTCTGGCCGAACCATTCGGGCGAGTTGGTGGCCAATCGCATCAGGTCGACGGGGCGGTCGACCACCCACAGGCTCAACAGGGACATCTGGGCCAAGGGCTATGCGGTGACCACCGATCCGGACACGCTCGATGAACTCACAGCCATGCTGCGGGACCAGGCCACCGACGGCGAGGCGGACTCGTGCGACGTGAAACCCAAGCGACGGAAGAGGAACTGATCCGATGCGATTCTTTCTCATAGACAAGATCACTCAATGGTCGGTTGGCTCCGAGGCGCGGGGCGTGAAGAACGTGGCGTTGAGCGAGGATTTCTTCGACGACCATTTCCCCCGCCGCCCGGTAATGCCCGGCGTATTGATCATCGAGGGGATGGCCCAGCTTTCGGGCCTGCTGCTAGAGGACAGTCTCAAGGACAAGTACGCCGCCGACGCCAAGGCCGTCCTTACCGTGCTCGAGCGGACGAAGTTTCGCGACATGGTCCGCCCGGGCGACACGCTGACGTATCACACGCAGTTGGTCTCGCTGAACAAGGCCGGCGGAAAGGTAACCGTCACCGCCACCCTCGACGACAAGCCCGTCGTCACCAGCGGAATGACGTTCGGCTTCAAATACGTCGACGATCCGCAGCTCGATATCAGGCGCCGCGAACTGATGAAAATATGGACCGCCGACCTGGACGCGCAAGAATGAATCACAATGTGGTAATAACCGGTATTGGTATGGTCACGCCGTTGGGGCGAGATGCGGATGATGTGCTGGCGGCGATGGCGGCGGGGCGTCTGGCTGCAGATCGCCCGGTGGGCTTTGACATCTCGCCGCTGGACTGCGGACTCGCCGCCCAGATCCACGATTTCGACGCAAACGAGTACTTCCCGGACAACAAGACGCTCCGCCTGATGAACCGCGACGCCCAACTGGCGGTGGTCGCCGCCAGGCTCGCCGTAAGCGACGCGGGTCTGAATATCGCCGAGGACTATCGTGCCAACGAGGTGGCGCTGTTCGGATCCACCGGTCTGGCCGGGATGCCCGTTGACGCCATCGCCGCTCTGGTCAGGAATTCCGCCGACCCCAGTGGCGCCCTGGACCTGGGCAACTTCGGGCTCAAGGCGTTGAAGCGTGTCCGCCCCGTGCTGTCATTTAAGATACTGGCCAACATGCCCATCTGCTTCGTTTCGATTTTCGAGGGCATTTACGGTCCGAACGCGATCTACACGCCATGGGAAGGGCAGGGCGCCCGGGCGATCCAGGCCGGTTTCCGCGCGGTTAGAACCGGGCGAGTGCCTTGCGCCGTGGTCGGCGGATGCGACACGAAGTCCAACACGTTTGGTTTTGTGAGCCTTCAACAGTTGGGCGTCTTCAGGTCGTGGAAGGAACATGGAACCGGAACCGTGCCCGGTGAAGGGGCGGCGTTCCTGGTGTTGGAGAGCGCCCGGTCCGCGCGGGCCAGAGGCGCCACGATCTACTGCCGCCTGGCCGACTGTTCGGCCGGAACCGTATGTACCGAAGACCACGCCGATAAGTGCGCAGCAGTCATGACCGCCCTGGGGCCCGATCGCCCCGATCTGCTCGTCGCCGCCGGAGACGGTCAGGACGAACTGCACCAGCGCGAAAGGCGGGCGATCGAGGAACTCTGCCCGCGGGCGCAAGTTATTTACCCCAAGAAGCACCTGGGCGATCTTTTTGCGGCGGCCGCAGCGGTTCAGATAGCGCTGGCGGCGAGAACCGTTTCTCTCGCGGGTCCGAAGGCGGTCGCATGGGCGAACTGTTTCGGACATGGCAGTGAAGTAGCTTCGTTTGCAATGGAGGCAGCATGAGGCGCGTAGCGATAACAGGCATGGGGGTCGTCAGCCCGGTCGGCAGCGGTGTCGATCGGTTCTGGGCCAATCTGGTCGCCGGCACGTCGGGTATTGGTGCGATAACGCTGTTTGACGCATCGACATTCCCGGTTCGCATCGGCGGGGAGGTTGACGATCTGGATATCGATTCGGTGGTCGAGTGTTTCGGCGCCGCCGCCGACCAGCGGGACCGCAAGATTCCCCTGGCGTTGGCGGCCGCGGCGGAGGCGGTCGGCGATTCGGGTCTGCACGCTGCCGATTTGCATGCCGCGAGCCTCCAGTTTGGCGTCGGACTCGAAGCGTTGTTCATGGAAGATCTCACGCCACACGCCCGGAGCGAGGATATCGGGCTGGATCTGGCGAGGGCGGTCGCCGGCGGTGAACTTGCCCGGGATTGCCAATCTCCCGCCGACCGCATATCGGACATTCTGGGCCTGCGGTACGGTCTGTCCGGCGGGCGATGGGTCAACTGTTCGGCGTGTGCGGCCGGAGCCCAGGTGATCGGCGAGGCGTTCGATATGATCCGCGGCGGCGATTGCGAAGTCGTCCTGACAGGCGCCGCCGACAGCATGCTCAACCCCCTGGGTTTGGGCGGATTCAGTCTCCTTCGCGTACTCTCGAACGAAAACGACGCCCCGGAATCCGCCTGTCGCCCGTTTTCGGCCGACAGGAAAGGCACGGTCCTCGGCGAGGGCGCGGGTTTCGTGGTGCTGGAAGCTATGGACCGGGCTCGCTCTCGCGGTGCGGAGATCTACGCCGAACTGTTGGGGTACGGTAGTTCGATGGACGCCTATCGCGTATCGGACCCGTCCCCGACCGGGCGCGGGGCGGTGTTGAGTATGACCGCTGCGCTCGCTGACAGCCGGTTGGCGCCCGAGCAGATCGACTGCATCAACGCACACGGTACGGGCACCCCGCAAAACGACATTGTCGAAACCGCCGCAATCAGGGACGTGCTGGGCTCTCGCGCCGATCAGATACCCGTACATGCAGTCAAGTCGATGACCGGTCACATGATAGCCGCCAGCGGGGCGGTTGAAGCAGTGGCCGCAATCCTGACGATTCGCCGCGGTCGCGTGCCGGCGACGATTAACCTCCGCCGCCCCGACCGCGAATGCGACCTGGACTACGTGCCCGGATCGGCCCGCGAGTTCAGCGGCGACACCGTGCTGTCGAATTCATTCGGGTTTGGCGGGCAGAACGCAACGCTGATTTTCGGGAGGGCGTCATGACCGCCTGCGATTACGAATCGTTGATGAATCTGATAACGGACCGCAGGTCAGTCCGGCAGTTTGCCGACCGCCCGGTCGATCGGGCGGATATCGAGCGCCTGGTGGACGCGGCGCGCTGGGCGCCGTCAAACCACAATCGTCAGGGTTGGAAGTTCGTGGTCTTCTCCGATGCGGACGAACTGGCGCGTATGGGCGGAAAGGTCTTGGAATCTCTGGCCGGGCGTCTGGCCGAATGTCCTGAAATTCCGCGAGATCGCGGTCGGGAACTTCTGGCACACGCGACGGGTTTCACCCTCGCGCCCTGCGTAATTATGGTAATGCACAAGCCCCCATCACTGGCTGCGGGGAAGCTGCTGGCGGGGAACCCATTGGCTTCCGGTGAAGCGTTATCTGCGGCGATGGCTACGCAGAATATGCTGCTTGCCGCCTGTGCCATTGGTCTGGGCGCATGCGTACTCACCGGACCGCTGCTGACCGGAGATGTCTGGGAGCAGTTGGACGACCTGCCGGTCGGTTTCAAACCGACCTGCCTGCTGGCGGTCGGATATCCCTCCGGGCCCCCGCCGCCCGCGCCGCGAAAGAAACGCCTGGAACAGATAATCGAGTACAGATCAGGAGAGTGAAGAAGTGACAAAAATGACCGAACAGGAAATCTTTGCCCTACTCGTGCCCCTCGTTCGACAGGTGACCGGCGCGAAACTCGAGCAGGTCACGATGGATGCATACCTGGTGGGCGACCTCGGGGCCGAGTCGATAGACCTTCTGGACCTGAGTTTCCTGATAGAGGAGACCTTTGCGGTGACTCTCGAGCCCGACGAGTTCGAGAACAAGGCCCGCGCCGAACTCGGCGACGATGACTACGACGACGGCGGGGTCCTTACCGCCCGAGCGGTCGAGCAATTGCGGATTGCACTGCCCGAGGTCGATCCCGAACTGATCCGTCCGGGCATGAGGAAGATCGAGGTCCCCGGCGTGCTGAACGTCGCGGTGTTCGTACACCTTATAGGCGACAAGCTCGCCTCACAGCGACGGGAGGTCAAATATGCTTAGCGGGAAAACTGCGTTTGTGACCGGCGGAACCGGTGCGGTGGGGCAGGCGATCGTCCGCTCACTGGCCGCTCAGGGCGCCTCGGTGGGCTTCTCTTATCTCAGTCACGGCGACAAGGCACGCCAGATCGCCGAAGAACTCACCGGCGGGTCGATCCAAGTGAAAGCGTACGAACTCGACGTCCTTGACGCCGCCGGCGCTCGTGACGTCTGCAAGGCGCTGGAAAGCGAGATCGGTCAGCTCGATATCCTCGTCAACAACGCCGGTATCAGCCAGGTCATGCCCTTCGCCCTGATCGAAGAGACCGACTGGGACCGCGTGATGGACGTCAACGTAAAGGGGATGTTCCTGGTGACCAAGGTGTTCGTTCGCGGTATGATCGCCCGCAAGAGCGGAAACGTAATCAACATGGGCTCGCTTGCCGGCACGCGAGTGCTCGAAGTGCCCGTCCACTACGCGACGAGCAAGAGTGCGGTGATCGGGTTCACGCTGTCGCTGGCGGGTGAACTGGCCAGGTACAACATCCGCGTAAATGCAGTCGTGCCCGGAATGCTCGACGGAGGGGTGGGTTTGAACGTACCGGAGAAGCAGCGCCGGGAATACTGCAACTACTGCACCCAGGGGCGCCCCGGACGTCCCGAAGAAGTCGCCCAACTCGTAGCCTTCCTTGCCGGCGAGGCTAGCAGCTACATAAACGCCCAGGCCATCAACGTGGACGGAGGAATCTGATGCGATTTCGGATGATAGATCGGATCCGATCCTACGAGGCGCGTTGCAGCATCAGCGGTGTCAAGGCGGTGTCGTTTGAGGAGTACTCTCTGCGAACCGCGCTGGGCGCCGAAGCATCGCTACCGGAATCGCTCTTGCTGGAGAGCCTTTTTCAACTCGGGAACTGGCTGATCGTTCTGACTTCCGATTTCACGCAAATGGGTCTGGTGATTCGGACCGGGCGGATCGAGTTTCTCGAACCTGTCGGCCCGGGTCAGCGCGTTGACTGCTGCTTAACCGTCAAGCACTACCGCGATGACGGGATATGCTTTGACGGTGAAGCCAGGGTGGGTGATCGGGTAGTTGTTCGTGGAGAATCCTGCCTGGCTGCGCCGGCGCCGCTGGCGGATTACTGCGACCCCGATGACCTGCGAGTCCTGTTCTCCGAAATCCATCGTCCGGGGGAGGATTGAGCCATGACCCGCCTGCCCCAGCGAGATTACACGTACTTCACGACTGTTCGGGGCATGTGTCGGACGTGTCGCCGGATAGTCCCCGCCCGCGTGTTCTTCCGCGACGGAAGTGTCTGGCAGGCGAGCCTTTGCGAGACCTGCGAAAGCTCCCCCGTGCTGATTGCGTCGGACAAAGACTGGTATCTGCGTGAACTGCTCCAGGCGCGACCGGACCGTTCGCCGCTGGGGTTCGCGGCGCCCCCGAGGCGCGGCTGCCCTCACGATTGCGGCCCGTGTACGTGGCATGCGAACAACTGTCAGCTCCCCGTCGTTTCCATCACCAATGCGTGCAACCTGAACTGTCCGGTCTGCTTCACTTACAACCGGCCTGACCGAATCTACCACATGCCGCCCGATGAAATGGCCCGCACCGTCGACTGGATCGTCGAGTCTTCCCGATCGGTTGACCTGATTAACATCACCGGCGGCGAGCCGACATTGCATCCGCAATTATTGGAGATCCTGCAATGTTGTCGCCGGGATGAGATCGGGCGAATCACGATGAATTCTAATGGTCTGCGATTAGCTGAGGATAGAGATCTCTGCGAGCAACTGGGCGAACTGGGCGTCTGCGTGATCCTGTCGTTCAATACGTTTGACAGCGAGACCAGCGTTCAACTTCACGGACGCGATCTGGTGGACGTCAAACTCCAGGCCATCGACAACCTCACGCGAGCCGGTGTCCGGATGACGCTGCTGAACGTAATGGTTCGCGATACCAACGAAGATTCAATCGCCGGAGTATTCGATCTGATGCGGAGGAACGATCAGATTCTGAGCCTGACGGTTCAGACGATGACCTACACCGGGCAGGGCGGAGGTCAGTTCGGTCCGCGGAAGCATCTGCCCGTCGACGAGGCCACACGGATCGTCTGCGGGCAATCCGGGGGAATGCTGACGGTTGAGGACTTCATGCCCCGCCCCTCAACCCACCCGCTGTGCTACTCGCTATGCTACATGATAAAAGCCGGCGATGCTTTCCTCCCGTTCCTCCGTTTTGCACCGATAGAGAAACTCTCGCCGCTGCTGAATGATTCCTACCTGATTCGCCTTGGCGACGATGACAGTTTCTTCCGGGAGGCGATCGACAACCTTTACGCCCGCGGTGAGACCGAGGGTCTCGCGGTGTTCCGCAAACTCGTCGAAGACCTGTATCCCGGCGGTCGGGCCTTGAGTGAGTTTCAGCGACAGGGCCTGGCCGAATCCGCTATTCGCACAGTCTACATCCACTCGCACATGGATGAGGACACGTTCGATTGCAGCCGGGCGATGCTCTGCGGCGACCTCGTTCCCGCCGAACCGGGCAAGCTGATTCCCGCGTGTACCTACAACATGTTCTACCGCCAACAGGATGAAAGATTCCATGCCGAAACAGCAGGACAAGCAGAGACCCTCTGAAGACCGGCGCCTGGTTAGACAATGGTTCCGGGATGGTGCGGTTAGTCCACTGGTCATCCCGTGGGACGCCGGCGGGTGCCCCTCGGGCGTACTCTGGCCGAATCTCTCGGCCCACATTAAGCAGCATTTGCGGTCGCTGATAGTGATGCTGGCCGGAGCCGTACCGATATCGGCGGTGAAAATATGGCTCTATCGGCTGGCCGGAGCAAAGATCGGCCGCGACGTACACATAGCCCCCGGCGTGGTCATCGACCCGCTGTATCCGCAATTGATAACGCTTGGCGACGGATGCTGTCTGGGCCTGGGCTGCAGGCTCCTGGCGCATGAAATCACCGCCTATGATTTCCGCATGGGCAGAATCACAGTCGCTGACGGGGCGGTAATCGGCGCCTATTCGACGGTTCGCTCGGGCGTGTCGATCGGCAGCAAAGCTACGATAGGGTTCCACAGTTTCGTCAATCGCGACGTAAGCGACGGTGCTACTGTCGCCGGGGTACCCGCGCGGGAAATCGGCTCTCGAAAAGAGGACGGGTAATGGGCTTCCTGGCCAATTACATGCGGAACCTGATGTCGCTGGCGATCGGACGCGAACCGGTCGAGGCGCTGCTGTTCTCTTATTACGTTACTCACAGGTGTACGCTGCGATGCGAGTATTGCAGCGATGGCGGCGGGCGGGCGTTTCACCAGGATGTCGCCGCCGAACTGTCGACAGACGACGCCAGGCGGCTGATCGGCATACTGGCGGCCGCCTCGGATACGCTGGACATCACCGGCGGCGAACCGCTGATGCGGGATGATCTCGAGGAACTGCTGGTCACAGCCCGTGGGCTCGGGATGCGAACGGTTCTCAACACCAACGGTATGTCCCTGCCGGACCGCCCCGAGATAATGGACAACTGCGACGTGCTGGTTATCAGCCTCGATTCGACATGCCCCGACGCGCTGGGGCGAATCACCGGACAGGACGCCGCCGGCGCGCAACGCATACTCGACGCCGTCCAATACGCCATCGACAGACGCAAGCAAACCGCCACCAGCGTCGTGCTCAGCGCGGTAGCTGTTCCCGGGCGACTGTCGCAAGCCGGGAAGGTGCTCGAACTGGCGGTGGTCAATGACATCGGCTTCCAATTGTCACCGCAGATCAGCGGTACTGAAATTCATCCGGACCTGCCCGGCGCCCCGGCGTATCTCCGCCTGCTCGATACCGCGATCGCCCGTAAACGCAGCGGCGCCCGCGTGCTGGGCATTGAGAGATACTTGCGCGGTATCCGAGATCTGTCCGACTATCGCTGCCACCCGCTGCTCATGCCGACTATCCGCCCAGACGGCGCAATGTACTATCCGTGCCTCGAGTCCGCCGCGGCGCCGATAGACCTCCTGGAGGCCGGCGACTACCGGGCCGCCGTAAGATCACTCCGACGCAAACAGGCCCTGCCGACCTGCAAACGCCGGTGCCATATTTTCTGCCACATGGCCCTGAGCCTGCTGCAACGCTCTCCCGTAGCGGCGCTGGGCGAACTTAAATACATGAGGAGCTGAGACATGCTGACCAAGGTAAGACGCGAACTTCACTATCAGTACAGGTCGATGAGATTGGCGCTCGGTATGCTGGGCAGGCGGTTCTTCCATTGCAATCTGCAAGTTACGTATCGCTGCAACCTTACCTGCAAGATATGCGACTTCTGGAAGACAGAACACGACCCAGCCGATGAACTGTCGCTCGACGATGTCAGGCTGATCGGTCGCAAACTCAACCGCCTGGGCACGCTGATAATCTCGCTGGCCGGCGGTGAACCGCTGATGCGCGAGGACCTGTTCAGGATTATCGAGATACTGAACGAGGAAAACCACTTTCCGATCCTCATCACCAACGGGTGGTACGTCAATGAATCGCTGGCCAGGGATATCCTGCGGGCCGGGCTGCAGGAGATATCCGTTTCAGTCGACTACGCCGATCCTAAGATGCACGACGCCCAGCGAGGGCGACAGGGGTCCTGGGACCGGGCGATCAACGCGCTCGACCTGCTCAACAAGCATCGCCCCGACCGGCGCAATCGCGTACACATGATCAGCGTGCTCATGGACGATAATCTCGACCAGGTCGAAGACATGATCAAACTCTCGCGCGAGATCGGCGTGACCTACATGGTAAACCTCTACTCCTGGAATCGCGGGAGCAAGGAGCGGCGCATGCCCGATCGCCAGGTTACCGAGCACCTGCTGGGCCTCAAGAAAAAGTACCCCGAGTTCATCACGCTGACCAGCTACATCGACAGGCTCGACCAGGCCATCAACGACGGAGGGATCGGCGACTGCCAGACCGGGCGGCTGCTGATGAACATAGACAACCGCGGAAATGTCTCGCGATGCACCGAAACCCTTGACCGGCGGGTGGGCAATATTCTCACTGATGACATTCTGGATATTCGAGATCGCCTCCACGCCGTGCAATCCGCCAGCCGGTGCAACCAGTGCTGGACATCGTGCCGCGGATTCGCCGAATCGATGTACGCCCGTCCGCGAATGAGACAGTTCAAAGAATTCCTTTGCTCGGTCAAGAGACAGTAATGGAAGTATTTGGGATAACACAGTCAGTCTGTCCGACTTGTCGCAAACTTGTACCCGCCAGGGTGGAATTTGAAAACGATTCGGTCTTCCTGCGGAAGTTCTGCGGCGACTGCGGCGAGGACCGCGCGATGATCCGCCGCGGCGTGGGGGAATATCTCGGCGCTCACAGGTACGTTAAACCCGCCCAATTTCCCGATGGTTTCGCCGGAGATGAAACCAAACCGTGCCCGGACGGCTGCGGATTCTGCAACCGTCACGAGCAGCATCTGTGTATGCCCATTATCGAGATAACCTCACGCTGTAACATGACTTGCCCGGTATGCATCGCCGATGCCGGGCGCGGGTGGGATATGTCGATGGAGGAGTTCTCGCAGATACTCGACTCTCTCCTGGCCGCCGAGAGACAGGTAGACGTGCTGAACCTTTCCGGCGGTGAACCGCTGATCCATCGGCGCCTGCTGGAGATTGTGGACGAAGCACTGTCGCGAGAAGAGATCGTTCGCGTCAGTATCTCCACCAACGGGCGAAGGCTTCTCGATGATGACGGTCTGCTGGAAGCTCTCGCCGAGCGGAACGTGGTGATCTCGCTGCAGTTCGACGGGTTGGATGATGACGTCTACCAGATGCTGCGGGGCGAGCCGCTGGCCGAAGAGAAGCGGCGTATCCTCGATGCCCTTGAGGCCGCTGATGTCGCAACTTCGCTTACGATGACGCTTGCAGGCGGCGTCAACGAATCGCAACTGGACGAGGCGGTCAGCTGCCTGCTGGGACGAGACCACGTGTTGAGCTTAATGATCCAGCCGCTTGCGTTCGCCGGGCGCGGCGCGCAGATGACCGGGGCGGTCAGGCGGTTGAGCATCCCCGATGTGGTGCGTATGTTGGGAGAGACCGCCAACCCGGCCGTCAGGAGCGAGGATTTCGTCCCGCTTCCATGCAGCCATCCGTTGTGTTTTTCCCTGGCGTTCTACCTGAGGCTGGATGACGGGGGCGCAGCTTCGATTGCAGGGATGCTGGATGCGCCGAACCTGCTGGACGCCGTCGCCAACCGCACCGTGTTCGGCCTGGACGAGCAGGAATTCGAGCGCCTGAGGGAGATGGTATACGATCTGTGGTCCGGTCCCGCCGGCGCGGCTCCCGACGGACAGGCCGTAATGAGTACGTTGAGCGGAATCATGCGGGAGCTGTCCTGTCGCACCGGATGTTTCGATCCGCGGAGGGCGTTTGGTCTGGCCGAACGGCGGATCAAGAGCATATTTATCCACGCTTTCCAGGATGCCGACACCTTCGATCTGGCCCGCGTGCGCCGCTGCTGCAACGCCTACCCTCAACCGGGCGGAAAACTCATCCCCGCTTGCGTGCATAACGTGATGGGGCGAAAGGATCCGTGATGAAACCAAACCGAACGAACGTAACCCGCGCGATCCTGGCCGCAGTGATACTTGCAGGCCTGCTGGTCCCGCTGGGCGCCATGCAGTGGTTACCGGATGGCGAGGCGGCGGGCGCGGGGTTCGAACCATTACCATTCCACGACGCCACAGCGTTCGAGCAGTTCCTGGCCGTTGCGAGTGGATTTGGATTCAAGATTACCTATTCGCTGCTGTCGCTGATTCTCGTGATCGTGCTCTGGCGGTCGAGGGCTGCGGACCTGGTGGCGCTGCGGTGGGCGATGATTTTCTTCTTCATTGGCGAGAATTTCTGTGCGTTGAACTACGCGCTGTACGCGGACACTTCGCGCCTGTTCGAACTCCTGCACAGCTACGGTATGCTGCTGTGCTTTGCGTTTACTACGTATGCGATCATCGAGGGCGTCGACAACCGGCTCATCCACCTCAGCGGCGCCGATGACAAGTGCGGGGCCCTGCGGTTGTGCGGGCGATGCATCAAACACGCCGACGTTCCGTGCGGATTGAGGCGAGTTTTCTACCTGGTTATCGTGGCGATGATGATCCTCACGGGCATGGGCTTGACCGCCGACTTCCACGATGTCTCGTACAACGTGGAGATCTACGGGGCGACCTACAACTACTCCAATCCGATCGTGCATCAACTTTACGAGATCGTCTACTGCCCAGCCGCGGCGCTGGTGATGTTTGCGGCCTCGCTGGTTATGCTGCGATTCGCCGGGAGCGATGGCCTGAAACCGGCGAAAATGGCGTTCGCCGGCGGATGCGGGGCGATGGGGTTCGGCGCGCTGCGGATGATCCTCGCCGGCGCCTACAGCCGGCGGATGGTTTACTTCGTCTTCTGGGAGGAAGCAACCGAACTGCTCTTCATAATCGGCGTGTGCTGGATCTTGTGGATTTTCAGACGCGGACTGTTTGTCGGAAACCGTGTTGATGTAGCCTGAAAAGGCGATACAATCGTCCGGCAGGTTTGAACCCATGAAAGGGGTCGCCATGAGAAACGTGATTACCGCGGTTTTGGTCGCAATGCTGCTGACGGGTTGTTCGGTGGCGCTCGCGGGCAATACGTTCGTTGTGAACAATCAGACCGCCGGCGCATCGGACAAAAATCCGGGCACCGCCGCCAAGCCGCTGAAGACCATCCAGGCCGCGGCCAACCTCGCCCGCGCCGGAGATACGATCCTCGTCAAGCCCGGTATCTATCGCGAAGAGGTCATCCCTCCGCGAGGCGGCGCGTCGCCCGCCCGCCCGATTACGTATCGCGCCGCGGCGGGCGGGGAAGTTTCCATCCGCGGATCGGAGCAAATCACCACCTGGGTCGACCAGGGCGACGGTACGTGGATGGTCGAATTGGATGTCGCGTTCTTCAAGGGATACAACCCGTTCGCCAGACCCGTTTGGGGCGCGTGGTTGTTCCGCGGGCGGGATCGCCGATTGGGCGATGTGTACTGCAACGGGGAAGCCTTCGTGCAGAAAATGAAGATTAAGGATATGAAATCTGCGCCCAATACGTGGTATACCAACGGAGCCTACGGATACAAGAACAAGACGGAGTTCCCTAAGAACAGGCGGTACCCAAACGGGAAGATCAAGATCCACGCCAATTTCGGAAAACTGGACCCCAACAAGAACCTCACGGAAATCAACGCCCGCGCGACCGCTATCTTTCCCGAGAAAGCGGGCCTCAAGTATATCGTTATCGACGGCTTCGACATCAGGCACACCGCTCCTCAGTGGGGCGATATCTACACGCTCGAACAGGGCGCCATCGGTACAAAATACGGTTACGGTTGGACCATCCAGAATTGCAGGATCACCAACTCCAGAAACATAGGGATATCCCTGGGCGTTTCGGACGAACTTCATTTTCCCAGGAACAACAAGAAAGAGGGCGGTCTGATGCAAGGTGGGAGCAATATTCCGCCCCTGAAGACTATCGGGCATCACCTCATTCGAAACAATGTCATCAAGCGGTGCGGCCAGGTGGGTATCTACGGCTGCTACGGCGCGGTGGGGTGCGTTATCGAGGGGAACACCATATCGGAAGCCAATTACCGCGATGAATGGTTTGGTATGAATCAGGCGGCGATCAAGATCCTGTTCCCCATTGACGTTATCATACGCAAGAACCTAATATTCGGAAAGTCCCGCCATCAGGGCTGGCCGCCGGGAATATGGCTGGATTGGGGCTCCCAGAACACGCGGGTTACGGGCAACGTCCTGCACGATGCGAGTTTGTTCCTGGAAGTGAACTTCGGCCCGGTGATCGTTGACAATAACGTTTTCGTCAGGTCGCGGATAACCGAAGGGGGCAACGGCGCGCTGATGAGTCACAATCTGTTTGTCGACTGCATCTTTCACTTCTCCGCCGCTCCCACGCGTATCGTCCCTTACTACAAACCGCACTCCACGACCCGCGCGGGCAAAATCGGGCCAACGCTCCAGCACGAGAGGATTTTCAATAATATCATAATCGGCGGCGGCGGTTTCACCCGCGGCGGATTGATCCGCGGAAACGCCAAAGCCGCGGATTTCATCGTCAATCACAACGTCTACCTCGGCAACGCCGGGAAGTTCAAAGACCAGGACGCCGACAGCGTTGCAGACGCCACAAAGGCCGACGTTGAGTTCAAACGCGACGCCAAATCCGCAACAATCAGTTACAAGCTGCCAGCCGCCGTCTTCGACAAGAAGTACCCGTTGATTACCTCCAAGTTCATGGGCAAAGTACCCCTGGCCGACATGTTCATGGAGCACCCCGACGGTAAACCGCTGAACATCACATCCGACTTTTACGGAAAACCAATCGATCCAAAGAAGGTGCTCCCCGGACCGTTCCAGGCAATCAAAAAAGGCGACAACACCTTCAAAGTCTGGCCGCCACGACCGGCGCCCTGACCACAGGGAGATGTTGGATAATCTGAATTGCGATGAGACCTGCGACTATGGGATATAGACGGATCGACAGTAGCCTGGGCCTGGTTGTGTTGCTCGCCGCGGCGGTGACTTTTGCCCCCGCCCCCGCCGCCGGGGACGATAACAAGCCTTTGGGCGCCCTCCGAAAAAAGCTCGCCGGGCGGTTCGATACGCTTGTGGGTGACCCGAAGAGCTACCGGGCCAGGGTGTCGCGGGAGTGCGGTAGATTTCCCGAGGGCGACATTTTTCCATATACGTTTCCGGCGATCGCCTACGCGAACCTGGCGTTGTCCGATCCGGGGCGGCGCAAAGACGCTCTCGATCGCATACCTGACTTGCTCGTATCGGCGATAGCAAGCACCGCCGCCAAGGTCAAGCCGCCCGGTGGAAAGCTCGAACGCCTCAAATCGTACAGAAACCACGCGACCTATCTCGGTCAACTCAATATGGCGTTGGGATACTATCGACTCATCGGCGGCGACGATCGGTACAGGGCAATCAACCGTGCGATTTCGAACGTGCTCCACAAAGCGCTTGTCGAACTGGAGGGGCGCCCGCTGGAGTCGTTCCCGACCTATTCCTGGACATTCGACACCATTGCCGCCCTGGTCTCCCTGAAGCTCTATGACCTTAGCACGGGTAAGGGGCGCAGTGATGCGGTAATCCGTAAGCACCTCGAATGGATGAGCAAACGCGCCATCCACAAGCCCACCGGTCTTCCGTACAGCCGGATCAACAATGCCACCGCCCGGGGGACCGCACTACCGCGCGGTTGCGACCTGTCATTGCGGATATCGCTGATCGCGCACCTGGACGCGCCGCTGTCGAAGACCATGTACGACGCCTACGTCAAGGCGTTCTGGATCGATCGCAAGATAGTCTCCGGTTTCGCCGAGTGGCCAGGCGGCAGGGCGGGCAAGCAGGACGCCGATTCCGGACCGATTCTCATGGGAATTGGCATGACGGCTTCGGGAATGGGACTAGCCGCCGCGGCCTCCACCGGCGATACGCGCCGCGCCGCGCGATTGGCCGGGCAGACCGTCGCCTTCAAGAGTCTCATGCGACAGATCATCGTCATGCAGCCAAGAGCGCGAACCAAACTCACCCTGGGCGGGAAGATCGACCCGTCGAGCGATTATGTAACGGGCTTCCTGTACGGAGACATCTGCCTGTTCTACGCGTTGACATGGCAAGCCTTGCCCAAAAAGAGTTTGAGACCATGATGCGTTTGCCAGTAGTTGTTAGTCGTTGAGTCCGCCGCAGGCGGATGATCTGATCGTAGCCCAGCGGTGAGCCGACCTGTCTTGCGTAGCCCAAAGAGCGGAGCAGGGAGGTGAGCCCTGGGAACTCGTATTCCTCTATCCCCAGAGCCCTCCGAAGGAGGGTGATTTGAAGACCCCGCAGCACTCGTTTCAAGTCACCCTCCTTCGGAGGGCTCGGAGTTACTTGTAGGCTCTATTCCCAGGGCTCACCTTCGGCTCACCGCTGGGCTACTTTCAAATCGCCCGTAAAGGGCTCACCGTCTAACCATCTTTTCGCGACGGGTCAGTCAACGGCATTGGTTCCTTGGCGTCGGCGAGCCACAGCTTCAGGTTGTCGGTGTTGGATGGCCAATCGTTGCGCGGGGATGCTTCATGGAAACCGGCGTTTCTAAATAACGCGATCAGGTTACGGTCCGGCCAGGCTTGGGTTGTGCTTCGGAACTCTTTCGCTCGCTCGGAGCCGGCTTCGGTTATGTGGAATGTCTGGACGGCTGCCTGCTGCTCGGGTAGCCATTGGCTTTCGGTTTGGCAGTGATGGGGGCGATCTGAAAACAGACCGGATTCAGAGTCTTGTTCAGTCGGTTCGCTGAGGCCGGTTCGATGGACGGTTTGGGGTGTTTGCATTTCGACGATCAGGCGACCTGTCGCCGTCAGGGCGGTATGGGCTTTGCGGAGGACCGCCAAGGCTTCGGCCGGTGAGAATACATTCAGTTCTCCGTACAGAATCATCGCCAGATCGTAAGGCCCGCCGAACGCTACTTGTCGAATGTCGCCCAGGACGAACGTACATCGTGATTCGTCGGGGTTGTGCCGCAGGGCGTACTCGATGGACGCCGGACCGAAATCGATCCCATAGCAGCGATGTCCTCGCATTGTCAAACGATGCGAGTAGAACCCCGGCCCGCAGCCGAGGTCCAGTATGCTTGCGGGTTGCCCGCCGAGCAGGTCGTCGTGAATCCATGCAACCTGCCTGTCGATCCATTCAGTGCGGCGGCTGGCGAGGTCATGGTCTTGCGCCAGGTGTTCTGCCAGCATTCGTCTGCTGAAGTCAGGGTCATTCCACGGGATCTTGTAGGACCCGTGCCATATGTTGTCATTCTGCGCAGTCATATATCGTTCCTTGAAGCGTTGAAGTTGATTTCAAAGGAGGGCCACCTGCCTTACCGGGCGGGGTCCAATTGTTGAGGGCGAATTGTGCTATTACTGAGTCATAGTGCCCGTGAGGGTAATCATTGGCGGTGGCGAACGCAATAGTCTTACCGGATACAGAAATTGCGCTGACTTCGCGCGAGGGCTCCGATACAATCACCTCAATGGCTCGCGGAATCGGTCGGGCTCGGAAGAGTGCAAGGAGTGATTGACGATGAGTATGACCAGTCGACAGCGTGTTGAGATGGCGTTGGAACATCAGGAGCCCGACAGGGTGCCTCTGGATATGACGATCGTGGCGCGGCCGTATCAGGAGTTGCTCGAATACCTGAATATTTCCGACGATTACTGGTGGGATGATTGGGCGCACGTTTTCCCCACGCCCGAAGTGCTCGAGAAGCTTAACGTGGATGTCTATCACATCCCTTACGGTATCACGGCGACGGGTCTGTGGGACAAGAACTGCGAGACTTTCAAGGATGAATGGGGATACACGAAGCAGCGCACCGACGATGGGAAGGGCGGGTTTCTCTACCAGATGATGGACCACCCGCTGGCGGGGGCTCAGAGCGTTGACGACATCATGGACTACGACTGGCCGGGGATGGATGAACCGCGCGTCGAAGGGCTGGAAGAATATGTGCGCCAGTTATACAACGAAACCGATTTCGCGCTGACGTTGACGTTCGGGGGCAATATATTCGAGTTGTCGCACTATCTCCGGGGCATGGAGAACTTCTTCGTCGATCTGATCGCCAACCCCGAGATGGCGTGTGCGGTGATGGACAAGATACTGGAAATCCGCCTGCACAGGGACAAGCAGGTCCTGCAGGCCGTCGGGAAATACCTGACGTATTTCCGGTTCCAGGGCGAAGATCTCGGTTCGCAAAGAAGCCCGTTGATATCGCCCGACACTTTCAGGGAACTGGTCAAGCCGCGGCTCCAGGCCGAATGGCGCGCCGCGAAAGCCGAATACCTGCTCCATAACCCCAAAGGTAAAATCTCGGTGCATTCCTGCGGCGCGGTCTTTGATTTCATGGCGGATTTCATCGAGATGGGCGCCGACATGCTGAACCCCATCCAACCGAACGCCGTCGGCATGGATACCGAGCGGATAAAGAAAACGTTCGGCGACCGCCTGTGTTTTCACGGTTCGATAAACACCCAGGACGCCCTGTCGAATGGAACCATATTGGATATCGTCCAGGAAGTGAAGACCCGCATAGAGCACCTCGCGCCGGGGGGCGGGTATATCCTCTCGCCGTCGCACAACATACAGTCGGGCGTCGTGCCGGAAAAAATAATTGCGATGTACGCGGCCGCCGTCGAGTTCGGGCAATACTAGATTCTGTCTTTGACGAATTGCAGGGCGGATCGGATGATTTCTGTGCTGTCTTCGCAGTCTTCGTTCCACATTTCGATAACGCAATGCGCCGAGCAGTTCATCTCTCTCAGGACGGCGAACATTCGGTCGAAGTCGACGGTACCGTCGGCCATACCCACGCCTCGATATTGCCCCGGTCTCGTGTCTTTGATGTGGAGGCCGATGATGTGCCCGAGCGCTTTGGGCATCTCGGTGAGATAGTCGACCCCTTGGGCGCTGAGGTTTGCGAAGTCGGGATACATTTCCAGGCGGGGAGAATCTATTTCATTGACGATATCCATGCACTGGGCGATCGTTTTCGACATTTCCGTGTCGACGTTTTCCAAGCCGAGCATCACGTCATGTTCTTCGGCCAGGGTGGCGATTGTCCGCAGACCCCGCCTGAACCTCGCATACGTTTCGGTCGAAGATTGCTCGTAGAACACGTCGTATCCGGCGATCTGCAATACTTTCAGTCCGATATTGTTGGCAAAATCGAGCGTCTTCTTCGTCAGTTCGATACTTTGGGCTACTACACGATCGTCCAGGCTTCCGAGAGGGAACTTTCGATGCGCGCTGAGGCAGAGCGAGTGCATCGACAGCCCGTTATCCTGCGCGATTGCGGACAGTTCCCTGGCCTTTGATGCGGCGAGGTCCACGCGGGCGATTCGCTGGGGGTTTTCATCGATGCACAACTCGACGAAGTCGAAGCCCGCGGTTTTGGCGGATTTCGTTTTCTGATCCCAGTCAATCGTCCCGGGCAGAGCCTTCTCGTAAATACCGAACAATCTTTCGCCCACAGTATTCACCGCTAATTGGCTTCCTGCATTCTGGATAATCTCGAGTATGCTCCGTTCTGATCCAGGGCGTCATAGATGTCGACGTATATACCGTACAGCTCTTCGTATATTTTTACGTTTTCAGGGATCGGTTCGTATCTCTTGTCGAATTTCACGAGATCGTCTGCGGCTTCTCTCACATCCTTGTACAAGCCTATACCGACGGCCGCACACATTGCCGACCCCAGCGACCCGGCGTCTTTGACCTTCAGCGTTTCGGTGGGCATGTCGTACGTGTCGGCCTGTATCTGGTTCCATATCTCGGATTTGGTCGCCCCGCCGATTATCCGGACCTTGTCGACCTGTATATCATTTACCTTGATGCTGTGGATGATGTCTTTCTGTTCGAGAGCGATCCCTTCCAGACACGCCTTGGCCATGTTGGCTTTACCGTGCGAAAAGGTCAGCCCGACGAACATCCCGCGAGCATCAAGATTCCACCTCGGAGACGCCGCGGCTGCGAGGTACGGCATGCACAGGAGCCCGCCCGAGCCGACCGGAACGTCGGCGATCATCTCGTTGAGTCTTGCGTATACGTCCGTGCCGTCCGCTTCGGCCTGGACCTTTTCGAGCGTTGCGATTTCATCCCTGAACCACCTGAAGACGCCTGCCGCCCCATTCTGCAGACCTTCAAACTGCCACTTACCGTGCAGGGCGTGATTGCATATTATCGTTTTCCCGCTCGGGTCCCTGTATTTTTCGTCCAGGAACGCCACCGCCATTCCGCCGGTTCCGAGAGATACCGAAAGCATGCCCGGATACACGACACCGGCGCCGATAGCGGCGCTGTTCTGGTCGCCTATCCCCATGCAGATCGGCGTCCCTTCGAGGAACCCGCTGCGCTCGGCGGCTTGTTTGGATATTCCGCCAACGTGAGTTCCGGAAGGAAGCACTTTCGCCATCATGTCTCTATCGATGCCGAACGTGTCAATGATCTTGTCGCTCCAGCACAGATTGTCCGTGTCCCAGTATCCCGAGAGTGCGATTCCGGATTCGTCGGTGTAGTAGTCGTCGGCGCCCATGGCTTTGAGGATTACATCCTGCAGTTGGACGTGCTTCTTGGTCTTTTCCCAGAGTTCCGGTTCCTTGTTCCTGACGTACAGGATTTTCGGGAGCAGCCACGTTGGCGTGTTCGGCATGCCCGTTATTTTGTAATACTCGTCACTACCGAGTTTGCTGTCGATCTCCGCGACTTCGTCGGCCGTTCGGTTATCCTGCCACGAGATCATTTTCAGCGGTTTGTCATCGTGGCCGACGAACACGCAGCACGCTCTCTGTGAAGATGCCGCAATCGACGCGATCTGGGAGGGATCTATCCCACCGTTCTTCAGCGCCTGTCGATTGGTGGTAAACACGGCTTCAATCAATTCTTCGGCGTCTTGCTCAACCCAGTTGGGCTGCGGGTAGTGGCATGAATACTCGGTGTACCCCACACTCACTATCTGTCCTTCGCAATCGAAGATGATTGTCTTCGTTCCGGTTGTACCGACGTCGATTCCGACCAGATACCTGTTTGCCATAATTGCTCCCTTAATCCATTCGAAACGTCATTTGCGTGTCATGATTCTATCACCCAACGGCTGCATGGCAAGGTTGTATCTTCGCGCCGCGGGCCCGAAGCGGGATTATCATTGAAATCCGGCGCGGGCAGCTTCGTTAATCCACACAGACAGGAGCTACACAATGAAGCGACGAGAGTTTCTCAAGCGGATGAGCCTGGTGACCGTTGCGGCCGGAGTTTCGAGTCCTTTTGCCCTGGGTGCTGAAGACAAGGCGAAGAAACCCAATTTCGTCATCATCTTCACCGATGATCAGGGCTATGGTGATCTGGGCTGTTTCGGCTCGAAGACCATCCGCTCGCCGCGGCTGGACAAGCTGGCGAAAGAGGGTACCCGTTTCACGTCGTTTTACGCCCAGCCGGTATGCGGGCCGTCGCGCTCGGCGCTGCTGACCGGGCGATATCCCATCCGCTCGAAGGGATGGAGTATGCCTGCCGACGAGATTACTTTCGCCGAACTGCTCAAGAAGGCCGGTTACACCACCGGATGCATCGGTAAGTGGGACGTCTCGAATCGCCGGGCGATCATCGACCGCATGCCCAACGCACAGGGCTTCGATTATTACTGGGGCACGCTGGGCGCCAACGATGACGGCAGCGTCAAGTTCCACCACAACAACGAGGCCTCCGGGTCCAGCAGTGATATGGCCTCCCTGACGAGGCTGTATACCAACGCGGGGATCGATTTTCTCAAGGACAACAAGGACAAGCCCTTCCTGCTGTACGTGGCCCACACGATGATGCACTCTGTGATTGACGCCTCGCCGAAGTTCAAGGGCAAAAACAAGGGCGGGCTTTACAGCGAGGTCGTCGAGGAGTTCGACTACGAGACCGGACGCCTGCTGGACGCCATCGACGAACTGGGCCTGCGCGAAAACACGTTCGTACTCTACACCTCCGACAACGGTCCGTGGAATAACATGCAGAAGCCCCTGCGCGCCAGGCACAAGGGCGCGGTCGCGTGGGGGTCTTCCGGTCCGCTGCGAGAGGGCAAGGGGTCGTCGTGGGAGGGCGGGGTGCGCGTACCGTGCATCGTTCGCTGGCCCGGGCACGTTCCCGCCGGGCGGACCAGCGGGGCGATCTTCTCGACTCTCGACGTCATGCCAACGATGGCGAACCTGGCGGCTTGCGACGTACCGACCGACCGGATCATCGACGGGGTGGACCAGACCGCGCTGCTTACGGGCAAGAGCGACAAGGGCGCTCGGGAGAATTTCTATTACTTCTGCGGGCGCAATATGCACGGCGTGCGCAAGGGCAAATGGAAACTGCTGCTGGCCGATCGCAAGTACTGTTACGGATACGTGAAGGACAGGGGGACCAAGGGCATCGAGCTTTACGATCTGGAGTCCGACGTGGGCGAGAAGAACAACGTCGCCGCCCGGAACCCCAGGATCGTGGCCGAACTGAAGGCGCTGGTGAGGGCTTTCAAACTCCCTCCCAGGAAAGCCTCGGGCGGGAAGCCGAAGAAGTAGGGACGCGGCGGTTGTCACAAATGGTTCACAGGTGTCACAGGGCCTTTCGGGGTGCGATAATCGGAAGAATCCGAATCGGGGATCGGTGTTCAGATCTGTTGTTTTTGTTGTAACGGTGTGTGCGGCAAGGTGATATCTCAGAAGCCCGCCGTCGATCGCCCTTGTCGATCGCGCGATTACGGAGGTTCACACTTGCCGGCGTTTTTGTGACCGTGTGACACCGCCGTCAACTGCAAAAGGCGAACGAGATATGACGAGAGGTGGATCGGTACTATTGCCAAGCCGCAAGCGGTGGACACACGATCGAAAATCTTCCCAAGTCGTGCCGCTTGCGGCTTAGCAGCTATCTCCTCTACAAATCTGCGGTTTTCTTGCATACTCCCCGTTTTTGCGGTAGTATCCTCACATCACGATCTCAGCAGCGGGAGTAAATGCCAATGGAACCAAATGAGATTCTGGAAAACGTTCGGCAACTAATAGCCGAGTACTCCGTCGGCGATCCGGACAAATGGTGGAACGCCAACCGTTTCGTGTTTGCCCGCCTGATGCTTGATGAGCGCAGGTTGTTGTGATACTGAAGCAGTTGCCTTGCCGTTCACTATACACTGCCTGTTTTCTGACAACACCATGGATAAACTCAAGAGCATTCTGATTGACGTTGTGCGTCTTGCAGGAACGCATATTGATGATCGGCAAATCGATATCATTGACCGAGCGTGTCCACACAAACCGGAATCGCTTCCGGCAGGGAAGATGGGAATCTACATGTTCAAGTACCGCGAGAGATTCCTGAAAATCGGCAAGGCCGGACCAAAGAGTAATGCTCGATTTCTCAGCCAGCATTACAACCCAGACAGTTCAAACAGCAACCTTGCGAAATATCTTATCAACGACAATGACATCTCACTCGGTGCGGGCATGAGCATTGGCGAATGGATAAGGACAAACGTTCATCGAATAGACATGCTGCTAGACGCCAGCCTTGGCATTCATGTGTTAAGCCTTCTGGAAGCTTTTCTCCATTGCAGATTCAATCCGAAGTACGAGGGATTTCAGAAACAGAGATGATAGCCCCGTATGCAGGAGATTGCATCAAATGACACGAGACGAAAAAACGATAAGGGAGCAATTCAATGGGAAGTAAATCTCTATCATCCTACGAACGAGAAGCCCTGAAAGGAATTCACCTCTGGAAGGACCCTAAGATTACCTGGTTCGGGCAGGCAATGCGGTTTATCAACTGGCCTCTGGACAAAGCGGGAAATGCGGCCATGGCTACACCGGGAATCGGGTGGATCATAGAGAAGTCCGTTAGCGGCATTGTGTCCGTGGCGAACGATGCCGCGCAATGGTCAGTCCGGCCCGAGGCTATCTATAAGGAATTCAGAAACAGAGGTCACAACGTACTGAAGCCCAAGGATATCCTGAAGCTCGATTTGGAAGAAGTGGACAAGACGATTGGCTGGCTGGCGGCTAGGTACAAGACAGCGGGTATCATTGAGGGAGCGGCGACGGGCTACGCTGGCATGCCCGGGATACCTGCTGACATTATTGCCCTCGTGACGCTTAATCTCAGGGCTATTGGCGAATATGCCACATACTGCGGATTCGACGTATCAGCCCAGCATGAACGGCTGTTTGCCATGAACGTTCTCGGCCTGGCGTCCAGCCCGAACGATACGGCCAAGAGCGTGGCCATGGCGCAATTAGTGAAGATAGCCAGGGAGGTTGCGAAAAAGAAGGCCTGGAAGGACCTGGAGAAGCATGCTTTCGTGAAAGTCATACAGCTAATCGCCAAGGCGCTTGGAATACGTCTGACCAAGGCCAAACTCGCCCAGTTCATTCCCAAGGTGGGTGCAGTAGTGGGGGGTGGCTTCAACGGCTACTATACCAGGAAAGTGTGCGATGCGGCCTACCACCTTTATCGTGAGCGTCTTCTGGCACGGAAATATGGCGACGATGACATGATCGAGGTCACCGTCGAGCCACCTGACGGTTTGGAACCTGGTTACGAGCAGGATATCAAGGAACTTGAGCCACGCCATCAGGACTAAGGGAGTCTTTACGACTGATGATTCGGTCAGATCTGCCGAGGAGCAACGTGATGTATGAAATAGGTCCGCAGTGTGACGGAGACGACCGATTCAAAGCTGCGGCTCGGCGTCATCAATCTCGGTACCGCGCCAATATCCTTAATGTCGGTTACTCAGAATACGGAAACTGGTTGACTGACGAGGACGCTCAGTCCCTGATGAATTACTACGAGGGGTTGAATACCAGGGAAGAGCTAAGAAAACGGTATCTTTCCTATTGGGAGAGCCGCGATGCCAACATGCTCAGGAGCGAACATATCCCGTTCAATATGCTCGCACCGCTCAAGGAAGATTCGGATCTGGCTAAGCACATTGTCGAAGGAGCCTTCGGAATTGAGTGCCAGCCGCCCTTTGACATCAGGTTTGAATGGGCACCGGACCCAAAGGAAGACTACTTGGGGGACAAAACGGCATTCGACACTTATATCCAATACCACGATAGAAATGGTCGAACAGCGGGTATCGGAATTGAGGTTAAGTATACCGAGCATGGGTACAGAATCGGAGCATCGGAAGCTGCGAGAGTTGCGGATAAAGGCTCGAGATACTGGGAAGTAACTCGCGTGTCAGGACAGTTCCTGAATCAAGACAATGAGTTGCTGGGCCACGATGACATGAGGCAGATCTGGAGAAACCATCTTCTCGGCCTCGCTATGTGTCAGCGTGGAGAAATCTCCGAGTTCACTTCTATCATTCTGTATCCAGAGGGCAACGAACACTTCGGTGTCGTCATTCCAAAGTATCAGCACCTGCTGAAAGAGGCTTACCGCGGGCAGGTTCGGGGGTGTACTTTTGAGAAATACATCGAGTCGATCACTGGAGGTGAAGAAATCCTGAAGTGGAAGGGCTACCTGTCTGAGCGATACTTGGTAGGTTGATGGCATGACAGGACGTTGCAGCAAAGAAGGCCGTTTGACACAAGCCTGGCTGGCGTCAGGTCATGGGCCGACGGGATTTGACTGTTGACCGATAACAGTCTTTAGAAAGGGAATCGGCGATGACACGTTACAAATGCTCCGGATGTGGCACTCGATTGGAAAGCCCCTCCTCGATGGCCGGACAAGGTGACAAATGCCCCCTTTGCGGCCACGTTTGCACTGTGCCTGCGCGCCTGAGGAAGGGGCCTCTCATCGTTGGGGTGTGCGCCATACTGGTTCTGGGTATTGTCGTGGCTTGTGTGTGCTGGAGTGGCTGGAACAAGAAGACAATAACTCCGTCCGTATCCTCACCTAGTACCGGAAATGTGCAGTCCACCACGAAGCCCGTGAGCCAACCTCTGATCTTTGAATACTTGGAAGCCCCGGTTCGCAGGGCAGACACAGGTGGATACAACGCCCGCGTTCTAATTAAACCAATGACAAAGTCCCAACTCGAAGCGTTGGGCAAAATGCTTATCGCGAAAATGCATCGCTTGCGCGCTAGCCATCTAAAGGCTTGGATCTATTATGACAGGGCAGATTATACCCTCAATCAGTCGGTTATCTGGATGAATGCTGTAGGTCCCGACTATAAGTTGCACATGGTGGGGTCGGTTCCAGAAACTACAACTCCACGAGGGCTCTTTGAGGCATATGTGGCCTTTCAGCCGATGTTGGAGACTGTCCCCGGGAAATATGTTGACTCGTGTGAATACGATCCGGAAACCGCCACGCTGGTTTATCATCACAGATCGACTGGAGCGCTTAGAGAGCGTATGCATATGCCTGCCGTAGTTGCGGCGATGACAACCAGCTATTTACCGCCTGGTATTGCATACCCATGCTGGTCTTCGCTTCCGGGATTGAAACGAGTCGTGGTCCATTTTTATCAGAAAAAGGCCATCGAACCGGTGGCGACCATATCATTCGGGCGAAATGCTTTTGTGCAATCGCTACACCTCCGCAGATCGATGCAGGACAAGGAGGCTACGCTTGAAGATATTGAATTCGCCGCAAGCAAGCGATATCGCGCCAAGGTTATGAGCTATGATGAATACCGTGTCATTGCCGATACCGCTGCCCGTCAGATATACAAGTTGTATGAGAACCTGTGGGTTGAGTTGTCTGACTACCTCGATATCAA
Source organism: uncultured Planctomycetaceae bacterium (assembly GCA_964607575.1). Classification (GTDB taxonomy): domain Bacteria; phylum Planctomycetota; class Phycisphaerae; order SM23-33; family SM23-33; genus BS750m-G57. Next base: position 2,619 of record CAZSLS010000022.1, on the reverse strand, counting down.
ACTGCACAAGAAACTCCCAAAAGCTCCTCCGGACTTCTACAAGCAGTATTATTTTGGGGGATAATCTGGAATCGAGAATTGCCGGAGCCCGCATATCGGTGAGTTCTGTCACACCGTACTACTTCGAGTCATGTCGGGGTCAAGTCATGTCGGGGTCACAAGTCATGTCGGGATCAGGCTTTAAATATTAAGTTTACACTTCTGGACGTAACACGTTAGGGGCGGACATCTGATTTGGGATTGAACGGTAAACGGCGTTCCGACGGACTGCCAAACCGCAAGCGGAATCAATGCGAATATCCGTTGACACATCGCCGCCAATCGCGAATCGGGAAAGATTTTCAGAAATTTTGTTGGTCGAAATGGAAAATTTTTCGCGAGTACAGTTTTCTTGTAATGCAGTGGCGCCGCAAATGTTATGCGATTGACATTTCCGCTGGACAAAAAATCTTTTTGGGGGGGTGTCACAGATCGCGCCTCATTCGCCAGTATGTATGTATATGGAAGAAAGGCAGGGTCTAGGTGCTGGGTTCTAGGTTCTAGGTTGACGACAACGGCGAACGGCGACGGCTTAACGGCATGTTCCTTCGCGGGAGGTTCCGGGATCGAGGTCTCAGGTCGTTGTCGTGCCCCTAGAACCTAGAACCCAGCACCTGGAACCTGCCTCAAACGCACACGCTGCAAAGCCCGGTCGCTAGGATCGGGCGAACGTATGCGACTCTACCAGAGACCGCCTGCGGGCGCCACTGGTGTGGCAAGAAGCAAGAGTTTACCCCTTCGACAAAGCTCAGGGCAAGCAAGTGAATATTGACTTAGGGGCCGGCGGGCTCTGTGCGCGCATTGCGGCCGGGGGGCAGGTCGAATCTGGTTCGCTGTGGGGACCGTGTTCGGCTATAATGCTTCAATACCGCCGATGGAGAACTGACAGTATGGTAACTACCGGACCGGCAAGACTCACCAAACGTTTCATGCGCGCCGCCGCGGCGGCGTTCGTGATTCTCGTTATTGCCCGGGCCCTGCCGGTCTCGGCGGAAACGGTCGTTGAGAAGATAACCACCCCGCCGCCCGACGAGATCAAAAGACTCGGGCTCGATAAGGATTTCTACAAGAAGTACATCAACACCTGCCTGCCGGTGATCAGTTCGGCAAAGGTGTCGGATGCGGCGTTGCGGGAGGCGTCGTACCTTGTGGGCAGAATCCTCGGCCGGCGGGCGGATATCGTCAAGGCCCTGAACGGGCGCGGAACCCGCATCGTGGTGATGGCGTATAACGAATTCACGACCGAGATTCCCGTGTCGAGGCGAATGGACCCCGATTTCTGGGATATGCGGGCTCGCGGTATTTGCGGCGGGTGGATGGTAAGTTGCGCAGAGGAGAATCTCCTGAGCTTCAAGGGCGATCCGTATTACACCGAGAGTATCTTCATCCACGAATTCGGACACAAGATTCACTTCGGGGCCGGTCTCGTCGACAAGACGTTTAACAAGCGGCTCATAGACGCCTACGAGGCGGGCAAGAAAAAGGGCCTGTGGAAAGATACCTACGCGGGCGTCGACTATGGAGAGCTATGGGCCGAAGCCGTCCAAACCTGGTTCAACACCAACCGCCAGAACGATTCCCTGCACAACCACGTGAACACGCGGAAGGAACTGAAACTCTACGATCCGGCGCTGGCGAAGCTGGCTGAAGAAGTGTTCGGAGATACCCCCTGGCGGTATACGAAGGTGACCGATCGAAAGGGCAGGGAACTCGATCACCTCAAGGGTTACGATCCGTCTACGGCTCCGAAATTCGTCTGGCCCAAAAGGGTTCGCGAAGGATTCGCCAGATGGCAGGCCGCCGAGAAAGCCAAGAAGACCGGGAAGAAAGAGACGACAAAGATCCACCTGATCGGCGGGGCTCGGGAGTATGACGCCGTCAAGTCGCTGACCGCCTGGCAGGAGCGGATGGAGAAGAAATACCTGGTGAAGTGTACGCGATCGTTCGCCTCCGACAAGGCAAAGAACCTCGACAACCTGGATAAACTCAAAGACGCCGACCTCCTGGTGGTCTACGCCAGGCGGCTTGAGATCGGCGGTGCCCAGCTCAAAATGGTCAAAGATTACATCGCCTCGGGGCGACCGGTTATCGGTATTCGCACAGCCAGCCATGCTTTCCAGAAGTATCTCGAATTCGATCGCGAAGTGCTCGGCGGAAGCTACAGCGGGCATCTCGGCGACGAAAAGGGCGTCAGGATTATCGTCAACACACGGACCGCCAGGCATCCGATTCTCTCCGGTGTGTACGAGTGGACCCGGCGCGGAAGACTCTACCGCAACAAGGAACTCGCCAAGGGCGCCGAGCTGCTGCTTACGGGCAAGGGCGCCAAGGAGTCTCACCCTGTCGCCTGGGCGCGGACTACCGGAAAACAGCGCGTGTTCTACACGTCGATGGGTTTGCCCGAAGATTTTGCCAACGACACATTCAACGTTTTGCTGGCCAACGCCGTAGAATGGACAACCCGGCGAACGCTCTTTGCAAGAACGGTCCGGAAGAAACGTTAATACCCCCGGGCGGCGTCTCGAGAAGAACAGCGATATCCCCGCAGGACAGATGGACACGAAGTTTTACATTCTATTA
>CAZSLS010000021.1:0-50682 GCA_964607575.1 uncultured Planctomycetaceae bacterium | reverse complement strand
TTTGCGGGGTGGGACGGGGTGGGACGGGGGGGCGTGCCTTTGACACGCCGATAAGGTGTGCTGGGGCCATTGGCACGCTACCCGCCTGCCTGGTCGGTATTGGCGATCCACCATTTACCCGCAGAGCGTTACCCGTTTACGGTTTAGCGGGTCGTCCGCCGTCCGCCGTTGCTGTTGCCAACTGCCAGTCGTTAGTCTTGCAAATTACCCTTCAGTCTAATATTATTATTGGCGGAAGGACGTAAGCATGGACGTTGTTATAAAAAAGTCACGAGACCTTAAGGGCTCGGTAACCATCCCGCCCAACAAGAGCCATTCGTTCCGCGCCTTGATAATGGCTGCACTCGCCGATGGCACGAGCCACATTACCGCACCCGCGGTAAGCAGTGACTGGATGCGGGGGACCGAGGCCCTGGAAATGTTCGGCGCCGAGATTCGCCCCAAGGCCGACAAGGTCTGGGAAGTTATCGGTACCGCCGGCAAGTTGAAAACGCCCGATGACATTGTCGACTGTGGGAACAGTGGGATCATCATGAGGTTCTTCACCGCACTTGCGGCGTGCTGCCCGGGCTATACCGTACTCAGCGGCGACCACTCGATCCGCCATATCCGCCCCTGCCAACCGCTCATCGACGCGATAAACCAACTCGGGGCATGGGCCGTCAGCTCCAAAGGCGACGGGCACGCTCCGATTGTCGTCAAAGGCACCCTCAGAGGCGGGCGGGCTGAAATTAACGGAATGGACTCGCAGCCCGTTTCGGCGCTGCTGGTGGCCGCGGCACTCGCAAACGCGCCCAGCGAAATCACAGTCCATAACGCCGGCGAAAAACCGTGGGTCGGCGTGACGCTGGAATGGCTGCGGCGATGCGGAGTCGAATTCACGAACGAAGATTTCCAACGCTATCGCATACGTGGAAACAGCAAGTGGGAGGGCTTCGAAACGCACATCCCGCTGGACTGGTCGGCGGCGTTGTACCCGATAGTCGCAGGTGTGTTGTGCCCCTCGAGTGTCGTGACCGTTCCGGGCATGGACATCGACGACTGCCAGGGCGACAAAGCCGTCGTAGACGTACTCCGCGAGATGGGCGGAGATATTCAAGTCGACGGCGACGGGCAGATCGTTGCGAGAACCAGCTTCCTGAGAGGAATGGAGATCGATTGCAACGATTTCGTCGATCAGTTCATGCTGCTGGCGGTTGTGGGGACTTTTGCAGAAGGGCAGACCGTACTGACCAACGCCGAAATCTGCAGGCACAAAGAATGTGACCGGATAACGGAAACCTGCAAAGCTCTCAAGAGCATGGGCGCTGACGTGGAAGAGCGCCCCGATGGCCTGGTCATCCGCAAAAGCCGCCTCCGCGGTACACACGTCAACAGCCGCGCCGACCACCGGATGGTAATGACGATGGCCCTGGCGGCGATGATGGCCGACGGTAAAACGCGGATCAGCGACATCGACTGCGTCAAGAAGACCTTTCCCGGTTTCGTCGACCAGATGTCTTCCATAGGTTGCGACATACAGAAGGAGTAGACTTCACCCCGGGTTACCGGAGGTGCGTTTGGCGGTCGCGGTGTGGTAAAAGCGATAAAAAAGGTTTGCCTTGCCCGCATTCGATGATATACTCCCGGGTTCGTCTGCGGTTCTGATGCGCGCGGGCGGCACAGGAATGGCTGGATGTTCCAGCCCCTACCGGTCGGGAAATACGACCGGCGCGGTACCCCAGCCAACGGGGCTCGGGAAGAACGCCGCGTTCGCGTTAATAAGCAACAGATAGGTAATGATTTTCAATGGTAGATCGCAATCTTATGGAGTCGCTGGATATCAGCGACGATGACGTCGAACAGCAATTAACCGACGCGTTGGGGGAAGAGTTTTCACTCGACGCGTTAGGGGAAATGATTCAGGAGAAGATCACTCACGAACCGGGCAAGATACTCGTCGGGCACGTGGTGGGAATCGCAGGCGACGATGTGGTTGTCGAGGTCGGACTCAAGAGCGAAGGCCTCGTGCCCATCAGCGAATTCGGCGACAAGAAAGACACAATCGAACCGGGAATGGAAGTCGAGGTCTTCCTCGAAGCGGTGGAATCCGACGGCGGTCTGGTGGTGCTTTCGAAGCGTAAGGCCGACAGGATCCGAGGCTGGGAGTGGATAGTTTCCCACAAGTCCGAAGGCGATGTGGTAACCGGTGTGGCGACGCGGAAGATCAAGGGCGGACTGCTGGTTGACATTGGCGTACCGGCGTTCCTTCCCGCCAGCCAGGTCGACATCCGCCGCCCGAGCGATATTGGCGAGTTCCTCGGTAAGGAGATGGAAGCCAAGATCCTCAAGATAGACGAGGATCGCCACAACATCGTGATTTCCCGACGCAAGCTCATCGAAGAGCAGCGCGCCGAAGCTCGTGAGAAACTGTTGACCGAGTTGGAAGTTGGGCAGGTTCGCAAAGGCGTGGTCAAGAATATCGCCGATTTCGGGGTGTTCGTGGACATGGGCGGGCTCGACGGTCTGCTGCACATCACCGATATGTCATGGGGCAGGATCAATCATCCCTCCGAGATGGTCAAGAACGAAGAGGACATCGAGGTCATGATCCTGTCGATCGACCACGAGAAGGGCAAGGTGGCGTTAGGGCTCAAGCAGAAGAGCGCCAGCCCGTGGGAGAATATCGAAGGGAAGTATCCGGTTGGTACGAAGATCAAGGGCACGGTCGTGAGCCTGATGGCATACGGTGCGTTTGTGAAGATCGAAGACGGGCTGGAAGGCCTGGTGCATATCAGCGAAATGAGTTGGACACGGCGCATCAACCACCCCAGCGAAATGGTTTCGGTTGCCGAGGAAATCGATGTGGTTATACTCGACATCGACATGGGGAAAGAGGAAATATCGCTGGGAATGAAGCAGGCCGAGACGAACCCATGGACGCTGGTCAAAGAGAAGTATCCGCCGTGGACGGTTATCACCGGGCGGGTTCGCAACATGACCAACTTCGGCGCCTTTGTCGAGATCGAGGAAGGCATAGACGGTATGCTGCATATCTCAGACCTGAGTTGGACCAAGAAGATCGGGCATCCCTCCGAGCTACTCAAGAAGGGCGAGGAAGTCAAGTGCGTCGTGCTGGCGGTCGACGAGGAGAAAATGCGGGTCTCGCTCGGTCTAAAGCAGCTTACCGAGGACCCCTGGCTGCGATCGATTCCGGACCACTATCTGCCCGGCCAGATCGTCAAGGGACACGTTACCAAGATCACCAACTTCGGCGTATTTGTCGAGCTTGAAGACGATCTTGAAGGCCTGCTGCATATCTCCGAACTGGCCGATCACAAGGTTGAAAGCCCGCAGGAAATCGTCAAGATCGACGACGAACTCGAGGTCAAGATCCTTCGGGTCGACAGCGAAGACCGCAAGATCGGCCTGAGCCTCAAGCGAGCCCAGTGGGCTGCCGAGGACGCCCCCGAAGGCAGCGTCCCCGATGCCCAAATCAAACGCCGCAAGGGCGGACTTGCCGGAGAAGGCGGAATGCTTGGCGAGATGGGCGATCAGTACATCAAGAGCATTCGTGAGCAGGAAGCGGAGAACGCTGCCGCAGAAGAAGCCCCCGCAGAAGAAGCCCCCGCAGAAGAAGCCCCCGCAGAAGAAGCTGTAGCAGAAGAAGCTCCGGCTGAAGAGGCTCCGGTAGAAGAAGCTGTAGCAGAAGAAGCTCCGGCTGAAGAAGCCCCGGCAGAAGAAGCTCCAGTCGAAGACGCCCCGGTAGAAGACGCCCCGGTAGAAGAAGCCCCGGCAGAGGAAGCCCCCGCAGAAGAAGCTGTAGCCGAAGAAGCCCCGGCTGAAGAAGCCCCCGCAGAAGAGGCTCCGGCTGAAGAAGCCCCCGCAGAAGAAGCTCCGGCAGAAGAAGCTCCAGCCGAAGAAGCTCCGGCAGAAGAAGCTTCGGCTGAAGAAGCGCCCGCCGAAGAAGCTGTAGCCGAAGAAGCTCCGGCGGAAGAAGCCCCAGCCGACGAGGCGGCGGACGAGGATACCGGAGAAGACGAGAAGGCAGACGCGTAAGATACAGTCAGTACACAGATTACGAGGTTCGGCCGCTGGTGCGGTCGGGCCTCGTGTTTTATGGTAAATCGGTGAATGGGGTCAGAGCGCCGTTAGCCGTTAAGGGGGTGTGTTCTTTGTTCCGTATTTGCCGTTCTGTGATTTATTATTGTTCGATTGGGAAAAAAGGGGGGGTGAACATAACCCCGTGAAATATTGACACTATGAGCCTCTATGCGTACAGTGCGACTCGAATTACTCTGCGTGTGCGATTCGGGAGAGATGTGATGGACAGTCAGGGCTCCACGGTATTTGAGATCGCCGACGATGGGGTCGATCCCCGCCGCGTGCCCAAGAGGATTCTGCAGGATGGGACCGAGATGCCTGCGATAGGGCTAGGTACGTTTGGTTCGGACCGCTTCCCGCCCGAGCAGATCGCCCAAGCCGTCATCGGAGCGGCTTCGGTGGGTTATCGGCATTTTGACTGTGCTTCGGTTTATGGTAACGAGGAGCAGATCGGGCGGTCGCTGCGTCGGATCATTGAAGGGGGGCTCCGGCGGGAGGAGCTTTGGGTCACCTCGAAGCTGTGGAACGACAAGCACGATCCCCGCGACGTGATAGCGTCGTGCGAGCAGTCGCTGGCGGATCTGCAACTGGAGTACGTGGACCTCTACCTGACGCATTGGCCTTTCCCGAACTACCACGCGCCGGGGTGCGACGTGGGCTCTCGCAGCCCCAACGCCAAACCGTACATTCACGATAATTTCATGAAGACCTGGCGGGCGATGGAGGATCTCGTCGCCCGCGGGCTGGTCAGGCATATCGGTACGTCGAACATGACTATCCCCAAGCTGAAGCTCGTGCTTCACGACGCCGAGATCAAGCCCGCCTGCAACGAAATGGAGTTGCACCCGCACTTCCAGCAGGACGAGTTGCTGAAGTTTGTTGTCGATAGCGGTATCGCGCCGATCGGCTTCTGCCCGATAGGTTCGCCGACTCGCCCGGACCGCGACAAGACCGCCGACGATACCGTCGATATCGAGGATCCCGTCATCATCGGAATCGCCGAAAGGCTCGGCGTCCACCCGGCGGTGGTGTGCATAAAGTGGGCGGTCCAGCGGGGGCAGGTCCCGATCCCGTTCTCCGTACACCGCAACGAGTACCTGAGCAATCTTCGATGCACCGTCAGCGAGCCGCTTACCGATGATGAAATGAGCCGGATCGAATCGATCGACAGAAACTGCCGCCTCATAAAGGGCCAGGTCTTCCTTTGGAAGGATGGTCAAACCTGGGAAGACCTCTGGGACCCGGATGGAGAGATTACCCCTCCGTGACTCAACGCCATGGACCAATCGCACGAAACTCCAACGATCTATTACCTTCAGATGCTCGACCGCGGCGAGCTGCGGGCCAAGCCCGCGCCGCCGGGTCTTGATGTCTCGATGGTCACCCCGCCGGCGTTCGAGATCAATCGCCGGTTCTACGGGGATGTCGGGGCGAGATGGAAATGGATCGACAGGTTGTCCTGGAGCGATGGGCAGTGGTCCGCCTACGTCAATCGTGCCCAACTCCAGACGTGGATCGCGTTCGTGGATGGTGAGTCCGCCGGTTACTTCGAGCTGGAATTCCAGGGGCGCGGTGATGTGGAGATCGTATACTTCGGGCTGCTGGACCAATACACCGGTCACGGTTTCGGTGGGGCGATGCTGAGCGAGGCGGTCGAGTGTGCCTGGTCGTTTGGCGAGGTGCTCCGCGTCTGGCTGCACACGTGTACGAACGATCATCCCGCGGCGTTGGAAAACTACCGGCGCCGCGGTTTCCAACTGTACGCCAGCAGGTGCGGATGATGAAGGTCTGCAAACGAAGAGAGTTCATCAAGACGCTCGCGGCCGGCGCGGTCGCAGTTGGCGCGTCGGGTTCGCTCTTGGCGGCCCGGGAAAGCTCGAAGGGCGTGCGGCCGAACATCCTGTACATATTCACTGACGACCAGAGCATTCGAAGCCTGAGCTGCTACGAGGAAGCTCACAAGTGGGTCCGCACGCCTAACATCGATCGCCTTGCGGCCGATGGTGTGCGGTTCGCGTATTGTTACACCGGCGCATGGTGCATGCCCGCCCGGGCGACGGCGTTGACAGGCAAGCTGCCTCACGGGATCGAGAGCATGCGGATGACGGGCAAGTATCCCGGTAGCACGTACGATCCGAAGAAGTGTCCGTTTTGGCCCGCGACGTTCCGCAAGGCCGGATACTACACGGGCATGATCGGCAAGTGGCATACCGGAAGCGATACCGGACACGGGCGGGACTGGGACTATTCGGCCGTCTGGGATCACACCCAGCCTCGCATCTACGGCGGGTACTACAAGAATCAGAAGATCAGTTTCAACGGTGCCAAACCCAAGACGGTGGGGGGGTACTCGACCGACAATTACACTAAATACGCTGTGGACTTCATCAACAAGCGGGCCGCCGAAAAGGGCAAACCGTGGTATCTGTGGCTTTGCTATGATGCGGTACACAGTCCGTACAAGTCGGCGAAGCGTCATGGCGACGACTACAAGGACGCTTCGGAAGTGGCGGTCCCGAAGGACATTTATCCGCCGCGGCCGACCAAGCCGGGCTACATGAGGAATTACGGAGTCTGGAAGCGTAACGCACGAGGCCGGCCCGCAAAGGGGCGGACGAGTCTCGACATGGCGGTGCGTCAATACAACCGTGCGGTTCGCGCGCTGGACGAGGGCGTGGGCAAGGTCATTGCATCGCTCAAGTCCACCGGACAACTCGACAACACGCTGGTAGTGTTCACTTCGGATCAGGGTTTCGCATGGGGGCAGCATGGTTTTGCGTGGAAGTACGCACCGTACGACGCCAATTTGCGTTCGCCGCTCATTGTTCGCATGCCCGGGCGGGTCGCACGCGGTAAGCTCTGCCGCCACCCGGTCGGCGGGCACGATCTTATCCCTACGTTCTTCTCGATTGCCGGTATCGCACTCCCGTGGAAAATGCACGGACGCGATATCAGCGATTTGCTGAAGAACCCGGAGGCCAGGTGGGACCATCCCGTTCTTCTCGAGAACACAAAATACTACTACGGTAAGGATACCGAGCGCCGCGATCGCCCGGGCTGGAGCGGCGTACCGTGGTGGATTTTTCTTCGCCAGGGCAAGTACAAGTACATTCGCACACTGGTCGAGGGCGAGATCGAAGAGCTTTACGATCTCCAGGCCGACCCCGAGGAATTAAACAACCTGGCGATCGATCCGAAGTACAGAAGCATCCTGGTCGATTATCGCAGCCGGTTGATCGAGGAACTCAAACGAACCGATGCAGGATTAGTCGACAAACTCCCCAAAGTCGGCGTAAGAGCTTTTTGATTCCTGATTCCTGATTCCGAATTGACGCGATTGGCGAATTGCACCGGAGGCGAGGCGCCGACATGATGAACCGCCCCGGTTGAGGGCAAAAAAAAAAAGGTGCTTTCCACACGAGTAGAGCGCCCCCATCGCGCCAGCCATCGGGAACAGGGCAGCCCACTACTTGTCCGCGGAAGAATCTTAGATTTCGACTACTTCGTGATCCAAGTGTTCCGGGACAAAGTTGTTGACTGCCGCGATATAGCCTCTGATGGCCTCATCGAGACGCTCACATGCCTCTTGTCTTGTCGCGCCGCGTACGGTGCAACCTGGGAGAGAGGGACACTGCGCGGTGTAACCGCCGGCGTCATTGCGGACTATTCGGACGGACAACTTCATCTGTTTTCCTTACGTTCGCGCCAGACGATAGCGTTAAATCATCTGACACAGCAGTCCCGGAGGAATCCTTTCACCCTTCGCCGCATTAATTGGACGACCGTCCGTGCTAACGTCTGGTTGGCGAATTGGTCCGACCTGGCTTCAACAGACGCCCCGACACAAACCACCGTTCCCTCCAGCGGCTCCGATCCAAGAGCGTCGGAAAACGTACGCCAAAGCTCGCCAGTCGCCCTATTATAGACGCGACAACGCCGATTTGCCAATCATTATAGTGTTGTTGGGCGGTCGATTTTGGGGGGCAGCAGCCCCCCAAACCCCTGCGCGATCTGTAGGAACTGTCTAGTCAACGTGTTACATTTGCGCGGAAAGCTGGACTATTCCGATATTGCGGTCCGGATATTTTGAAGAAAAATTTTCCGGTTTGGACTGTTTCGATTTGGTGCTTGCGACAGATTCGATTGGCGGATTCCCGCCGGTCGGGTATACTACCGTTTACTAAGCTTCCGGCGGGACGTTCGACCGGAAGAACAACCAGAGGTGACAGCCCCCATGCCGATATACGAGTACGTTTGCGACAAGTGCGGGCACGCGTTTGAGAAGCTCGTGCCTTCCAGCAAGACCAGGACGAAATGCGAAGAATGTGGTTCGTCGAAGCTTACCAGGCAGTTCTCGACGTTCGCCGCCCATGGCGCGGCGTCGGGTTCGCTGGCGTGCAGTTCCGCCGATCAGTGTCCGACGGCGATGGCCTCCCGCGGGGCGGCGTGTGGTTCGGGCTGTCCCCACGCACGTTGAATTCTCGGCGGTGCGGTCGGGGGGCTCAGAGTTACCGGTCGCTGGGGAGTACTTCGACGTTCAGGTATTGGCGGCCCCATTTTTTCGCCCGCCTGTGCGAGAGAAAGAACACGTCAAGTCTCCGCCCTCGGATACTCGATCCCCGGTCCAGCACGGGAACCGCCCTGGCTCCGTAATATCCCGGAATCGATAGCATCGTTCCGAATTTCAGCAGGCGGGTGTCGGCGGCTACAAACATCGATCGGTTCGAGTAGACGTTTTTTCCGCTTGCCGTTATGTTGTCGCTGAACTTTCCACAGCATTTTTTGCACGGGCAGTAGGCCGTTACAAGCATCCTGATGGTTCGCTTCGCCGGGCGGGGGGGCTTGACCTTGACAGCGGGTGCTACCACAACCCGGGTCCGGACCGGAGGCGGGGACTGAACCGGCGACGGGGGGGGCGATGCTTCGGGCTGTCGAGCAATCGCCGTCTGCGGCGCGATCAATGCCGTCAGGGCCTTGTCTTCCGTCTTCGGTAGCAGTTGGGCGACATTGCGAGATTCCGGTGATTCCGCCGGACCCAGGACCAGGGCCGCCGAACCACCCAAGAGCAACAGCAGGACTACCGTACGTCCGATTGGATGTTGCATCGGTGTTTCCTTGGATCAGGCACCGCGTTGTATGCGACTTTTGCGGTGACTTCTATTGCGACCTTCCTGGGCGATCCATTTTGGCCCGCGGGTCGTTTTTTATTCTGGCCGCATCCGTGTGGCCTGACGTTATCCTGATTTCGGATTAGTGGGGAGTTTTCAGCAGGAGAAAAGGAGGAACGGGGATTTTATGGTTGGAGGATCACAGGTCAAGAGATTTTTTTCAAAAAAATTGCCCCCACAGACCTCATGTAGCGTGGTTTCGCCCGCGGGTCTGCCGGGCGTTGATGAAAAGTTAGCGAAATATAGGCTCAGGCTTTTGTTGACACGTCGAGCAGGCTGCTTATAATCACAGGCGATAGTGGAAGCGTTCTGCGCGACTACGCACTGCGTAAGTGCGTAATTGCCTGCAGACGATGCGGTCAATCTCTGGCCACATAGGAGATCTCATGCTGCGAGAAACTCGATTCTTTCCAGCTACGCTGGTCGTGCTGCTGACATTCGTGGTGGTCGTTTCCCCGGTTTGGGGGCAAGATGCCGAGGCACCGGCGGCGCCTGCTGCTGCTGACGCCGCCGCTCCCGCGGCGCCTGCGCCCGATGGTGAACTCACTGCCGAGGAGATCGCCGCCAAAGAGAAGCGCCATGGACAATGGCGTGACATGCTTCACTACATCCAGATGGCCCGCGCCGACCTGGCCCACAGTTTTGCCGAGGCGATACTGGCCGACGCGCCACCCCAGGAGATATACCTTCTTTCGGTTGAGATCAAAGGTTCACAGATCATCCTGACCCGGGCCATGGGCGTCAAGAAGCTTAAGCCGACAGTTCTGAAGATTCGTCTTCAGATCGACAAGGGCTACCAGCTCTACCGTTCGGATCCGAAGGAGATCCAGCGGATGATCGACAAGCTCTCCTCGGGCAACCTTCGCGCGGTGATGCGTGCGACGAGGCGTCTGGCCGCCAGCGGGGAATACGCTCTACCGCAATTGCTTTCGACGCTGACGGATTCAAAGAGTTCGGCGTCCCTGCGAGAGAATATTTCCGCGGTCCTGCCTAAAGGCGGGCAGGAGATGGTCCGCGGTTTGACCGAGGCGTTGATCGGGTCGAAAGACGAGCGTATCGTCCAATACGTGGCCGCCGCGCTGGGGAAGATCCAATACCCCCACGCCGCTGCGCATCTCAAGGAAGCATCGCTCCGCACGGATATCACTGACGCGACCCGCAAGACGGTGATCGCCTCGCTGGTGCTATGCAGCGGCGGCGACAAAATCGCGATAAAGAAGTCGGCGGCGGAACTCTATTACAAGACCGCCTTGAAGTACTATTACCGCCACGATTCGGTCCTGCCCGACGAGCGGTTCCAAACCGCCAACGTCTGGTACTTCAAAGCCGACGTGCTGACTTACACCGCCGTACCACGCCAGATATTCTGCGACATCTACGCGATGCGTATGGCCAGGAAAACTCTCCAGGCCGATTCGGGATATTCACCCGCCGTTGCGGTCTGGTTGGGAGCGTATCTGCGGCGCGAAACGGATTTACCTGAAGGTGCGGTCGACCCGCTGGTGGTCGAAGGTCAGCCCAATGCCGGCGATTACACCCGCGCCGCGGGCGCGGACTATGCCCAGCAGGTTCTGGCAAGGGCACTTGGCGACGGCGATACCGCCGTTGCGCTGGGAGCTATCGCGGCCCTGCGGGACGTCGCGGGCGCCAAGAATCTTCCCAAGATCATCGACAACGGTTCGGTCCAACCACTGGTTGCGGCGATGTCATATGCAGACCGTAGAGTCAGGTTCCTTGCCGCCGAGGTCCTTGCACATGCCCTTCCGACCGAGTCCTATCCGGGCTATCAGGTTGTTATTCCCGTTCTCTCCGACGCACTGAGAGAAGGCGGTTCGCGGCGAGCACTGCTGCTGGCGACGGGCAAGAAACTCAATGTCATCACTGACGCACTGAGAGGCAAGGGATACAAAGTCGTCGCTGCCGGAAACCCGCTAGATGCGATGAAAGCGGCTAGAGAGGCCGGTGGAATCGACGTCGTGATCATCGCCGATGGCGAACATGCCGCGAATATGCTGTCACTGGTTCGGCGCGACGCGAGAATGGCCACCACACCCGCAGTCGTCGTCGGCGCCGGAAAGAAACCCGCCGCACTAGCCAAGACCGACGGCAGGACGGTTCTCGCCATCGCCAGCGAAGACGCATCGACTATAATCGCGGCGCTACCCCAGGCCGCTGAACTGGCAGCCGGAAAACCCCTTACTCCCGAAGAAGCCGCCGACTGGGCAATCCGATCAGCCAAAGCCATTCGCCTGCTGGGCCTGACCGGAAGCAAGGTCTACACTATCACCCAGGGACAGCCCGCGCTGATCGGCGCACTTGCAGACAAACGCATTACCGTCAGCATCGCCGCGGCGAGAGCCCTGACAGTTCTTCCCGGCCCCAAAGCCCAGCAGGCCATCGCCGCGCTGGCCGACCAGGCCGATGGGACCGTCGAGGTGCGCGTACCGGCGTACACTGCCCTCGCCGAATCGGTCAGGCGGTTTGGTAATCTACTGACCAAGGCCCAAAGCCAGGGAGTCGTCGACGTCGTCAACTCCAAGATCGACGTGACCGTTCGCAAGGCCGCCGCCGGAGCGCTGGGCGCCTTGAACCTCTCCAGCGACCTCGCCAGCCCACTGATCCTCGAGTCCGGAGGCGTCGACTGATCGACGCGGATCTGATTGTTCTCAATATTTCCGGTCGCCACGACCTTCCGTGGCGACCGGTTCTTTTTGCGCAACTCCACGCTGAGGCGAAGGATGCTCTTTCGCGCGAATCGCGAAGAACCTGAATATCCCACCGCGAATTTGCGATCGCAAGAACGTATCTTAAACTGCCCTTGGAGAGTTGGAGAGATCAGCAGAGTTCCGACCAAGAATGCCGGTAAGACTGTGCGCCGGCCTCTATATGCGCTTCGACAGGCCAAGAGACCGCGTGCAAGTTGCACGTCTGTCGATACCACGCCGAGGCCGGCGACGGTATGTTCAGGGAGGTAGTGTTGGATAACCAGACAGGGAAGAATTCAAGGAGCAGCATGCCTGTGGGCGGATGCTGGAACAGATGGCATAGTTTCAGTGCGGTTCTGCTGGCCGTTGCGGTCTGTGCGACCATCCTCGTCAGCCACGGTTGGAAAACAACCTCACTGGTTATGGGAGGTGTGGTTGTGATGGTTGTGGGCCTGATGCTCTTGAGAATCCATTGGTCTCTGCGCATGTTGTCCAACCATTCCGAGGGTCTGTCGCAGGCCGCGGCGATAGCCGAGGAACACTACATCGACGTGCTGCTGCGAATAGTCCGGTCTGTTGAGGCACGTGACAAGTACTCCATCGGTCACAGCGAGCGGGTGGGCAACCTGGCAGGGAAAATGGCCGAAGAGATGGGGCTTCCAGACCATGAGGTCCGTCAACTGGGAATAGCGGGCCAGCTGCACGATATCGGGATGGTGGCGATTCCCGAACACATAGTTGTCGGGCGGGCGAAAATGGGCACACAGGGGTTCCGTACTATCAAGACTCACAGCCAGATCGGATACGACGTACTCATGCCGCTCAAGAGTATCTCAAGCGTGCTCGATGCGACCAGATATCACCACGAACGTATGAATGGCACGGGGTATCCCCAAGGCCTTCGCGGTGAGGAAATCCCGCTCTGTGCCCGCATAGTGGCCGTGGCGGACGCATATGACGCGATGACACACGACCGTCCTCAGCGCTTGGCGCTGTCCTCGTTCGCGGCGGTGAGGGAACTGCGCCGATGCACGCCGGCGGGGTACGATTCTGATTGCGTCAAAGCGCTGGCCGAATGCCTGAACCTTCCCGTTCTCGAAGAAGCATTATCCGTCACGGCGTAAATCCCGTTCGCACGCGCGGGAGATAAAGGAGATGGCGGAGTCTTTGGGGCTAGTCTTGCTGCTCGCCGTGCTGGTCTGCGGGCTCGTCGGGCTTCTTGGCGAGCGATCTTACTGACCCGCCGTGACCGCCCTTGTCCGAAAGTTTTATGGATTCGTAGACTTCCTTGCGGTGTACCGGGATATGCGCGGGGGCACTTATGCCCAGGCGGACTTTTTCGCCCCGAATATCGACGACCGTAATCTCGATATCGTCGCCAATGATTATGGTTTGGTCACGCTGTCTGGACAACACCAGCATCCGTGGCTCCTTCCGTGGATTCACTCGGGCGCCGTCACTGCAGTCTGCAGGATGGTACGGTTTTCGCCACAGCGGTCTGATTACGGACATCGGCCCGTCACGTTGTTATCTGCTGTGACACCATGTAATATCGGACAAATCGCGGCGGAAGATGAGCCTGCTTTTGGGCCCCATGTCCCCTGACGGACCCCCGAACCTTGTCAATAGGGCTTATTCTGGGTATTATCACCGCCATGACAGACAATGCCCAAGACCTGAAAAATCTTTCCGGAACTGAAGATATCAAGCCCCCGGCGCCCGTAGCCCAGTGGGTTGGTGACAGCGAGACAGGATTCCTGCGACTCCTGGACCAGACTCTTCTGCCCGAGGAAACCCTCTATATTGACTGCCAAAACCCCACTGCCGTCTGGGAGTCGATCTACCGGTTGGCGGTGCGCGGGGCGCCGGCTATCGGGGTGGCGGCAGCCTACGGGATGGTCGTTGCCGCACAGGGCGTCTCCGAAGACAATTTTGTCGCCGATCTGACCGCCGCGGGCCAATACCTGGTCTCGTCGCGACCGACGGCGGTTAACCTCGAATGGGCGGTCAATCGCCAGATGGCACGGGCGGAGGCTTCTACTGACGCCTCTTCAACCGAAATCCGCCGGATTCTGCTTGACGAAGCTCGCGCTATCCACGCCGAAGATGAGGCGATGTGTCTGTCGATCGGGCGGGCCGCAGCGCCGTTGATCTGCCAGTCAGGCGGAGTGTTGACCCACTGCAACGCCGGTGCTCTGGCAACGGGCGGAATCGGTACCGCCACCGCCGGTATGTATGTCGCACATGCTCGGGGACACGTTTTCACGGTCTACTGCGACGAGACCCGCCCGCTTCTCCAGGGCAGCCGCCTGACCGCCTGGGAATTGAATCTCGCCGGAATCGACGCGGTGGTGATTACCGACAACATGGCCGCCCAGGTCATGCGGGAAGGACGCATCGATATGGTTATCACCGGCGCCGACCGGATCGCCGCAAATGGTGACGCCGCAAACAAGATCGGAACGTACGGTGTGGCGATAATGGCAAGGCATCACGGGATTCCGTTTTACGTGGCGGCGCCGTACAGCACGTTCGACCTCGATCTGCCCGCCGGCGATGCGATACCTATCGAGCAGCGGGGCGCCGAGGAGATCACCGAAGGATTCGGGCGCCGCACCGCCCCGCGCGATATCAGGACGTACAGCCCCGCGTTCGACGTTACTCCAGCCGATCTGATCACCGCGATAATCACGGATCGAGGCGTGATAGATCCCGTCAACACCGACAACGTCCGCAAGATTATTATCCCTTGATTTTTTTCGTTAGTGGTTTGCGGCAGTCGGCGGGCCTAAGATGAATCAAGTTGTTACTCAATGCAAAGGAGACCTTAAATGGCAACGAATGAGAATCTGCAGGCCGCATTTGCGGGCGAGAGTCAGGCGAATCGCAAGTATCTGGCTTTTGCGAAGAAGGCGGACCAGGATGGTTTTCCCCAGGTCGCCAGACTGTTTCGTGCGGCCGCTGAAGCCGAGACCGTCCACGCGCACACGCACCTCCGCGTTCTGGCCGGCGTCCAGGAAACGACCACCAACCTCGAAGCGGCTGTCTCCGGCGAGGCACACGAGTTCCAGAGCATGTACCCGGAGTTCCTGGCAGAGGCCGAGAGCGAAGGCAACCAGGCGGCGACCATGACCTTCAAGAACGCCCTGGCGGTCGAGGAGATCCATCACGGTCTCTACGTGCAGGCGCTCGAATCGGTCAATAGCGGTCAGGACCTCGCAGCCGCTTCGGTCTGGGTATGTGAGATTTGCGGTAACACCGTCGTCGGCGACTGCCCCGATCAGTGCAGCGTCTGCAGCGCGTCAAAAGAGAACTTCACTGAAATAATCTGATCGCCCGTTAGACAGGACCCATGCCATGACTGCAAATGATGCGGAGATGTGGCGATGTTCGGTATGCGGGTACGTTCACCACGCCCCGTCCGCCCCGGAGTGCTGCCCGGTTTGCGGGTCCGGAGCAGGCGACTTTGCGCCGCATGTCGAACAGCGGGTCGCGCCGGCGGTGGGTGTCAGCAGGTGGCGGTGTCTGAACTGCAACTATATCCACGTTGGTTCTGAAGCGCCCGATCTCTGCCCGGTTTGCGCCGCGGCAGCGGACCGCTTTGAGGCGTTCGCCGATCAACCGCCAGCAGCCGGCGGGGGAGATTTTACCGGCAGGCTGGTTGTTGTAGGCGCGGGCATCGCCGGAATCTCCGCCATCGAGGCATTTCGCAGCACCACTTCGGGCGGGACCGCCACGCTTGTTTCCAGAGAACCGGACCTCCCGTACTATCGCCTCAATCTCACTCGCTACCTCGCCGGAGAAATCCCCGAAACGGATCTGCCCATCCATCAAGCCGACTGGTTCGCGGACAGGAATATCGGTCTGAAACTCGGCGCCGATGTTACTGAAATCCGCCTCGAAGAACAGTGCGTCCGTTTGCGGGACAACACGGATCTGCCCTACGACAAGCTGATCGTCACCATGGGCGCCCACCCCTTCATGCCCCCAATCCCCGGATACGCGCGAGAAGGCATGGTCTCGGTGCGCACGGTCCGCGACGCCAAATGGATACTGGAATTCCTCCAGCTGGGGATGCGGTGCGTCGTGATCGGGGGGGGGCTCCTGGGATTGGAGACCGCCGGGGCGCTGGCCGCTCGAAAGGCGGATGTGACGCTGCTGGAAAGCTACGACTGGCTCATGCCGCGCCAGTTGAACCGTCAGGCCGGCGAGATCCTGCAAGCCCACGTTGAGCGGATTGGCGTCGCCGTCCGCAACAACGCCCGCACCCGAGAGCTTCTCGGTGACGAGCGCGTGGCGGGAGTGGAGCTGGAAAACGGCGAGACGATTCCCGCGGACCTGGTTATCGTGGCTACCGGTATTCGTCCCAACAGTCACCTGGCGCGCCGGGTCGGGCTGGTCGTCAACAAGGGGATCGTGGTCGACAACCAACTGACCAGTTCCTGCCCGAGCGTTTACGCTGCCGGGGACGTCGCCGAGCACCAGGGCGTGCTGTACGGTAATTGGGCCGCTTCGCAGTTCCAGGGCAGCATCGCCGGGATGAACGCAGCCGGCGCCACCGCCCACTTCGGCGGAATTCCCCGCTCCAATACGCTGAAGGTGCTCGGTCTGGATCTGCTGAGTATCGGTCGGTTCGAGCCCGAAGACGGCAGCTACCAGGTCATCGAGACCCACCGGGAGCCGGGGTATTACAGGTTCGTCTTCCGCGACGAACACCTGGTGGGAAGCGTACTCGTTGGAGATACTTCCCCCGCCGGGCCCGCCAAGGCTGCAATCGAAGCCGGAACGGACTTCTCGGGGATATTGCTCGATGGCATTTCAGCAGAAGCGTTCGTCGACGAATTGCGGGGGCGGGGTTAGGGCTTGGTTGCACACTGACCGGGCTTAACGTCCATCGACGCGCCGTCTGAGAATCGCACGGTCACCTTTCGCCCGGTCATGTTCCACGCGACGTGGTTCCGCTTTCCGTTGCGTGTGAAAGTTATCGCCGTCGGGCAATCTGCGGTCACGGTGCGATCGACCTGCCCCAATGCCCGGAGGTTTCCGATCCAGTGGTAGGTGTGGGGCTTTGAGTGAGGAGGGATTATCCGGGCGTCGGCTTTGAATCGGGCCATGGCCTTGTCGGCATCGTGCAGCGCTTCGTACATCCACAGCGTATCGTGCCAGTGCTTCCATTTATTACCGCCCCGCGCCCCGGCCAGATGCTGCAGATTCCGCTGAACGTATTTCGGGTAGAGCCCGAGGTACAGCGACCCCGACTGCATCGGAAGCATGACGATTCCGTGAATGTGTTCCGGTTCGCTGCTGAACCACGTGGCGTAGTCCGTCTTACCGCCCCAGATCAGCGCTGCGCATGGTTGGGTGTATCCTTTTGGGAAGAATCGCCCCTCGACGTCGAACCAGTAAGCGTTTATGGCGCTGGCTTCGGTGGTGTAGAGGTATATTCCCAGATCGCGCAACTCTCGGTCGCCGGTGGCCTGGCCCCAGAGGATAATGCCCGTCCACGCGTTCATGGCTTCTGAGGACGACTCCTGGTTATTACCGTCGCCGAAGCGTGCGTTGCCCGACGCCCACGAATGGCCCGCATATGGGTCGAAGCATCTCAGCCACGGGAATCGGGCGTCTTTCCGGTCGTCGTTTGCGATGTCGCGGATCAGCAGTTTGACCATGCCTCCCCAGGCATCGTCGGCGGCCCATGCCTTATCGGTGCGGGCGATCTCGGCCGCGGCGCGAATGAAGTACCCGTAGTGGAAATGGTGGTCGTTGAGCGCATCGGAGGATCCATAGCTGGGGCGCTGTCCGATCAGAGTGCCCCAGAGCTTGTCGTAGTAGAAGTGGCGATCGCCCCCGCGGCCTGACGGGGCGGTGAACCATTTCTCAAGACGCGATTTCAATTCCTTGCGGAGGGCTGCGGCGGTATCGGCCTGACCGAGTTGCTGGGCTATCGGAATCAGATTTCCAATCACTCCCAGCGTCTTTCCGCTCCAGTATGTGTCGGCGGCGTTCTTAAATGGTCTCCCGGCCGCTTCCTTCAGGTACCCGACCAGACGTTTGCGATCGTAGCTGCCCTTGTCGGGAAGGGCGGGCAGCACGCCGGGGAAACGCATCGCGGTTGTGAAGCTGCTTCCCGAGGCGAGTTTCATCTCCCCCCGCACCGACGCATAGCTACCGGCGAGCAGCTTGTGTTTCGTCGCTAGCCACTGGTGGGGATACAGGGCAAACAGCGTGCCGGTTGCCTTGCCTTCGTGTGCTTTGGTCTTGAATGTGAACGTGGTTTCGACCGAGCTTGTCGCTGGCGTGTATCGCCAGGCGACCTTCGTATCGACCACGTGGTTGTGGGCGCAAGCTTTGAATAGTTTCAGCGTTTCGGCCCGGGCGTCGGGCAGGATCGCCAGGGAGAAATGCGCCTTGCCACCATTATTGTTGACGAACTTTCTTCCGTCGAGCCCGCTCCATGTCGACCCGGCCGGGCCGAACAGACCGTAGTGTCGCCCCTTAATGGTCACCGCGAGTGTGGGTGTCTTGGCGCTACCGGACCATATCTTCACGTTCCCGTCGAAGCTGATCTCCGCGCCTCCGCCGGTGAACACCGCATAGACGAACGGCGAACCGTGCCCGTAGCTCAAGCGCATTGTCCGATTGCCGCTGGCCATCAAGACGTTGACGAACCAGTCACCGGCACCGTCGAGAAGGGTGTTTGGGAAGCTATCGACTTTGGAGTGTCCGAGTACCAGTTCCCTCTGGAGCCCGCCCATGATATGTTTGGCCACCGCGTTGATGCTCGGGCCGGGATACGAGATCCGCAGCCCGCCCTTGACCGCCCTCATCGCCAGCGGATGCGCGAAGTGGTTGGACGAATACTGCTCCCACGCCAGCGAACTCCACCAGTCGCAAGTGGGTGTCTTGCCCTTGAAGAGGTCGGTCCGGTAGATCCGTCGCGGCGGGAGCTTCATGCCCGCAGGCGGAGTTGTCGCGTAACTACCCTTGCCCACGCGGACGTTCTGTGCGGCTGACGTGCTGACGCCTGCAAGCACGATCGCCGTCAAAACCGCTATCAGAATTGCTGTCCTGTTCATAATTGGAATTCCTTTTGGGACCGTTGCCTATTTAACGTTAGTGAATCCCATCGCCGCCAAGCCGGACTGAACGCATTTATTCTGATGGAAGAGCTTCCAAATCAGTTGTGTCGAGTAGTTCTCTATCATCAGGGCGACTATGCCCTTGTCAATATCGAGGTACGTCGGGGAAACCCAGGGGACATCCCCCTTTGCTTTCGTGTGAAAACTGTAGGCGTCATACAAACCGTATTTTCCGACAAGCCCTGGAATTGCATACATGTATTTCAGGGCCGCAATCGATTCGGTCGGGGTGAACACGATGAATCCCGAAGAACCATAGGGCGCCACCGTACCGTCCATCAGGAGGACGCTTACATCACTACCGGTCCCCGCGGGCAGAGAACCGTAGCGACCGCTGTAAAAAGTGGTGGGGCTTATGCAAGCGGACATCCCCCACGAATTCGGTCCCAACCCCTTGACCTTACCTGACATATCAATGGCAAACTGCCGCGCGGCTATCGCGGCGTGCCTGGAATTGTCAAACCAGTTCCGCCCCTTGCGATCGACCCTGTTCCTGTAATCTACGAAACAGTGCGTCCACTGATATGTGAAAGCGGCGCCCGTGGTGCAATAGATAAACTTCTTACCTTTGTAGCTTCCCTTGTACGTAATCATCTTGTAGTAGGGTTCTGCGGTGACGGCGAAATCAGGCTTGGGGGCTCCGGCGCCCAGTACGTACATTATCATATGCTCGGAATACGTCGCCCAATGACCGATGAATCCCTTGTCGTTCAGCACTTTCGTCCCCTTGGGCACATCCTCGGGGTAGCATGCCAGGTAGAAATGTTTCTTCTTGGGATCCGAAAACCATTTCCAGTCCACACGCCGGTAGAGTTCGTTGGCCAGCTTCTTCACCTCCCCGCCAAAATACTCTCCCGCCACAAGCGCTCCGGCGATCATCGTCGCCGTGCCCGCATTGGTCACTTCTACATTCTTTGCATCATTCCATCCCCTGAGGCCAGTCTTGCGGTCAATGAAATGGTAGTAGTATCCGTGAAAATGTTTCAGGCGCTTAATGGATCTCAGTGCATTTACTATTCTCTTATACCCTTGATCAAAGGTGATCCAGCCCCGCTCCACGCCGATGACAATTGTGGCGAAGTAGAACCCCTGGCCTTCTATACAAAGAGGATGTCTGGTTTTCGTTCCAACACCGTTCCCGTTTACCATGCCATAGGTGGGAAGGGACCGGTCCATAACCGCCTCGTTCCAGAAGAACTGAAAACATCCCGAAAGTTCCCTTTTCAAAACGGGGATGAGCTTGTGGGGATCGTCGGCGACAGGATAAGCGAGGTCCTTACCGGCGCCCTTGCTCCATGCGGTAGCAGGTTTGGTTGTTGATTTCGGTTCCTGCGCGCGAATCTGTCCCTGGTGAGGAGTTGGCGCCAGGATAAAGATAACCATAAGCGTTATTGCACATTTCATGTAGCTTCTCTTGATCGTGTATCGCCTGGTCGCATGAGTATTATGTCATGCAAACCGGCGCGCGCAAACAAAGATCCGAAGAATCCTCCCGGATTCTTCGGATCCTGACAGTGCGGCTTGCCCGGGGACTACTTTTCGTTGCTCCTGAGCTTCCGGGCTGTCTTGACGAGTTTTACGAATTCCTTGCGGTATCCTTCGGTATCCTTGCCGATGGCTGACTCGGCGAGTTCGGCTACTGCGGCCAGCGTGTAGCTGCCCTTGTACTCCGACTTCCGCAGGATCATTCCGAACGATGCGACCGAAGATGCGAATCGGAAGTCCTTGGGGCTCTTGTCGATGCTCCGCCCCTCGTCGCGGACGACGGTCTCCATCAGCGTCGATTTATCGCCGCCTGGCTTCTTGTAACGCAGCTTGACGGTCATCATCTCGCTACTGTCGGCTGCGGCGCTTGGCGTGGTGCGGTGGGAGTACTTGAGCTTGTCGACGCCGGGTACATCCACCTTCTGTCCGGCCGGTACGATCTGGTAGAGCGCGGTGACGGTGTGACCGGCGCCGATGTCTCCGGCGTCTTTCTTGTCGTCATTGAAGTCTTCCTTGTTGAGGATGCGGTTTTCGTAACCGATCAGCCGGTATGCGGCCACCTCGGCGGGGTTGAATTCTACCTGGATCTTGACATCTTTTGCGATAGTGACCAGCGTACCGCACATCTCGCGGACGAGGACTTTTCTGGCTTCGGACTCCGTGTCGATGTAGGCGTAATTACCGTTCCCCTTGTCGGCGAGTTTCTCCATGCGGGAATCTTTGTAGTTGCCCATGCCGAATCCCAGCACGCTTAGAAAGACGCCGCTGGAGGCCTTCTTCTCGATCAGGCGGATCAGTTCGCTGTTGTTGGTGGTACCGATGTTGAAATCGCCGTCGGTGGCGAGGATCACCCTGTTCGTCCCACCTTTGATGAAGTTCGAGACCGCCACGCTGTACGCCAGTTGGATTCCGGCCCCGCCGTTTGTGCTGCCGCCGGCCCGGAGTTTGTCCAGGGCGGAAATGATCTCTTCCTTCTGATCGCACGAGGTCGAGTCCAGCACCAGGCCCGATGCCCCCGCGTATACCACGATAGCCACCCGATCTCCCTCGCCGAGCTGCTCGACGAGCATTCTCATAGCCGCTTTTACCAGGGGCAGTTTGTTGTGCGAGCCCATTGAACCGGACACGTCCAGCAGGAACACCAGGTTGCTTGGCGGGCGTTTGGTGGGTTCGAGCTGGCGTCCTTTCAGTGCGATTCGCACGAGGCGGTGCTTGGGCGCCCACGGGCAGGAGGCCACGTTGGTATGCACCGCGAACGGGTGGGGCGATCTGGAGGTCGGCTGATCGTAGCTGTAGGTGAAGTAGTTGATCATTTCCTCTATTCTGACGGCCCCAGGCGGCGGGAGTTGGTTGTGACTGAGGAAGCGGCGGACGTTTGCGTACGAGGCGGTATCGACGTCCGTCGAGAAAGTGGAAAGCGGATGGTCGGACACCAGCTTGAAGGCATTGTCGACGATGCGGTCATAGGTTTCGGTGTTGTGTCGGGATACTGCTTGACCAGGCTCGGATGTTGGCGCTTGGGGCTGATAGGGCATTGCTTGGTTTTTTGGACTATGCATCGCGTCCATGGTCAGCCCGCGGTATTCCGAGGAGAAGGGGATAGCGCAGCCGAGGAAGATTACGGTTCCGATGCCCGCCAGTACGATCAGAAGCAGTGACATTTTCGCGATTTTCTTCATTGTTACGTTCCTTTCAGGGTTCGAGGTTCACCATCCCATATCCTCCGCGGCGGGATTTGCGCAGAAGAAATTTGAATTGCTCGAATTCCGCGCTGTTGACGCCGCACGTGGTTCTCGTTGACAATAGCTCTGGCGTGGAACTTACAGAGCAACAACTTATATCCCGATCCCTGGCTGGCGAGGAGTCGGCATGCAGGCAGTTGTACCAGGGGCATGCGGGCAGGGTGGCGGGTTACTTTCGCCGCAGTGGTTTTGACAGCTCCCTTGCTGCCGATCTCACGCAGGAGACGTTCGTACGCGTCTTCAGTTCGCTGGGTGGCTACGACCAGGCCAGGGGCGCGTTTGGCGCGTGGTTGTCGGCGATTGCCCGCAACGTCGCACGCAAGTACTGGCGCCGCCGGGCCACTACTAACACTTTCGATCCCGAGCTGGCCGATGCAATGTTCAGCATACCGGCCGAAGCGTCCAGCACGCCCGAACAGCGAGAAGAGATCGCCGCCGTAGCCGATTGCGTCTCGCGTCTCGACGAACAATTGGGCGAGTTGATCCGCCTGCGGTACGTTCGCGGGATGACCACGCGCGGTATTGGAGCCGAGGCGGGCATGCCCGAATCGACCGTGCGCACCCGCTTGGGCGAGGCGTTGGATTGCGTCGAGAGATGCCTGCAGGGAAAGGGGATAGTCCAATGATCCCGAGAGATATCCCCCATTTCTGCGCAAAACGCCGATTTTGGAATACAGGTATGTAGCGATGAACGATCAGAACGATACAACGCGTGACCGAGTCGAAGGTCTGCTGCGGCAGTGGGGGGCGGGCGAAGCCGCCAACCAGGCCTCCGCCGGATTATCGGCGCCTCCCGCGCCGAAGCGCAGGCGTTCGCGCGGGGGAGTCATCCTGCGATGGGCGCCGATGGGTGTCGCCGCGGCGCTCCTGCTGGCTGCGAGCGTGCTGTTTATGGGCGCGCGGATGGAGCCGCCCCATAGTACACAGGCTCCGCGTATTGCGGGGGACTCCGCGTTGGCGGGGCCCCGAACACAGCCCGATTTGTCCGGCGAACTTGCCGAGGCCCGCAAGCAGGCGATCGAGGCCCGACGGCAGGCGGCGGAAGCCCGCACCGCCCTGTCCGAGGCCCTGGTGCAGAAGCAGACCGACGATCTGCGGATCAAAGGGTTCAAGCGGGATGTTGATGAACTTACCGTGGCGATGAGGAGATGGGATTCCCTGGATAAAACGTACAATTCCACGATCGCCAAGCTCAAAAAATCGATGCTCGAAGACCAGGCAGAATTGGAGAAGGTCAGGAAGGAACTCGCCGACGCCAAATCCGCCGGGGTCAAGACGCCCGCGGACATAGAGGAACTGAAGGGTCTCAAGATTCGCCTGGCGGCGGCCGTCAAAGAACTCAAACGCCAGCAGGATACATTCCGCAGCGCAAACGTCGAAAGGGACAAAGCTAAAGAAGCTCTCGCCGTAGTCAAGGCTCGCCATCATGCCACGCTCGATCAGATACGTCGGGTCTATCTCGCCGCTGCGGCGCCGGGCAAGGCGGGTCTGGCGGCGTTGCAGGAGGCTATGAAACGCAGGGGCCTGCTGCAGCGGTGCGTCGTCCTGCAGCGAAAGGCGCGGACGGCTGCGGACAAGAAGCTCATGGGGCGGGTGGAAGTGGCTCTGACGCGCCTGGGGCTCCTGGACCTTTCCGACCCCAGCGCCGTCAGTGCTTACATTACTCACCTCGCCAAGAGCGACCTGCTCGCCTCGCTTGACGCGGCGCTAGGACCGCTGGCCACCGACGCGCGTACACAGGACTGGCTGTTCGAGACCAAACTGATACTAACGGGGGTCCAGCGTGTCATCTAGACTCCGAACATTTCTGCTGACCCTCTCCACCGCACTCATCTGCGGATGCGCCACGCCGGCTGGTGACTTCTATCATCGCAGTATGAACACCGTGCCGCGCACCGTTGTCGGGGTGATGCTCGTCTACCGGGAGGCCCTGACGCTGATAGACGAGCTCGAATACGCCGACGCGGCGGCAAAGCTCGATCAGGTTCTCGGTGATTTCGAGGCCGCCGACGACACCGTACACTCGGCCGAAGCGATGTTCTGGCTGGGTTTCTGCCGCGAAAAGCTCACCCAAACCGATCTGGCAAGGCAGACGTATGTGACGGTGATCCAGCGGTTTGCGGGAACGACGCCGGCAGAATACGCCCGCCTGAGACTCGACGCGATGAACCAACCGTAATTAGCTGACAGCTTGTAGCTGACAGCTAACAGTTGACCGGGGGCACGGGCTTTAATATCATGTGTTGTTCGAGGTATCCTCATGAATTGGGCAGCCAATGAAGATTCGTCCCTACAGGCTTTCGCAGGTTGAATACGATGGGTTCTCCATTGCCGGTTATAGTGTGGCCGGTGAGGAAACCGTCATAGTTGCGCCGGAATTCGACTGCGTCTTCGATATCGGAAAGTGCCCGCGCGAAGCGCTTACCGTCAACCACGTTCTGCTGACCCACGGGCACGCGGACCACGTGGCGGGTATCACGTATTACTTCGCACAGCGCGACTTTCAGGGAATGTCGAACGGTATGGCGCTTGTACCGGCGAATCTGGTCGATCCGCTGGAAGGCCTCATGCAGGCCTGGGGGCGCGTCGAGGGGCACGTCCCCCCGTGCAGGTTCGTTGGCATGCGAGACGGTGACGATTACGAGATCAGGCGGGACCTGATCGTGCGGGCATTCGCCTCCCGCCACATTCCAGGTTCGCTAGGATATTCGATTATTGAAGTACGCCGGAAACTCAAATCCGAGTTCCTGGACCTCACCGGTCCGCAGATCGTAGAACAAAAGGAAAAGGGCGTCGAGATCACAAACCGCATCGAGATTCCCCATATCGCCTACCTTGGCGATACCGGAAAGGCGGACTACTCGTCCCTGCCGCACGTAGCCGAGGCGAAGGTGCTGCTTGTCGAGTGTACTTTTTTTGACGATGAGCACGCATCCCGGGCGAAAGACGGAAGGCACATCCACGTTCGCGACCTTCCCGAACTGCTCGAAGGTATGCAGAACGAACATATTGTCATTGTACACGTTACGCGTAGAACGAACATGTCGGCGGCAAGGAAGCTGCTGCGAAAATCGCTGCCCAAAGCCGTCGCCAAACGCGTGACGTTTCTAATGAGCCGCAAGTATATTGAAGACGATTGATCGCCGGCGGGCTGGCGGGTTGCAGCATGAGCGGATAAGTTCTCGTCAGGGACTACCCCTGGCGTGTGAAATAGTGCTGAAGTAAATCTGATAATAATGTCCAATTTCGCGGCGAGCGGCGGATTTATGATGTTGAATAGCGCTAAAGGCAATCGGGAACAATCACGCCGCCCACCGTATAATAGCGACCAGAATAAACGGAGAATCGGTTCTTGCCGAAGATACGGATGTTACGAAAGACAGGTTTCGCGATCGTCGCACTACTGGTGTCGATGACCGTGGTCTCGGGATGCACTCCCTCCTGGTACGCCACATGGGCCGACCGCGACGCCTATGGCGCCATTTCCGAGGGGCAGGCCTCCGCCCTCGGGAAAGGGTACAAATTCGACATCGCATACAACCCGGTCGACTGCGACCGTTATCTTCGGAAAGCCAAAGACGAGACTGACAGCGATGTGGATGTACTGTCTCTGGAAAACGCCCTGCAGGTTGCATTCAAGAACAGCAGGGCATTTCAGACAAGCAAAGAGACCCTGTACAGTTCGGCGTTGGCGCTGGCTAATGCCTCCCGAGGATGGGAGACCGTCCTGCCCGCCGGGGAGGTCGATGCCACCGCTGAAAAGATACGTACCCGTAAAGGCGCCCCGGAAGGCGGAACCGACAACACAAACAGATACATTAACGCCGACGGAACATACTCCCTGACCAGGCGCCTTGTCGGAGGCGGACTCCTGACACTCGGGGCCACTATGAACCTGGTGGCCAACGTGCTCGGCGACTCTGACACGCAGCTCGGTTCGCTCGTCGAGGGCAGTTTCACCCAGCCGCTGCTTCGGGGCGCATGGAGGGGATTGGCGTTTGAGGACCAGCATCGCCTCGTGAGGGATTTCCTCATTGATGTCTACGAGTTCGACCGATTCAGGCAGACCTTTGCCGTCGATATCATGCAGAAATACTATGCAGTTCTCACACTCAAAGACCGGCTCGAAAACAGCCGGACAAACGTCGAGCGACTGCGAACGGCGTACCTTGTGACGCAGGCAATGGTCAAGGGCGGTCAGTTGAACAGAACTCAGGAAGATCAGGCCGAGCAGGATCTGCTGACCGCACAGATTGCTTTGGAACGGGCTATCCTGGCGTACTCCAACGCGCTGGACAACTTCAAAATCACCCTTGGTCTTCCTATCTCAAAGGAACTTAAACTCGACTACCCCGGCACCTTGATACGCCTTAACAGCAAGGGCCCGCAGCCATTGCCCTTTGCAGAATTGGCGGCGACCAGTACCTCCCTGGTAACCGACACCGCTCTGCTGCAGGCCAGGGCAACTGCGCGGGATGCCGACAAGGATGTCGAAATCGCAGCAGACAATTTCAACCCCCAACTCGATCTCGAACTCAAGGCGTCTGCTCCGGGAACGGAAAAGGCCCGGCCTGCGCGCACCCAGACAAAACACCATACCCGAAGCGTTAAGCTGACACTCAACTACAATCTCGACCAGACCGCCAATCGCGACGCTTACCGCAACGCGGTGATCGCCAGAGACCAATCGGGAAGATCTCTTGCAGAGGCCGAGGATACCGCCACGCTGAATGTGCGAAACTCATTCCGATCGCTGAAGCAGTCGGGGCGGAGTTTCAATCTGCAGGCAAAGAGTGTGGAAATCGCCAAGCGAAGGACGGCGCTCATCGCCATCCAGCGCAAACAGGGTCAGGCCACAACGCGCGACGTCCTCGAGGCCGAAGACGCCCTGAACACCTCGCTTAACGGTCTGACCGGTTCGCTGGTCAACTACACCATCACAAGACTCCAGTTTCTCGCAAGCCTCGGTATGCTCAACGTGGATTCAAAAGGAGAGCTTACCGAGCGGAAGAATCCTTTCGGATACGATCGGCTTCAGAAACGGTATTCCTATTTGAAGTCGGGCAAGGACGATAAGAAAGATAAACCCGCCGCGGCGAAAGAAGCTCCCAAGAAGAATGAGGATGAAGAGAAAGCAGATGAGTAATAAACTGTTTCCAGTTTTGACAGCATGTCTGGGGCTGATCCTGGGCGGATGCTGGCCTTTCGGTGACGGTCAAGGCGCTTCGGGCAAGCAGACCGCTGAGGCGATAAGAGAAACACTGATCATAACCGCCACCGAGGCCGGTACGGTAGAGGCCGAAGAAAAGGTCATCATCGCCAACGAACTGAAATGGTCGGTGATCATAAAGAAGGTCGTCGAGGAGGGCACAGTCGTCAAAGAGGGAGATCTGATCATCGAGTTTGAATCCAAGAAGCTCGAAGACGCCATCGATGCCAAGGAATTGGCGATCAACAAGGCCGAACTGACGCTGGAGCAGGCCAACAAGCAACTGCTCATGGCCGAGAAACAGCAGGCGATCAATCTGGAGCAGGCGAAAAACGCGGTAAAGGACGCCGAGGAAAATCAGGCGGTTTACGAAGAGCAGTCAAAAAACCTGTTGTCCAAACAGAAAGATGTCTTGAAACGCGCCGAAGAGACCCTCACGCGATTTAACTCCAAGGGCGGTCAAAAGGAAAATGACCTGCGAGACGCTGACATTGCCATCACCATGGGGGGAAAACAACTCAAGATCGCCGAGGAGAAGCTGGAGTTCAAGAAGACGGTCAATAAAGACCCGAAGTTGAACAAGCCGTACAGCGAAAGCGAGATAGAATCTGATGAACTCAACGTCGAAAGCCTGAAGAACAAGCTGGAAAAAGCAATTGCCACGAAAAAGCTGCTGATAAAGTACGAGGTTCCACAACTGGTTCGCCAGTTGGAGGAGGACATAAAGAAGGCCAGGGAGGATTTGAAGATTCTGGAAACCCACACTGTTGTCCAGAAAACTCGCAAGAACATGACTGCGCTCAAGGAAGCCAAGCTGAAACTGGAGCAGGCCAAACTCGGGCAGGAAGCCGAGCTGAAGTGGAAGAAGCAGGAGATCAAAGGATTCGAAAAAGCGCTTGATGAACACAAGGAGCAGATGGTCGATCTCCGGGAAGATGAGGATAAGCTCAAGGTTACCGCGGAGCGCGCCGGCCTGGTGCTCTACGATCCCGCCTGGAAGCGCGAGGGCCAGAGACTACAGGTCAAGGAGGGTGAAGAGATTTATCCCAGGGGGAAACTAATGCAGATACCCGACATGACCACGCTCCGCGTCAAAACGATTGTCTTCGAGGCGCTCAGGGAATATGTGACGGTGGAGGAAGACGACACTCCCGTGGCGACGAAGATCGAAACGTATGTCGGTAAGGGCGCCAGGAGCATCATAGTAAGGGCCAGGTTGAACAAATGGTCGAAGGAGAAAATAGCGGTCAAGCTCCTCAAACTAAAAGAGGAGGAGACCATTCCCAGGATTACCAAAGCCGTCCGTAGCGGAAAAATGACCAAGACCGAGGCACAGGGGTTTTACGCACGCCTCGAAAAAGAAGAATCTGAACTGGCGCAGAAGATGGGCCTGGAGATCACCGGCGTCAAGATCGAGTGGAACCAGCTTTCAGAGGGGCCTCCAAAGAAAGCTTCCAGTAAGCCTGGAGATAAGAAAGGCACGCGAGCCATACTTGTGCTGGCTTCATTTGCGAAGAAGAAACAGATCATCGGGCGGGTCGTGGAGTCCTCCCCCTTACCGAAAAACACCGGTCCGCACTGGCTGAAAACCGGAACCAAGGCGTACGATCTTTACGTCGGAATTGACTGGGAAGCCCACGGATTGATCCCCGGTGAGAACCTGAGACCGGGCATGGGGGGGAAAGTGACTCTGGTGCTGGACGAGATCGAAAACGCACTGACAATCCCCGTCCTTTCGGTATACAACAAGAAGGATAAATACTTCTGCATGAAGATCGCCGGCGGATTGGCGGTGGAAACTCAGATCGAGATCGGTAAGATGAATGATTCTCGCGTTCAGATCCTCTCCGGGCTCAACGAAGGCGACAAGGTGCGGCTGGTCGCCAAGTCGGATGAAGCAACGAATGGTAATGGTAAGGATGAGGATAAAGGTGAGGCGTCTTCCGGTAATGGCGGGGCGAAGGCGGGCGAGTAGATGGAACCGGTTATTCATCTCGAGTCAGTCACCAAGACCTACCATGTGGGCGTTGGCGTAACCGCCCTGGACGATGTCGACCTGGTTGTCCCCGACGGTCAGTACGTGGCGATTATGGGTTCCAGCGGTTCGGGCAAGAGCACCATGCTGAACCTTCTTGGGTGCCTGGATCGTCCCAGTTCGGGCAAGTACTATCTTGGCGGCGACGATGTCTCGACCTTCTCGGACAATCAGCTTTCCGAGATCCGCAACACCAGGCTGGGCTTCGTCTTCCAGTCGTTCAATCTCATATCATGGATGACTGTCACGCAGAACATCGAGATACCCCTGTTCTACAAGGGTGTTTCGCGGTCTCAACGTCACAGAAAGAGCGCTGAGATGGCTGATTTGGTTGGTTTGGGCGACAGGCTGGACCATCGCCCAAGCCAGTTGTCAGGCGGGCAGATGCAGCGAGTTGCAATCGCCAGGGCGCTTTCCAACGATCCGATGGTTCTCCTGGCCGACGAGCCCACGGGAAACCTCGACACCAATACCGGTGAAGAGATCATGGAGGTTTTCACCGAACTTAGCGAGCGCGGACGGACCATCCTCATGGTCACGCACGAATCTTATATAGCCGCCCACGCGGATCGCGTAATAACGCTCAGGGACGGACGGATCGAATCTGACGTCATGGATTACAAGGCGGATGAACATCATGGGTAAGCTGCTGGACATCATCCTCCTGGCGTTGCACAGCCTCAGCGTACACTTGGTCCGCTCGGGCCTGACTATGCTCGGAATCGTTTTCGGTGTGTGCAGCGTCAGCGTAATGCTCGCGATACAAACCGGGGCCAGCAAGGAGTCGCAGGAAAAACTCAGCGTCCTCGGAAGCAATAATGTAATCATGAACTCGATAGAGCCCGCCCGGGAGACAAGTGGGGGGGGCGGACCGAGGCAGGGCGTCAAGCTAAAGCGTTTTGGAATCAAGCACGCCGATATCAAGTGCATTGTAGATAATGTTCCCGGCGTGGAGGATTATGCGACAGTACAGAAGGTAAAATGCAGGTATTACTGCGCTTCCGACCGGAAACGATATTCTTTAGTCATGGGAGTTACCCCGAATTACCAAGAGATCCTCAACCTGCGAATCTCACAGGGTCGGTTCATATCGGCTGTAGACATGCTTCACAGGCAGCCTTACTGCGTCATTACCGCGACACTGGCGAGGAAGGCGTTCAAATGCGAAAACCCGGTCGGACAAACGATCCGCCTGAAGGGGCAACCGTTCGATATAATCGGTGTGATAGATTACATACCGACCAAGCTGGGCATCAGCGAGGAAGACATCCCTGTATTCATCCCAAAGACCACCAAAATAGCCAAATTCGGTGAAATTAATGTCAACTGGTATGACGGTAACATGACATCAGAGGATATTCAGGTCGATCAGCTTATTCTTCGCATGGAGGACGAATCGGCCGTCATGAAGGCGGCCCCGATAATCAGGTCGATCATGGAAAAGAATCATGACAAGCTCGAGTACGCTATCATGATTCCGTTGAAACTCATTCAGGCCAAGGCCGCCCAGCAGCGAATCTGGGACATGATTTTCCTGGTGATCGCTTCGATATCGTTGATTGTCGGCGGTATCGGAATCATGAACATCATGCTGGCAAGCGTTACCGAGCGAACGCGGGAAATCGGCGTCCGCCGGGCGCTGGGCGCCAAGAAGGGCGACATTATCGTACAGTTCCTTTTCGAGGCGATGACGATGACGACAATTGGCGGATTGATTGGCGTGATAATCGGTTATTTCCTCCCGCCCATGCTCAAAGATACATTCGAGATCACCCCTATTGTCTCTGTCCCGATGCTGATAGGTCCGTTCTTCATGGCGGTGGCGGTGGGGATTATCAGCGGACTCTACCCCGCCAAGCGAGCTGCCGCCCTCGACCCGATCGAAGCCCTCCGACACGAGTAACTCACCGGCGTATTATCGCCTGGCAATCACCCGCATTTGGAAACGATCGGCTACAAGATTGTCGCCAGTTCCGATTGAATCGACTACTTCAGCGTAACGTCCAGGTAGACCGAGTGCCGGGTGTACGTTTCGAAGAACGGCTTCAGGTTCACGCCGTTGGTTTTGAAACGCAGGGTCGCGGGATCGCCGGTGATGGACTTACCGATGTTGCCGGCATCCAGCGTCACCGGACGCCAGGTGGTCAGGGCCTTGGGTTCTTCGACCGCCAGCAAGACCGGACCGTAAAAGATGCTCGCGATGTTGGGCTGATCCATAATCGGACTCAGGTAGAAGCCGAACGGCATCTTCAATTCGACGGTGTCCTTGTCCTTCCAGGTTCGCTTGAGGCTCAGATACGTCCCCGGGCCGGCGGCGACCTTCTGGTCCTTACCGTTGATCTTGACCGTAAAACCGCGCGTCGCCCATCTCGGAACGCGCACTTTAATGGCAAACTCACCGCCGCCGGTCACCGTCAGCTTAGTCGTATCGGCGTAAGGGTAATCCGTACTCTGCGTGAGGGTCACTTTCCGGTCCTTCCACGTCACAGTGGACGGTACGTAGAGGTTCACATACAGGGCGGATTTGTCCAGGCTCTTGAAGTAGATCGAATCCTGGAGCTTGGTGCTGCTCTCCAGCGCCGTACCGTTACAGCAGGTGAAACCGGTCATATTGGGATTACCGAAGCCTTTGCGCGCGCCGGGGTTGAGTGGCACGTGGTAGGTGTTGGCGGCGCTGTTTTCGGCCACCGACGCGAGAATATGGTTGTAGAGGGCCTGCTCGTAATAGTCCATGAACTTCCCGTCGGAATCGAACGAGAAGAGCTGGCGGGAGAGTTTCAGCAGATTGTAGGTGGCGCAGGTTTCACATTGCCCGCCCTTTGCGAAACCGTTTTCGAACAGCGAGTTTGGTTGGGCGGTGAAGCACTCGGCGTTCCTGGGGTTCTTGGCGCCGGCTATTCCGCCGATGCAATACATGTAGCTGTTATTGAAGATGTCCCAGAAGTTGTCGGCGACCCGGTAATACTGAACGTCGCCCGTGCCCTTGTAGGTTTCCAGCGCTCCGGTAATCTGCGGGACGTGCTGATTGCAGTGCTTGCCCCGCATGGTGTCGATATTCCTGGCCAGTCCGCCTGAGTGTGCGGTATCGCCGAAGAAGAAGCTGATGTTGTCAAACAGTATCGCGCCCTGGAGATATTTCTTCTTGCCCGTGATCGTGTGAAGGCGCGCCATCACTTCATTCATTCCCCCATACTCGCCGGCGATGTACCGGTTCCACATGCTGATGCGCGTGTCGGTCGGAACGATCTTCAGGCGCTCGTACACCCACGTGCCCATGCCCTCGGCGATCTTCAGGGCCTTTTCATTTCCGCCGACTTCGTAGCAGTCGAGCAGGCCCGCGAGGATCTTGTGCAGGGTATAATAGGGGGCCCATATCTGCGTGTTCTTACCGCCGTACGAGGCGCCCTTCTCCAGCATGATGAACTGGTCCGGCGGGTATCCGCTGATAAAACCCTTGCCCCAGTTCCAGTAGTCGGTCCGTATACCCTCTTTGCTCAGATCGGAATCGTAGCCCTTCTTGCCCGGTCCCGCCGGTACTTTCGTCGGGTCGGGGTTGCACGGTCCGCCTTTCTTGGCGGGCGTGCCCGACAACTGCGACATCTTGTAGAGATTGTCGATCAGGTACTCCATCTTCCCCATGAGGACCTTGCGCAGCTTTGGGTCGTAGGTTGCACTGGCGTAGGCCTGGGCGATCGCCGAGAGGTAGTGACCGCTGCCGTGTCCGCGGAGACGGGTTTTCTGGCTGTCCCAACCGCCCAGAGGCCTGACGCCCTCGGGTTGCTTTTGCCCGAATGCGTCGCGGAAATTGTAAAGAAAACTGTCGGGATTCGTTTTCGCCAACGCCAGAAAGAACTTGTCGCGGTTCTTGATAAACGGCGTGTTGCGGTCCTTGGTGTCCTTGTTCAAAACAACGTCGCCCAGGGCGAAGGGCTCCATCGTGCGTTTCGGGGCGACCGGTGTTTCTGATACCGCCTTAACGGTCACCACCGCCTTGGGCTGCAGCGCCGTGCCGGGCACCCTGCCCGTTATCGTGTAGGTCCCGGTCTTCCGCACTTGCATGTTATCTCTAGGGGCCGGCCAGATCACCCGGAGCAGAGGACCGTTGGCCTTACCGCGGTACGCGCCGGCAATACGATAAGGAAGACGCGGGAGGTGGCCTGCTTCCGTACTTGCCTTGACATCGGGCGCGCCGGTCAGGAGGGATACCATGGGCAGGGCTTTCTTCGCTTGGGCTATCCTCTCTTTGTCCTGACTGGGTTTCTTGGTGATCGCAGCGGTGGTCTGCTTACCGGACAGCGCGTTGGCCCGGATGACGCCCACCTGTTTGTCCGTTAAGGCAATTCTGTAAACGCGTATGTCGCGGATCTTTGCATTCAGGTCGGCGTGTTTCTGTCGAGACCTGCCAATGGTCAGGCGGTTGTACGATGCCTTCCGCTGGTGGAACAGCTTCACCAGTTCCACCTCTACACCTGCGGTCCGCCCGACCCGCTTACCGTCGACATAACTGCTCAAAATCTTCTTGCCTGCATCCAGCACTACCGCCAGATGCACCCACTTCTTC
This sequence comes from uncultured Planctomycetaceae bacterium, assembly GCA_964607575.1. Lineage (GTDB taxonomy): Bacteria > Planctomycetota > Phycisphaerae > SM23-33 > SM23-33 > BS750m-G57. The sequence goes on along the minus strand of CAZSLS010000021.1, from coordinate 16,555 downwards.
GCTGGGATCCGCGGCGCGTCGGGGCCCACTTCCCCAGCCGACCCGGTGGCGGTGATCCGAACGCGGGTGCCTTTGGAGGCCTCTTTACCGATCGGGGTGCAGAAGAAATGGCGATTGTCGTCCTGCCCGAAATCGAAGAATCTCTGCCCCGGCGCGGTGTCCCTGACGAAGACCCATCCGGTGACGGTGACCGAGTCCAAACCGATCAGGACCTGTCCCGGTATCTGGACGAAACCGCCTTTGGCGCCGCCCGGAAGCGAAAGCACCGAACCGAATTTGCTGTCTTTGACGTAAGCGGTTTTGCTTCCCGTCACAGCCGCATGGTAGTTATTTCTCGACCAGTCTTCGGAATTACCGTTGAACACGTATCGGGCAACCAGGGCGGTCTCTCCGATACCGTCGAGAAACTGATCTCCGCTCTCCGCGATCGCCGGGGCGCAGCCCGCGGAAACCGCACAGGCGACAACGACAACTAAAACCGAAACGCGCAAGACTGGCATTCTGTTCATCTCTTAGCTCCTGACAGGCATAGGGATCGAGGGTATTTCGGGCAATCCTATTGCAGAGCCCGGACATCTGCAAGTGTCTTCACACACCATATTCGCCCACGGCTTCTCTAGCCACGGATGAACATGGATAAACACTGATAGGCGGTTTATCTTCAAACAAAAAGACAATATCCGATTCATCCGTGTTTATCCGTGGCTAATGCTGAGAGCTGACCCTTCGACAGGGCTCAGGGCTAGTGGCTGACAGCTACAATACAAGACAGATCGCGACTTTGCGTGGTAAAAGAAGTGCTTGCCTTGGTGGCGTTCGCAGCGGACAATTACAGCGAAAGTCGATTCGTCCCCGGACTGCTGGAGACTTTCTTCTTAAGAAAGAACTGGCACGGAATTTGCTTTTTCCGTTTAGCATGGAAATAACCATGATAAGAGAAATTCCGTTTAGCACAGTCCAGAGCCTGTGATAAACGGAATTCCGTTCAATCAACTGTTAGACCCACAATTGCCGGATCGTATACTACTTACTTGTTATATTTCTTAATTCGAAGAAGGGCAGACATGCCGATCATTTTTACAGTGCACCCCGATGATGGATATTATACGGCCAAGTATATTGGCGTCGTTACAGACACGGGGATGATGGAAGACTTCCGGAGTTTTCTTTCAAGCGGTGATTGGTATCCAGGTCTGAATGAATTGGCCGATCTTAGCGAGGCCGACGTGAGTGCGGTAACTATGCCTGGGATCAAAAACCTGTCCGCCTTAATTGCGGGGATACTTCAAGAACACAACTTTTCTCCAAGAGTTGCTGTCTATGCTCCACGCGATTTGCCGTACGGATTAGCCAGGGTGTATTCAGTCCATGCCGAAACATTCGAGACTCATTGCGTCTTCAGGGATATCACAGAGGCAAGAGAATGGCTGGACTATACGGATGATGACTATGAGGCCTAACAAGACGCTCCAGCGGACGCGAAAAGACCGCGCCGCTGAGCTTTAACGTTATGCAGATGACAAAATGATTGAGAAGGTAAGACAATTACGAGTCCTGACTCTTGCGGCCGGCTGCAGGGAGATGGGCTATTTGGCAAATGTCGGTCAGAAAGACGCGATGTTCTGAAACACCGCTATGAGACAGCGGGCAGCTTTGCCAGAAGTCTGCAGAAGAAGGAAGTGTGAAATGAGACGGAATCTGAGTGGTGCCCTGATTGCGATCACGATCACGATCGGCCTGAGTCCCGGGTTCGCCGCTGAGCGGGGATCCACAGACAAGTTCGACGAACTGGTCAGCGGGGTCGCTTCCGGGCGAGGACTGTATGTCCACCTGGGTGCGACTCGGGCGAGCGAGGCCATTGCTCTGGCGAAATCGCGCCAGTGGCTTGTGTACATCGAGTGCTCCAGGAAAGAGCAAGTCAAGGCGCTCCGGGAGATGGCGGATAAAGACGGACTTCTGGGTCGTCGGGTCTTTGTCGCTCGGTCTGCCGGCGCGACGATCCAACTCGCGGACGATCTGGCCGACGTGGTGAGGGACGCGCGCAACATCCAAGGCGCTAATGAAGGCGCGGCAAGGAAAGAGGTGTTGCGGATCCTGCGCCCGGGCGGGAAAGTCATCCGGGGTTCGCGCACCGTCGTCAAGCCGGTGGCCAACGACGTGGACTACTGGAGCCATCCCTACCACGGACCGGACAACAATCCCGTCGCCCGCCAGCGGATTACAGCGCCTTCCTTCCGCACGCAGTTCCTGGCCGAGCCTCGCTCCGGGGCCGTTTTCCGCGTGACGGTGGCGGCCGGTGGACGCCTCTTCACGGCCTATGGAGACGCTTCGCCCTGCCAGTGGCTCATGGAGGAAGTGACCAGCAAACTCTGGGCGATGAACGCTCACAACGGAACCTGCCTCTGGACGCGCAAGCTGAAACCGGGATTCTGGGTGCAGCGGAACACTCTTGTCGCCACCTCGGACGTGGTGTATCTGGGCGATGACGTCTCGTGCAAAGCGCTCGATGCGGCCACGGGTGCACTGCGCTACGAACTGACTGCCCCTCTCGGAAAGGATTCGGACCGCGTGTGGAAGTGGATGGGCCTCTCCGACGGGGTCATGTACGGTTTGCTGGGCGGCCGGGAGGTAAAAGTGAACCCGGGCATGATAACTTTGAGGCGATCTGCAGGCTTCTCGACCAAGCAGCACCAAGAGCGCGCCTGGGGGGTCGGACGAACGCTGGTCGCCATCAACCTGAAGACCAGGAAGGTCCTATGGCATCGGCGCGAAGAAATGCTGGTCGACACCCGCGGGGTGTGCATGCGCCGCGACCGGATCTATTTCCATTCTCCCGGCAAGTATCTCAGCTGCGTGAATGCGGCCACGGGGAAGCTGATCTGGAGGACCTCCGACCCGAAACTCATGGACCAGGCTGACCGGGAAGGAGGGCGGGGTACCTATGGATTGCTTCAGCCCCAGCCGTATCTGATGTGCAACGATCGATCGCTGGTCTTCACGCATCGCCGCAGACCGTTTGCGGTCTCGACGGAAGACGGCAAACTGCTGGACACAAAAATCGTCCTACCTCCGGGGCAGGGTTGCGCGAGGGTAAACGCGGCGAAGAACACCTACTTCTCACGACATCCCTACGGGACGGCCTGCCGGGATTCGAACTGGAAGCGGGGCCAGTACACAATCACCGCGATGCGTCCCCATTGTGAAACCGGAGTGGTTCCTTCGAACGGACTGCTTTACTGGACTCCGTGGAACTGTCACGGATGTTTGCAGTCGTTGGCGGGCAATATCTGCCTGCGTCCGGTCGTAGCGGCCGTTGGGACCGAGGCAGCGGAGCAACTTCAGCGTGCGGCGCCGGAGACCAAGAGACCGGTCCCGGTCCCCGCGCTCGTCCCGAAGGCGTCGGATTGGCCGACCTATCTGCGCGACAACAAACACAGCGCAACGACGTCAGTGAAGATCCCTGGAAAGATTGGTGTGACGTGGACCGCGAAACTCTCGCGCTCGGGTCCTGTTACGGCCCCGGTGACTGTCGGGGACCTGGTATTTGTCGGCGGTTCTAATGGGGCGGTCTACTGCCTGGATGCTACCGACGGGAGCACGCGATGGAAGGCGTATACGGGAGGCGAGGTCTTCTTCCCTCCGGTGATTTGGTCAGGGCGGGCGTACGTGGGTTCCTGTGACGGGCACGTGTATGCTTACGAGGCGCTCACCGGTCGTCTGCTCTGGCGGTTTCGCGCCGCACCACAAGTCCGCCGGATACCAGCGTATGGCAGGCTGACATCGACATGGCCGGTGTCCGGCGGGGTGCTGGTTCAGGACGGGGTACTGTACGCGGCCGCGGGAATTACTGACTACGACGCCGTTCACGTGTATGCCCTGGACGCGAAGACCGGTAAACTGAAGTGGCATACCGACTGCGCGGACCGGCAGTTGTGTCTGGCCGGTGCGCTGGGTTGGGGCGATGGCTTCTTGCGTTTCTCCGCGGGCAACGTGCATCCGGAGGCGCAATTTGATCCACAGACGGGCCGGATTCGCACGCTGCGAAAAGGGCCAAGCCGCATGGGCTACAACGCACCGCCGACCAGGCGCTACAGGTTGTTCCCACGAAAGCGATGGGGAAGCGAGTGGGGGCAGATCTCCGACTTCCAGCGCGATACCGAATGGGGCCGAGTTGCGATCCTGACAGGTCCGGAGGCACTCAGACGAGGGCTGGACCTGGCCAAGGAAGCGAAGAAGGCTGGTCTGCGTGTTCCGGGCAAGCCCGGCCGCACACCGATGTCGCAGGGAGTACGATTCTTCTACGGTCCCCAATGGACCGGTGTGGTGCTCTTCAAGCCACAAGCCCGCTCCGCCGGGAAGCCGTCGCGCGATGTGGTCTGGTTCAAAATGCCGCTATCTGCCTCGACGGCAGCGGTCATCGCCGACGGCAAGCTCGTTCTGGCCGGTTACAACGTAGACACCAGCGAGAAGTGGAATACGACCTCAAAGAACCAACCCACGTCGTTCGCCCTGAAGGTTCTTCGCGTCGATACCGGAACCGAGATCTTCTCGCACGCCCTTCCAGCCATGCCCGTCCCACGCGGTATGGCGGTGGACCGCCGGGGACGCATCCTTGTCTCTCTGGAGGATGGTCGCTTGCTGTGCTATGGAACCCATGCGCGCCGGGGTTCGCTGAAAAGGCCCCCAAGATGAGAGCGATTCGGTGTACAGCTTGGGCAATCCCGATGTACCCCGATGCTGGAGCGTAGCGGAAGTCCCGAAACGCATCGGGGTGCATCGAGACTTTCAGCATCGGGACCAGCGGCGCCGCTGACACGAAACGTTACAAATGACAAGACAACGTGCATCAATCGGACGAATCCCGCAGGGGCTCTCCGGCGGGTCGCCCGTTGTTCGCGGGGGACAAACGATGCGACGGCGCAACTACCACGACCACATTGTCGGGAAAGGCAACCCTTCATGCAATACAATGCAGGCGATATCAGTTGAATATGTGAGAAGGAGCCCTTGCCAATGCCAATGAGAAAACACCTGTTGTCGATGATACTCGTCACCGGATGCATGTGCGCCGCTGCGATCGGGGCGGAATACGACTTTTACAAGCACCTGCGCTACCCGAGCAAGCCCGTGCCCGGCGTCGGGCGCGACACCGTCGCCCAGGACGGCGGTGACAAGGCGGTGGGATACAAACGCCGCACCGTCCAGTGGTGGCCTCGCAAGGGGCAGGACATCGTCGACATTCCCGCCGGGGCGCCTCTGCGAACCTGGACGCGAATCACAGGCAAGAATGACCCCTCAACCCTCACCGGTCTGGGGAAGCACTGGCCCGATACCGACTCCGAAACATTCAAGGCGCATCTTGTCGCTCTCAGAGGTTTCGGAACGTCGACTGACATTCCCGGCGACCTGCATCCCTACGTTCCGATCGCCGTCCTGCGGATGCCCGACGGGCGACAGCTTGCCGTCACCGATTGCGGGCCTGTCTGTCGCATGGTCAGCCCCGAGGACGGTAAGTTCATCTACAGCGTCTGGGAAAAGGCCTACCCCAGGCTCTACGCCACGGTCACCCAGGCCCCGAACATGATGCGCAAGAGGAACCCCGCCGGCGGACACAAGGCCGAGTTTGAGTTGAAAAAGTGGAAGGAAGCGGCCCCCAAGTTCAACGCCATCGCGCCCCGTAAAGATGCGAAGTATCCCCTCTGGGGCAAGAATGACGAATCGGTGGTCTTCGAAACGCCGCACTACCATATCATCGCCAAGCCGAAGAGCTTTGGGAATCCCAGGAAATGGATAAATCCCAAGAACATCAAGGCCCAGAATGACTACCGCAAGTGCGTGATGGAATTTGCCGAGAATCTCTGGACATACGTCGAAGCCGCGGGCGCCTCGATGCCTTTCTGGCGTCTCGAGGGTGAGAACTACAAATACATTGTCCACGTGCGCGACTCGGGCCATGGTGGGAGCGGGGGGTGGATGCATTGCGGCGTCGGCGACATCCGGCCCAACGTGCTGGGGCACGAACTCTTCCACAGCATGCCCAACGGCGGGTGGGACGGTATGTTCCTCGAGACCATGTGCGATTCGGGAATGCACACGTCCGTTCCCGGGCAGATGCACATGTTCAGGGGCAACTTCAGTTATCCCTGGCGAAACGTGAATCGCGTCGCGTACAAGGCGTCGTGGTGGTGCTTTGCGCTGGGCGACAATCCCAACTGGGGCTACGGGATCAATACGGTGCTCGGCTCGCTGGCAAGCCCCGCCGAGTCGACGATCTATCACACAATCGCCCGCCTGGGGCAGAAGAAGGAACTCTGGAAAAACGGCGTCAGGGGGTTCGGCGACTTCTTCGGCGAGTATGCCGCCCGCATGGTCACCTGCGACTTCGTTCAGCAGCTCATGATCAGGGGCAAGTACGGAACGCCGCCGCTGAGCTACGTGTATCCGGTGTACGGGCAGAAAAATCGCTACCGAATCTCAAACGCCCAGGCGCCAAGATGGTGCGGATACAACACCGTCCGACTCAAACCGGAAAAAGGCGCCAAGGAGATCACCGTCGATTTCCAGGGCATTGAAGATCCGGATCTGCACGCCGATTGGCGAGTGTGTATTGTGGCGGTTAATGACGCCGGAAGGGCGCGGTACAGCTCGCTGTGGAACAAGGGTAAGATGACCTTCAAACTGAAGGCGTCGGACAAGCGGTTGTGGTTGACCGTGGCGGCGACTCCGAGCGCATTTCCGGTTCTGCCCGCGGGCAAGCGAGGCCCGGTGGGCTCTGCGCACTTGACGGGAATTCACGCGCCGCGTTATCCGTGGGAGGTAGCGTTGAGCGGATGCGCCCCGGGACGCCCTCACCGCATGCAGGGCGATGTGGTCAATCTCGACGATCTTTACGGAATGTGCGACGGCAGCAGGAACTTCTGGGACCGACCGGTCAAACAGGAAGTGCCCATTCTGCTGACCGACGATGAGGGCAAACTCGCCCAGGATAAGCTCAAGGCGCTGCTGGTTCGCATCGAAGCGGCCGGCGAGGCTCTGAGCGGAAAGAGTAAAACGCCCGCGCCGGCCAGGCGCAGGGAATGGGTCGGGCAGAAGAGGGGGGCTTTGAGCGATATGGCAGCCCGCGCCAAGTTCCTCATCGAAGGCGTCAAAGGTCGCCGCCATCCAAACGGCGGCGGGTTTGTCTCCGACAACGCCCGCGTCGCCAAGACCGCTTACGTGGGACCCGATGCGATGGTCCTCGGCGAGGCCCGCGTGGAAGGCAACGCCTGCATCAAGGGATCGGCGGTAGTGTTCGGCCCGGGGCCGGTGATTTCCGAAAACGCCAAGGTCGGCGGAAAGGCGTGGGTGTTCGGGGGTATCGACCTGAGCGGCGATGCCCGGATCCTGGAAGCGGCCACTGTCAGCACGACCAGCTACACGCGCCAGAATCCGGGTAAGCGCCGCGTCAAGATCACCGGCAGCGCGGTGATCAAGGGCGATGCGTTCGTGCAGCTTCGCGGCTCGGACATGACGCTTACCGGCGGCGTGGTGGTCGACTATACGCCAACGCTTAATGTCGGCGACAAGGGCGAGTTCAAGGTGGGGCGATTCGTGAATCCCCCGGCGCGCAGGCACAGGCAATCGTTGAAGAACGGCATCGATGCCGGGTCGCTCTACGCCAACTGGGAGTTCAACCAGCCCCAGGGCGTAACGCTCGCTGATTCCTACGTGAACAACAACGGTATTCTCCACGGAGGACCGAAGTTCGCCGACGCCGACGGGCGCCGTTGCATTGCCTTCAATGGGAAGAATCAATACGCCGAGGCGCCGCCATCGGTGGCGGATTTCGGTGCGCTGACTATCGACATGCTCATCAATCGGTCCGGTGGCGGGCGGGTATTCGATTTCGGTACGGGCTTCGACGAATGTTTCTATCTGACGATCGGCGTGCGAACGGGCAAGCCGGCGCTGATCGCCAGGCACGGTGGTAAGACCTTGCTTCTCACGGCGTCGAAGGCAATTGGCGCCGACAAGTGGGTCAGCGTGCGTGTCGAAATGGATGGTTCTACCGCTTCGATCTACATCGACGGGAAGAAGGTCGGCGCCAAGGCGTTTGCGTTCAGCCCGCGCATGGTGTTTATCGGCGACCTGCCTGTTGGCAACTTCATCGGCTGCGGGAGGAAGAAGGACGATTTCTTCGCCGGGCGACTCGATCATTTCCGCATATACCGCAAGGTCCACGACGACTTCAGCAAGATCGCCCCGGTGCCGCCGGCGCTGACTCAAACTCAGCAGCGCCCGCCCGAAGGCGTGAAGAACGCTCCGGGCAAGGGCCTGTGGGAATTCCAGCAGATGTTGAAGTATCACAGCTCGGCGGATTGGGAAGACCGGACCAAAGAGGAGATAGACGACAAAGCCCCGGCGAAGATGAAGAAGTGGTTGAAGGATGTCAGGGGATATTGAGGGCGGCCTCAATGGCAAGCGCGCCGGTTTTGGATGCCGGCAGGGGGACGTATTTTGGGCGGGTGTCACACATGGTTCACACCCTCCCGGCCGTTCCGGCGGCGCCCGCTTGCCGGTGGTATCGTATGAGACGCGATCGTGACGATGCTATTGTCCATCCGGACGGGCACTTGTGAACATATAGGCGTTGACAGATGTGATATATCGCCCGCCGTCGTCATATGTCACACATGCGAGAACTGTGAACCTCTCGCCGGCCCGATAAACCGCTGACACTTACTCGTCTCTTTATCAGAACCAATTGCAGGCAAATCGGTTACAGCAATCTGCTCCGTCCCGGAGCTTTCTCACAAATGTATTTGACGCCGTCTGATATGTCACAGCCAATTAACTCGTTATATAACAGGTTGTTCTATCGCTGACATGTAAGAATAACTCATAGGCTGTTGGATATTCATCCGTCGCCGTCCGCCGTCCGCGGTCCACGGTCCACTTCCCCGGTATTAAGTGAAGAACCAAGAAAATGCCCAAGGGGAGTTTTGGCCGCCGAAGTGCTTGCAGGCGGGGGCAGAAATACGCGCAAATCGTCTGGAATACCGTTGACATGAAACCGCATGGAGAGTACTATGTTAACATCGTAGCGACTGGGGTTGGGGGCGTTCGAAAAACCGGGCGGCCAGGGAGGGCTCGCAGATGAATTGTCAGGTGGATTATGCATAGGAACGTTGTAGCACTTGCAGACGAAGAGTACGATGCGCTGGCCGCTCCGCTTGTGGATGAGGCATGCAGGATCATCCGGCAGATCGGGGGTTCCAGGGCGTATCTTCTTCCCGTGGTGATAGCGTCGCTGTGGCCTTACGCTCGCGAGCATAAGGTTTCCCAAAGCAGCGGGGCGGACTGTCCGGTGAAGGCGCCCAATCGTCACCGCCCGCATCTTCGCATTCACGCGACCGATAGCGATCAGGACTGAGAATCTGAGAATCTCTCGATCCGTGCAGGTCATACGTGATGGCTGATTGCTTTGTGACTGGTCCGACTACCGTCGGGGGGTGCGGTATTGCTCCCATGACCCTGCGACTGCGGTATCGGTGTGTCCACTCGCGGCGCCGATGCACCCCGATCGGGACCCCAAACTCAACCGGGGAATTCAACTCGGGGATGTCCTTGGAATTGAACCCGGAAAGAAGTTAGCTTAATATAGGAATGTACATACTAATCTGTCAGTGGATAAAAAGGAAAACACCGTGAAAATCCCTACCTTACTTCTAACCGCTTTGGCAATTATGGGGACCGTCCACGTTGAAGCAGCACCGCGCCGGAGACCCGCCGGGCGCGTAGTATTGCCCGACATCGGCCTGAGCGACGCGCAGAAGAAGGAGATCGAGGGCATCAGCAAGGCTGCGACGGCTGCGGCCAGGGGCGCAAAGGGCGAAGATCGCAGGGCGATCATGGTGAAGATGAGGAAGGATATCTATAAAATCTTCACCAGGGAGCAGCGTCAGAAGCTCATGAAGATCCGCCAAGCCGGCGAGGGCGGCGGGCCAGTAGACATGCGTTTGGAAGTTGTGACATTTCCCCCAAACGTCCAGGCCGCCTTCAAGGATCTAAGCAAGCAGGCCCTGCTCTATCACCCGATCAAAAAACCTGAAGGCAAGACCCCGCTGATCGTTCTCCTTCACGGCGCGGGAGGGACCAGGAAGAAGGACATTTCGGCTTTCAAAGGGAACAGAGACGTCAAATGGGTTATGACACCCGCCAACAGCAGGCACGTCGCCAAGATCCTGGTCCCGCACAGCCGCAGTCTTTGGGACCCGGCCTCCCTGAACAAGATGCTCGACTATATACTGAGCACCAACAGCGACATTGATGAAGACCGCGTTTACTGCATCGGCTACAGTATGGGGGGCAAGGGTACCTGGGACTGGGCGATGACGTCACCCAAGCGTCTTGCCGCTATAGTCCCGGTAGCTTTCATCGCCAATCTCAGCAAACTCAAAGACATGGTGGATCTACCGATCTGGGCCATGGTCGGAACGGGAGACCGGCGGCGCGCTCGGGGAATTCCCCAGATGGAAAAAGCGCTCAAGGAGTTGGGCTCAACGTCGGTTCGGACAACTATTTTCGAAGGAGCGAATCATGCCTCCACGCCTGCTAAGGCATGGGCTCAGGAGGGACTGTTGGACTGGGTGTTTGCTCAGTCCCGCAAGAAAACTGATACCAAAAAACCTTCAGCGGACAGCTCCGGTTCCGCCAGGAAACTGCAGTCGGGGGAATACTTCATAACTCAATCGTGGTCGCAGGAGACTGATTACAAGCGTCCGTATTTTGTGAATGTTCCCGAGGGCGAAAAGAAGAAGGCCTTACCGGTGTTCATATTCCTGCATGGTAATGGCGGAAACGCCAGGGGATCGATGCGCGGATACACCAGGGCCGGCAGCATGCTGGGGAAAAAGTACATCACGATTTTCCCCAATGGTTACAAGGCGAGCTGGAATATTGTCTCCGAACGCTCGAAAGCGGACGATCTCGGTTTTATCGAAGCGATCGTTAAGGAGATCTCCAAGTACGGTAATGTGCAGAAAGATAATGTAAGCATCATGGGAAATTCTAATGGCGCGGCGTTGGTTAATCAGATCGCCTGCGAAACCAGGCTCGCCGGTATCAGGAACTACATTTCAGCCGCCAGCCCATTGAACGGTTATCAGCATGACGGCGCAAACTTCAAAGTCAGGGGCGACGACAATAACTACAAAGTCATCGCCAAACCGATGACCGGAAAGAGGCTGATGAACATCTCCGGTACGAACGATCGTCTTGTCCCGTACAAAGGCGGACCTTCAAGAGCTATTCGAGCTAAAGACGGCAAGCTGCGGTTTGTTGACGCTGAAGAGTCCATCTTTCTCTGGGCCAGGCATATGGGTTACAAAGGAAAGAAGCTGACCAAGCCGACTAAGATTGACGGGAAACTAGAGATTTTCAGTTATCTCGACGGTGACATTATTCACTATAAAGTCGTTGACGGTGGCCATGGCGCCCGAGGCAGTGTAAGCGAAAAGCGGATTCTGGAATTTCTGGAAGGGAAGGAATAGGAGCAAATGGGGCGTAGTGGCTCCGATTGCTGTAGATTTTTACGGTATTTCATCCTTTTAGTACTTAACAGGCCTCCGGTGCCTGTCGATATTATTCTTACGGGTGCCGTTTTCTTGCATGGGCGTGGGTGTGGTCTGGAAACGAAGGGAACGCTTCCTTGGAATCCGCACCAGCGAAAACTTTGACCTTGGAGTATCAGTCGGTCCGCAAGGGGGCTTGTCCTGTCACCAGGTTGATCTCGTCGGCGGGAATATCCGTATGGGCAACGCGGGGCTGGAGTTACGCCCTTGCGTGGAGATGGGCGCCATGGGATTGACCAAGAAGCGAGGACTGGACAGTGGTCTGAGCGCTGACAAGCGGCGGGGCGAGGTGCGCCGCTCTGGATTCTCGATATCCGGACTTTCGTCTCCGGTTCGGTTCTTTGTCATTACGGCGGTGGTGGTGTTTGTCGGCGAGGTTCTGGTGATGTTCGCCATGGCCAGTATGCCCGAGATGCCGGTTATTGCACATGCACTTCTCGATGCCGCATCGCTGATGGTTCCGACTCTACCGGTCCTGTACCTGCTCCTGTTCCGCCCTCTCAGCCGGCAGATTCAGGAGCGCAAGCAGGTCGAGGCAGACCTTGCCGACGAGCGGGAGAATCTGGCGGCGACCCTGCAGGCCTCGCCTGTGGGCATGATGCTGATGGATGATAGCGCGAGGATCGTTCGTGTAAACGATGTTGTCGCCAAGCTGGTCGGCCAGACGGCATCAGAGATGGTCAATCGTCAACCGGGCGACGCCCTGGGTTGCATCAATGCTGTCAGTAGCCCCGCCGGTTGCGGAGGCGGGCCGGAATGCCTGACATGCCCGATCCGCGGCGCCATTACAGGTGTTTTCCATTCGGGTGAGTCGGTTTGCGGGCTTGAAGTGCAGAGCGTTCTCATTATCGACGGTTCGCCAGCGGATTTATGGCTCGAGATCAGCGCCGAGCCCGTGACGATCTCCGGCGGAAAGTATGCGATCGTATCCCTGTCGAACATTACCGATCGCAAGCGGTCCGAGCAGGAATTGCGGGAGAGTAAGGACAAGTATCAGTTGCTGTACGACTCCTCCGCCGACGCGATCATGACGCTGACGCCGCAAGACGGTTTTCTGAGCGGTAACGCCGCCGCGGTGATAATCTTCGGATGTTGCGATGAGGAGGAGTTCATCTCCCGCACGCCGGCATCCCTGTCGCCGGAATTCCAGAGCGACGGTGTCGCATCGGACCGGAAGGCCCAGGAGATGATGTCGATCGCGACCGAAGAGGGCTCTCACTTTTTCGATTGGCGTCACAGGCGGATTGACGGTAGCGAGTTTGACGCGACAGTCCTGCTGAGCAGGGTGACTCTGGGCGGTCGATTGGCTCTGCAGGCGACGGTCCGCGACGTTACCGTCCAAAAGCGATGGGAGAGGGAACTCGCCCTGGCCAAGGAGGACGCCGAGACCGCCAACCAGGCCAAGAGCGAGTTCCTGGCGAACATGAGCCACGAGATCCGCACACCGATGAATGGCGTGATCGGTATGAGCGAACTGCTGATGGAAACCGCCCTGGGCGACGATCAGAAGGAATACGCCGAGATCATCCGGACGTGCGGTAATCAGCTCATGACGGTAATCAATGACATTCTTGACTTCTCGAAGCTTGAAGCCGGGAAGATGGAAATGGAGACGATCGACTTCGACCTCGGCGCGGTAGTGGATGAGATCAGGGACATGCTTTGCGGCGAGGCGGGGGGCAAGGGTCTGGAACTCTCGTGCTTCATCGATCCGGGAACTCCGCTGCTGGTGCGGGGCGATCCGGGTCGATTGCGCCAGGTGCTGCTCAATCTGGCGGGTAACGCCGTCAAGTTCACCGACAGCGGGTCCGTGTCGATTACCGTCTCGACGATCGAGGACACCGCCACGCGGGCGACGGTCAACTTCTCCGTCTGCGACACGGGGATAGGCATCCCGCCCGAACGCATGGACCGCCTGTTCCAGTCGTTCTCGCAGGTGGATTCATCCATGACCCGCAACTACGGCGGGACGGGCCTGGGCCTGGCGATTTCCAAGCAGATCGCCGAGTTGATGGGCGGTCAGATCGGCGTCCACAGCACCGAAGGCCAAGGCTCGACATTCTGGTTCACCGCCGTTCTGTCCAGGCAACCCGCCGAAATGGTCGGGGCGACAATCCAGTAGTAAGCGGGGGCATGGCAATTACCGTTGCCAGCTACCATACCGTTACCTGTCAATCTTCTACTATTTCGGTCATGAGGTACTGGTGTTTGTACTGTTCGTCGCGTCCGCGACGGGCGGCGATTTTTTCCTGCTCTTCTCGCATGAGCGTCCCCGATTCAGTTTTTCGTCGATGTGCTTGAATCGCCTGCACGCTTTCCGGGCTGAGATCTTTCTCGAATGACATCGACGTATTTCTGGAAGACAGCAGGCCCGCATAGCCGCGTTTCGGTACGAATAGCATTTTGAAAAACTTTGTACAGATCGCTCCAGAAACCCCCTTCCCTTATGTGGAATATGTTCTCTGGGTTGCCCCTGTTGTAGAACGGTTCGCTTGCCACATACCAGAGGCATTCCCTGATATTCTTGGCCGGCTCCTTCTTTGGATCATGCTTCTTGCCCTTCTTCCCGGGGCTCTTGTATCCGCAGAAGAAAGTCATTGAAGGCATCTCGCCTTCGCAGAGATATGCCCCGAGTTTGGACAGAGTCTCCGGTTGATCACCCTTGATCTTCTCTTTCATCAGATCGGCAAAACTAGGTCCTTCTACCTGCGTTTGCGACAGGCCGTAGAAGACCATAGCCTCGAATCTCACGAACCGTTCAAATCGGCGCCAGGATTCCGATTGCCCGTCGCCCGCAAACGCGCCATCGGCAAAGTATACGTAGTCCACTGACGTCAGAGCGGTATTAGCCATCCGCCTCTGGTGAATCGGTACATACGTGCTGGTCAACTTTCCGCCCGAAGTGAATTCCAGAAGCCACGGTGCGTTGAAGGCCGCATACGATCCGACGAAGTCTTCCCAGATACCCGGTTCGTCTTTTTTGACAAACTTGATAAAGTCCGTCGAGCCGAAGAAGAGTAATCTTGCCAGGCCCATGATGACCACGACAACCTCGAGGATAAGCGCGATGCGCATGGTTTTCTCGGTCGTCTGACTAACGTTTGTGAATCCGGGCATGTGAAACATCGCTCCCAATGTAGCAACGGCCGTTGCGACAAAGATTCCAACGAATACCCAGAAAAGGGTTGTCTTCATTTGTTCATTGCTCATCGAGCACCTCGTTGTCAGCGAGTTAATTGTCTCTGCGAATATTGTTGGGCGGGTTTCAATTCCACATATTCTGCATCCACTGAGGCAGCCTTTCTCTGCCAATGCCTCTTGCCTTAAAGAATGCCTGTATCCTGTCGGGGAGTTTTTTGTCCGGGAAAAGGAAACTGCGTGGATTCTGGATTGCGATCGTGTCGAAAGCCTTACCGAGTCTGTCGCGGAACGGTTCGGTGTACTCAGATTCCGTCCATGTATGGCGAGTCATGGGCCAGTCCGTGCCGAAAAGGATGCGATCTGCCACGTTGATATTTTCCACATCTCCCAATAAACCCTCCAGCCGCCGGAAGTACTGCTCGGAAGTATCGTCCAGGAGGGCCTTGTCGTGATAGGCAATGTCGGCATAAACGTTCGGGAATTCTCCGCGGCCCATCAGGTCGATAATCGCATCGGACCAGTCGCCCTCGATGCCGTTGAGTTTCGCTAAATCGCGAGCCCCGCCGAAGTGTGCGAAACTGATGAACAACTCCCCAAAGGCCTCCAGTACTCCTTTCCAACCGGCGGGGGAGGACAGCCACGTTGCAACATCCTTGTATCTTGTCATATCGCTACCGTAGGCCCCGCCTCTGGAGCAGTGTGTGGTGATGGGGATTTTCCTTTCGATGCAGTGCTCGTAGACTTTGCGCAGTGCGGTGTTGGTCCGCGATTCGTTGTAGACCGAATCCGGGTCCGGATGGTATCCAAGGGCCGGGTACATCTTGATCCCAAGGAAGCCCATGCTCTCGACGGCCCGGATTACGAGATCGGCGGCGTCAGGTCGACGAGGGTCGAACATGATAAACGGCATTAACCGCCCGGGATGTTTTGCGGCGATGTCTGATATTAACTGGACCTGGTAGCGGTACGGGCACTCGGGTTTCTGTTTCGACGAGGCGATCTCCAGATCCATCATCAGAGGAATGCTCGTGCTGATCCCGGAATCGTCCATCTCTTCGATTAGCGTATCGGCGACCTGGTCGATATGTTGGTTCATCAGTTCCACGATTTCCCCGAGCCTCTTTTGCTTGACCCACGGGATGGCCGATACGAGACCGGCGGCCCACTTGAACCAATCGGATCGCATCATCCATTCACGAACCGGCGCCCTGGTTTTGAAAAAGGCATCGGGCACGAAGTCGAAGTTCAGCAAATGACAGTGAACGTTAATGTGTTCGCCTGGTTCGTTCATTTCCGGGTCTCCCGTTGAAGGTCCGAGCCGGTCATACCAACCCTTCGCGATTGTCGGCCGAGCTGCTATGGATTCGTGTCTCCGATAACTGCAATTGCATTTTCGTAGCGCGTGAGGCTTTGACGTGCCTTGGCCAGTAGTGGCGCGATTGTGTTGGTAAGCACGGTCTGTGTCAGCGACTTGATTGCCTCTTTCTTCTCATCCTTAGTAACGATCTTTGGATTAGTACTCGCGGTCGCAGATTCGACCCTTGCGCTGATCTCGCCGGCGAGTGTATCGTAGAATGATTTGACTTTCGATAGGGCATCGGCCAAGGCGGTATCCCGCTTCTCGGGCTTCAACGTGCTTGCATTATCGAGAATCCCGTCGAGTTTCGCTTTGGTCGCAGTGAGTTCAGCCGTGAACTTCTTGTTCGGCGTGTCACCCCATGCACGCGTGATGCTATCGACAATAGTTTTTGTTTCACAGCCATCCCATAGCGGGATGAATCCTGGGATAGCTTTTGCTAAGT
>CAZSLS010000020.1:0-51661 GCA_964607575.1 uncultured Planctomycetaceae bacterium | reverse complement strand
CCTGCCATTTGCCCGCGGGGGGATCGTTAAAAGCTTCTTTCCACGGGCCGTTGGCGAGCTTCTTGAACTGGTTCATCAGCTCGACCTCCTCGGCGTCCTTGAGGAAGGCGTCGAAGGTCCAGGTCCAATAAGCGAATCGCTGCTTGGCGGCCGGATCGTCGGCCAGCTCGACCAGCGCCTTGTTGCGAAGCGCCTTCAGCTTCCGCACGTGATCCGGCGTCCAGGCCATAGCGAACAATCGTTTAGGCACGGGCCATCCGCCCGGTACCTTGACGCGGCTGGTTCGCCATTGGCCTTTCTCCCAAAGATCGCACTCCAGGCGAACCATTTCTCGCGCCGTGGGGCCGGCCTTGCCGAATAGGCGCCGGCACATCTCGTCGAGCACCGCATCTACGTCCAACTCAGGGTTCCACATCGACTTCATCCAGACATAGAGCGTCGGGGCAGTGTTGGTCCACTCGCCAAGGTTTTCGCCGTTGATGAACACCCCAGATACGATATCCTTAACTTTCGGGTAGAAATCGGCCACGACGTGCGGGTATTGATACGGACCGTAGGTCCATCCGACGCAGTAGTCCCACATGGTGATCGGGAGGCACGCCTTGGACCGCCATGCCCGCAGGGTCCCTATGGAGCCTTGGCGAATCTCAGCTTGAGCGCGCAAGGGCATCGGCCAGGTCGTCATCGCGACCTGGACAACGAGGTTGTCGGGAAAATCCAGTTTCGTGGGACATTCCTGGTAGTTCCAGTACGGCAGGTAGATCACCTTCTTGTCGGGCCAGCGTTTCTTGACGGCCTGGCACAAGCGTTTGGCGAACAGCGCCATGATCAGTGAAGGGCCCCTGAACCAGCGTACGCTGCCGGCGTCGAAGAACTTGTCGGCCTTGGCGCGCGTTTCCCGGCAGGTGGGACAACAGCAGTCCACCGGCCGATCGGGAGGGGAAACCGTTACGCACGTGGAAGTAACCCACGAGCAACCCTTCCCCTTGTCCCAGGCCCTTTCGCAACCGGCCAGGAGAAACTCCAGTGTCTTCGGCGAACTGTAGCAGAACATCTTGGGATCCCGGGTTCCGTCCTTCTTGAGCGCGAGCAGTTGCCTGTATTGGTCTTGGGTCCATTTCTCAGGAGGACGCCTCGGGGGATGTTGGGGCTGGTGGACTTTGATCTTGTAAGGCCAACTGCACCCTTGACGCACGAGCGGAAGGTAAGTTTCCATAGGGATCTTTGCAACTCCCTTGGGGATAGCGCCCTTGGGGAAAGCAAGCGGGACCTTGTCGGACGATCGCGCCTTGGTCGGAAGCTTCCAGCCGTGCGACGGGTAATACTCACGCAGGCGGAAGACAGGTCGATCGCTGTAGTGCATTGGAGGTATGACCAGCGATCCGGCGGGGGTGATGGTCCGTCCGCCGAGTTTGGCAGGCCAATACCAGCGCACGCCGACGGTCCGTTCCAGGAAGTCCGCCACGGCCCACGC
Source organism: uncultured Planctomycetaceae bacterium (assembly GCA_964607575.1). Taxonomy (GTDB): domain Bacteria; phylum Planctomycetota; class Phycisphaerae; order SM23-33; family SM23-33; genus BS750m-G57. Next base: position 50,187 of record CAZSLS010000020.1, on the reverse strand, counting down.
CGATCCCTCGTTGGACCAGGGCGCCCACCGTGTGCTGCCGGCCGGCAACTTGCGGGTGCTGCCCACGAGATAGACGCGGTTCGCCACGGTCTTGACGACAAACCCTTCGATCGGAATCTTCGCCGCCGCGATGCCGGCCAGGCGAGTTTCCCCACAGTCGCCGATCATGATGGCGGGCCTGTCGGCCGGCGGAGGTTCGGCCACCCGTTTTAGCGTTACGCCGGTGCTCAGGCGGATGACCTCCACCATTTCGCCAACCAGTCGCTTGAGCGTCGCGCTTGGATTGCGATCGGCCACATAGACCACCGCCCGCGCCTTCCCGTCGCGCACGATCTCGACCGGCGCGTGGGCCTTTGCCTTCTTCCAGCTCACGGGTGTCAGATCACGCGGCTTCAAGTCGCGCGGTTTGGCCTCCGCACAGGCTCCCATCGCCAATGCAAGCCATGCCCCCAAGGCTAGAAACGGAATATCCTGTTTCATAGGTTGCCTCCAGTTAACCGATATTTTCTGGATAGCGTCTTTCCACGCGATCGTGGCAGGGCATTTGCAATGATTGTATCCGATGCGGCGCGTCGGGCAAACTGAATCCGGGGTTTAAGCGGCGGTCGCTACCGAGTGGAAGCTGCCGGGCAGGTGATGCCGCACACATCAATGAAATAGTAGAAACCTGCCGTCCGAAGTAGAGAAACTTGCAACTAAGGATTGGTCAGCAGCCCGATCTTCGCGATCGGGATCCGTTTGAATCCCATCTTGTAGGCCGGCGAGTCGTCACGCAACTGGAAGTTCGCCTTGGCGCGATCCACGAAGTGCGGATCCTTGTCGATCAGATTGTCCTCGAATGTTACGTACTTCCGGGCCGAACGGTGGACGCCGTCCCACCGCCCGCCAACGCTGATGTTACAGGCCACCACGTTGCCCTTCGGCGCCGCCGGCGCGTCGGAGAGAATATCGACCAGCTTCGGATATCGCTTTCGCCACAGGGCGTTTTGATACGGCATGGCCTTGAGGCGCGTGGTCATCGTGGTCTTCACGTGGTAGCCCGCCCATCCGGTAGCGCGGGCGTCGATATGCAACGCCGGCTTGCAGTCAACGAAGATATTGTTGGCTATCACGCAGTCGCGCCCTCCGCCGATAAATGCCGCCCGCGTCACCCGGTAAAACACGTTGCCCACGATCCGCGTACCGCAGAACATGTCGTCGAGATACACCCCCACGCACCCTCGCCCGCGAAAACCGGTGATGTGGTGCAGGTAGTTATGTCGGATCACCGTGCCTCGCATCGTCCAGTCGCGCCCGGCGTAGATCGCCCCGGCGTCGTTGGACTCCAGACAGACGCGGTGGATCTCGTTAAGCTCGATCACGTGATCGTTACCGCTGAACATGATCGCCATGTGGGGAGCGTCGTGGATAAGATTATTGCTCGCGCCGAGCCCCACACCGGACAGAGCAATCGCCGGCTTGTACATCCTGTCTCGCTGCCCGTAGTGGTGGATGTGGTTGTTGATCGCCCCGTGCCCCGCCGGCGTCAGCGACTTGCGGTCACCGCCCGACAAGGCGATGCCTCCCTGGCCGCTCTGGTATATCTCGCAGCCCGTCACGACCGCACCGCTCCCGCCCGAGACTCTCACCCCCCAGGCGCCGATGTTACGCATCACGCAGTTAATCACGCGATTGGCTTTTCCCCCCGCGATCGTCACGGCCGTGCCGCGGGCAGCCTCGAACGTCAGACCCTGCAATGTCACGTGCGAAGTCCCCCGCATGCTCAGCAGGCCCTTGGCGACCGACACTTCCGCACGCCCCTTCGCCGGGTCGCTGGGCGGCCAGAAGTACAGCATGCCCGCGGTGCGGTCGAGGTACCACTCACCGGGGCGATCCAGCTCAGCCAGCACGTTGAACGCGTAGAACCACTGCCCCACGCGATAACCGTATCTGTGATAAGGCGGTTTGACCGAGATGATCCGCCTGGCGGCGTCGATCGAATCGACCCGGTGTCGCTGGTCGGACCAGTCCCAGAACCAGTACCCGTGTACCCATATGTCTTTCTCGCCCGCCCAGCGTTTGGGGCGGTCCCCGGAGTACATGAACTTCCCGACCTTGTCGCCCTTCGTTCCGCGTACGTTGACCGGTTTTCCGCCGACGAGTCCGGTGATCTTCACGAACCCCTCGTTCGGCCAGCGGGCCAGGGTCATCGCCCGGTCCTGGAAGAACAGTTCCAGGCCCCCGCCGGCGGATCCGTAGTCTTTGACTCCCAGCGCTTTGAGGTCCGCTCGCAGGACCTTACCGCGCGCCTTCTCATCCAGGCGCCCCAGGACAGCCTTGTCGGTAACCGCCCGGAAGTTTGTCACCGTCCTTCCGCCGCTCACGCGGACTTCTGCGCCCGCCGCGGCGCGATAGACGATCGGAGCGCCCGCCGTACCGGAATCCGCCGCGGTAAGGGCAAGTACCGTCGCCTGTTCGTAGGTTCCCCCCGCCAACTCGACGATCACGCCTCCGGTCGGAAGGGCTCCGGTCGTCTTAATCTTGCGAATTGTATCTCGCCCACCCGCCAGCGTGGCCAGCGGGCGGTCCTTCGTGCCCGGATTCGTATCCGATCCGCCGGGGGCAACGTAGAGAATCTTCCCGCCCGCCCCCGCACCTGCAGCCAGAGTGAAGACAATCACACCAAACGATATCGCCGCCGTCGCCCTCATCGCATACTTCCTTTTCACGGCTATTCCATGTCGGGTTCTTTGTGCGTTATGAAACCGATCACTCCATCATTCGACATCGTGAGTTGCTGCACTCGATGCTTCACGAATGTATCTCGTTGCGAACGCGCTTTTATAAACTCGTCTGCCCCTCCCAGTGATATGGAAGTCACAACGAAACGTTCATCCAGTCCGTCGCGCGGGCCTCGCGACACGAGCCAAACGGCCGTGTCGTCCGGCAGGCGATAGCATCCGCTGCGAGAGACCTTGCCCGCATCGTTCCCGCTCTGCCCCGAGAGCGCCATGTCATAGTCCAGACACATATCTTCCGCGTCGGCGTCGGCGAGTATGGACAGCGCGACTGATAATTTCATCCTGACAGCTATTCGGTATGTCATGACCGCGGGGGGTGTCTCGGGCGGTTTGCGACAGCCCGGGAGTGTCGCCAACATCGCCAACGTCGCCAGATACCCAACGAATCTCGCCATGGTATGGATACCATACCACTATCACCGCACAAACGTAACCTTTGCCTGGGGGTCGATCGGGCTGATTCTTTGTTCTTGTAACGATGTGGCGGTAACTTGTATCCTATGGGCTGACTTGCCATCAACGGATGAACCAACCCCCCAACGTTTTATACTGGATATTTGATATTTTAGGAGCATTGAACCATGAAGCATGCAACATGCAGAGTTTTCACGACCGTTCTGATTTCACTGGTATGTCTGGCGGCGCTGGCGCCGGGGCTTGCTCTGGGCGCGTCGGATGCCCAGAAGATACTGGACTCCTACGGGGAGACCAGTGGACTGTTCGTCGTGGTAGCCTGCGGAGACCCCGCCGCTGCGCAACTGGCGACCGACCTGGGAAAGAACGGTAACTCGCTGGTGCATGTGATCGCGAGCAAGAAGGGTGAAGTGGCGGATATCAACAAGGCCATCGCCGCCGCGGGCGTCAAGGGCTGCGTCACTGCCGAACAACTCTCTCTGACCAAGCTGCCGTATCGCGACTACATGGTCAACGTCTTGGTCGTCATGGATCTCGCAAAGGCCACCAAATCCGGATTCTCCGCCAAAGAAGCCAAGCGATGCCTGGCCCCCAACGGGCGGTTGATCACGTGTGCAGGCGGAAAGATAAAGAACATCGAAGAGATACCGCTGCCGAAGAAAATGGACATCTGGACCCACCAGTATCACGGCGCCGACGGCGTGCCTGTATCCACAGACACGGTGTTCGATCTTCCCGTGGGCTTCAGGTGGAACGCGGGGCTCCCGATGAACTTCAACAATCCCGTGCGAGCCGCCAACCGGTACTCCTCGACGCGGGCGCTGCTCCTGAACGACGGGCGATGCTTCTCGTTCTCCACGGGCGTCGTCGAAAACCTGGGGGCTGGATGGAAATCAAAATACGGAACCGCCCAGTACCTCACCTGCCGCGACGCCTTCAACGGGCGAATGCTCTGGCGGACGAAAATTGGCGAGACATACTACGGTGGACTCTACATCGAGAACCTCGCGCCGATGATTTCGATCGGTAAGCACGTTTATGTAGCCGGCGATAACGGGAAGATGCTGGTTCTCAGCACTCGAACGGGCAAAGTTCTGCGCGAGCTGGCGACTGTTTATATCCCCGGCGCCATAGCGGCTTGCAAAGGTATTGTCGTCACCACCACGTGGAAGGGCGGAAAGTCGATGGGCTCGGTTGCCCGCTACGACCGGCGACGCATGGACTGGGCGATCGCCAAGGGAACCATCGAAGCCTACGACGACAAGTCCGGTAAGCAACTGTGGAAGCAGGATATCCTGGGCACGTCCCTGCGAATCGCCGACGGGCGCGTGTACGTGGTCAGCAGGGACGCCGATGACCCGCGTGAAGCGGGCAAGAGGGGAGAAAAACGTCCCTCGCAAAAAGTAATCGCCCTCGATCTGGCCAAGGGTAAAGTACTCTGGAAAGTTGCGGACGAATCCTTCAACGCCAAGAACCAGAATATCACTCTCGAAGCCGCAGGTTTTGGCGCGCTGGCGGTCGCGTACGCTGGTCGCAACAAGGTGGCGCTGCTGTCGGGGGAGGGCGGAAAGGTTCTCGAGGGCGACAAAGCCACGGCGGCCGGGAAAAACTTCTTCCGGTTCCGAGGTCACATATGCACGCCGGTCATGCGTGTCGGCCAGATACAACTGAACAATCGGGGCGGAACTATCACCAAGGGCGCCGAAAAGCAGAACTTCGGTGGCGCACGGGGCGGTTGCCTGACCGGGACGGTTCCGGGATACGGCGCCGGTTACATCTCCCAGAACTGGTGCCGCTGCTCACCGGCCCAGATACCGGGACTGATTGCCATTGCGCCGATCGGAAAGATCCCGACGCCCGAGGAGATGGAAGTCGCGACCAAACCCGAAGAGTCCACCAAGTACGACGAAGCGGTTGACGGTATTGCAAGCCCCTCGATGTGGACGTCATTCCGCGGTAATGCAAACAGATCCAGCAGCGCCGCATGCGACATCTCCGAGAAGATCGAAGCCCTTTGGACCAAGCAGATTACCACAAAGAAAATCGAAGGAACCGTTCAGCGGGACTGGCGGTCATTCCTGAACACCAGGCTCACCGCGCCGGTCACCGTCGGGGAACTGGTGATCGTAGCGGATATCGATCACAACGAAATCATCGCCATGAACGCCAAGAGCGGTAACGTCAAATGGCGGTTCATGACCGGCGGAAGGATGGATACCTCGCCCACGTTGTACAAGGGTATTTGCCTGGCGGGCGATCGCACAGGATACGTCTACGCGATCAAGATCAAGACCGGTAAGCTCATCTACAAGCTGCGCATCGCACCGGAAGAGAAGCGTATGATGTCGTACGGTAAGGTCGAATCGGTCTGGCCGGTGATTGGCGGCGTGATGGTGGCCAGGGGTAAGGCATACGCATCGGCCGGTCGCACCCAGGGCTCCGACGGCGGGCTGCTGGCCAGGGCGTTCGTACCGGAAACGGGCAAGGTGCTATGGTCCAAAGCAGTGCCCAAGGCCGGTCGTGGCGGCAGGCGGAATGACGCATTGGCGCTGCAAGGTGATGCCGTCAAGACCATGGGTTACAGCCTCGACCTTGAAAAAGGCGGACTCGCCGCCGGTAAGGGCCCGGGGATCACGCTCGCAGGTCTGGAGGGTATCTACAGTTGGAACTGGACGCGCGTGGGCCATCGCAAATTCGGGGCCATCGGATTCGGTAAGTCCAGAGGCGATACCGTAAGCTGGAGCGATAAGTACGTAGCCGCCTGCGATAACCGCAACAATCTGTCGCTTTCCGAACTCGTCAACGGTCAGCAGAAGGGCAGGAAATGGACGCTTGCCGTAGCCAAGGACCGCCAGGTGACCTCCCTGATAATCTGCAACAACGTTGTAGTGATCGGCGGGGCGATTACGGGTGAGGGAAAGGCAAAAGGTTTCGTTCAGACGATCGAAATCGCCGGCGGGAAACCTGTTTGGGATAAGACGTATGGTTCCAAGCTTGCGTTTAACGGTTTGGCGATCGACGGCGGTAAGATTATCGCCTCCTTCGATGACGGTAGCGTTACGTGCCTGAAATGAGCCCCGGCGCCGAATGGCCAATACAATAACACCGCCCCCGCGCCGCAGCGCGGGGGCGGTGAATTAATATGCCAGGTCAAAAGCGAGGCAGTACGTTGATCCACATGGTGGTTCGTTCGTTCTTTCGCAACTGCCACTTCTGGTCGCGTTTGCCCTTGACGACGCCGGAGATCTTGACCGACGCTGTGTTGAGCCCCTCGTCGCCTGTGTTCAAGGCAACTACTTCCAGACGATGATGCCCGAACGCCAGGGGCAGCATCAGGGTTGTCCCTCTGTTGGTCAGCTTGACCGTCTGTTTGAGGACGCCGTCGATGTACACCGCTACGATGTCACCATCCTGTTTGTGGCTGTCCCGAATATTGATGTAGACCGGGCTCCTTCCGACCACAACCGGAGTCAGGACAGCCCTTTTGCCGGCGGCCAGCATACGGCTGAGCTGCTTCAATCGGCTGTCTAGCGCATCGAGTTTCGTCCGCAGGTTGGGCATGAGATGTTTGATAACGTACTGGCAGTGAATCTGGTGTTGTTCCGCCATGTGTTGCCACCACGCCCGATAGGCCGCCTGATTCCGCGAAATCTGTTGCAGACGAGCGGCCACTTGCTTCGTCGTCCAGAATTCCCAGCGATTTGAACCATTCAGGCTGTAGACGAACATCTCCTGACTGTTGTTCACCACGCGGTACACGTTGTTGAGATCTTTCAGGGTCCGCTGCCGCTGGGCCGTCAGGGCGGTGTACTCGTTAGTGATCAGACGGCGCTCTTTCGGCGTCAGGGCCGATGCTTTTTCTACGGCCAAACTGCACAACAATACGATTCCAATGATGTAGCTGATGCGTTTCATGGTAGTCTCCTTACGTCTTGGGGTTAATGAACTCTCGATAACGTTTGTCTTGCTTTTGGTTGTGTTGGGGTTGCTGTTCATTGTTCTGTTCTTTCGCTTTCCAGGGTATAGAGCGGAAATGGTGTCTGATCCGAACGCGGAAAACCTGAAATTCACGCCACATTTCGGGACTGTGTTACGTAACTGACTGATGCGTGCCAACGAAGTGGAATAAGCCCCGGCGCCAAAGGCGTTTTCACCCGGGCGCCGAATTGGTATACAACAACACCGCCCCCGCGCCGTAGCGCGGGGGCGGTGAGCATGCCAGGTCAACGAGCAGCTAGTTGCCCACTGTGATCCACATTGTGGTTTGCTCGCCCCTTTCCAACTTCCAGGCCTGTTCGGGTTTGCCCTTGACGACGCCGGTGACTTTGACCGACGCGGTGTTGAGCCCCTTGCTGCCCTTCTCCAGGGCGACTACTTGCAGGCGATGATGCCCGAACGCCAGGGGCAGCGTCAGGGTCGTACCTCTGTTACTCAGCGTGATCTTCCGTTTGAAGATACCGTTGACGTATACCGCTACGATGTCGCCATCCTGATCACCGTGATCCCAAATCCGGACGTAGACCGGGCTCTTATTGACCACGACATTGGTCAGGTTGGGTCTTTTTTGGTTGCCTACGTTAGTGGCCAGCAGACGGCTGATGACGGCCAATCGCTTGTTGATCTTATCGAGTTTCGCACGCAGGTTAGGCACGACTTGAAGGGTGATGAAGCGGCAGTGAGTGCGGTGTTGTGCCGCCAGATTGCGCCAGAACCATTGATAAGTCGCCTGATTCCGCGAGATCCGCTGCAGATGAGCAGACACTTGCTTCGTCGTCCAGAATTCCCAACGATTCGAACCCTTCAGGTTGTAGACGAACATCTCCTGAGCGCTGGCCAGCACGCGGCACATGTTGTTGAGATCATTCGCCGTCCGCTGCCTCTGGGCCGTCAGGGTGCTGTATTCGGCAGTGAGCTGACGGCGTTCTTCCGGTGACAGGTACGTTACGTAGCTGATGGCCGCAGCCTTTTCTACAGCCAAACTGCACAACAATACGATTCCAATGATGTAGCTGATGCGTTTCATGGTAGTCTCCTTACGTCTTGGGGTTAATGAACTCTCGAAAACTTCTGTCTTGCTCTGGGTTGTGTTGTGGTTGCTGTTCATTGTTCTGTTCCTTCGCTTTCCAAAGTATGGAGCGGAAACACCGCTTAATCCGAACGCGGAAAATCTGAAATCTATGCTACATATTGGGCTTGGGGTGCGTAACTGTCTGTAGTGGCAGTCATTGTGTCTGATACAGAGGCGTGAATTCGCCACCAGAGGCGAGCCAGCTCACGCATCCGGGTGCATCCACGGCGGTCGTTAACTGTCTGATGCGTGCTAACGAAGTGGAATACGTCCTGATCCTGCGTTGCGTGTTGTCTCAGTGCCATGTTCATTTTTGATCTCCTTATGCTTTCACGGTTGTCAGCGGTATCGCGGGGCGGAGCGAACGCGGAATTCGAAAAAATCTACCGATTTGGCCAAAATTCGCTACCATACTGAGAAGGGCCAAATCCACACGAAAGGACAGCGCCGTGAAACCCGACCATGACTTCGACGCGACCGTGCATCTGCTGGGCCAATACCGGGACGGTGATCGCCAGGCCATCGACGCCCTGTATGACCGATACTTCGACCGGGCCCACGCCGTAGTCCGCATGCGTCTCGGGCGGGCGCTGCGAGCGAAGGTCGAGTCGGTCGATATCGTTCAGGATGCGTTCCTCGCGTCCCTGCGCGGACTCGACAACGTGTCCTGCCACAACGAGGGAGATTTTTTCCACTGGCTCTGCAAGATCATCGAGAACCGAATCCGCGATCAGGCCGACCATATTCACGCCGCCAAGCGAGACGCCGCTCGCGAGCGCCCGATGGAAGCGGCGGGACCGTCGGGCGACTCGGTCTTTGGTCCGCTGAAAGAATTGGCCCGCAATACGCTCTCGCCGGCAAGCAAGATCGTTCGCATCGAGGACATCGAACGTCTGGAGGCGTCCATCGACGCCCTGCCGGATAATCAGCGCGAGGCCATGCTGCTCGTTCGATACGAGGGAATGAGCTACCAGCAGGCCGGGGAAAAACTGGAACTGACACCCGACGCGACGCGAATGCTCGTAGCGCGCGCTATCGTAGCGTTGAGCAAGTCAATGGGCGCCGGCGGGGCGTGAGGTCGGCTGGCGGTTTGTCGGGCGATTCTGGGGGATGGACCAGATGCGCATCTGGCGCTTGTATCCGCCGACCGCTATGGACCTCCCATCCGGGCTGAAGGCGACCGAATGGAATTCCGGGTTACGTTCGCCTTCATTGTTAAGCAGGGTCGTTACCGGTTGGGCGGTGAACGGATCCCAGATTATAACCTTCCGCCCGACTGACACGATCCGGCGTCCGTCCGGACTGAACGCCAGTGCAACGACTCGCGACTTGTGCCCGTGCATCACCACACGCACCTCGTCGGTCTTGACATCCAATAAACGGATTACATGGTTGTTGTGTCCTGTGGCGATCAGCTTGCTGTTGGGACTGAACGCAAAGGTGTACAATCCGTCGCCTTGTCCGGAAATCGTTCGGATGTATTTGCCATCCGACAACCGCCACAACGTGACTCCCGGCAGTACTTTGTTGTCCTTGGGATGGCGGTATTGGTTGATGGCCGCCACGTACAGACCATCCGGGGAAAAAGATATCGAGATGATGTAGGCGCGGTGAGGGAAGGTCAGGGTCTTCAACAGCTTTCCGGAGCCGGTGTCGTATAGACTAACTGCGCCAGACCGCGGTTCTGGGGACGAGGCCTCCCAGGTACTGACAGCCAAGACCCGCCCGTCGGGTGAGAAAGCCGGTCCGCGTCGGACAACATTGTTGCCGAGAATCGTCCACTCCGCTCGGTTGTCGGCCAGATTCCACAGGTCAAGGCCTCCATGAATGTTCAGGGTCGCCAGCAGGTTGGCATCGGTCGGATGACTGGCGACATGGGATACCAGGCTACCGAGCTCCTTGACGTCGTACAGCACTGTCTTATCATCGGCCGACAAGATACGCAGGCCTTCATTCCGTCCCCCGAGGGACACAATCTTTGTCCCGTCACACGTGAATGTCGGACTGGCCGATAATCTTCCGAATTGCACGTCTTCCGGGCGCGTTTGCAGATCCCAGATGCGTATACCGAGCTGGTCTCCGGTCGCCAGACTCTTCCCGTCCGGCGAGAAGTCCACGCACTGCGACATAGTTCCGTGACCTCGGAACTGTGTGATGATCTTACCTGTTGCGATATCCCACAGCGGCGCGAGTCCGTCAACAGAGATTCCCGCCAGTTTCGAGCCGTCCGGTGAGATCGATATTGTACGAATGTTGGCGCCAGTCGATTTGAATGACCGCACGAGTTTTGAGGTCTTCGGGTCCCACAAATGCACCATACCGTCTCGGCCAGTCGTAACCAGTCGCTTTCCGTCCGGCGTGAAGATTACGTCGAACACCGACGCAGAACCGGCCCCATGACCTCGTATCTGGGCGATCGGCTGATCCTTGGCGAAGTCCCACAGCATGGCTATACCATCCTCTCCGGCAGTGGCGAAACCCTTCCCGTCAGGACTGAAGGCGACCGCATTAATGCTCGAGGAATGACCGACATATGTCTTCGACAGTTTACCGGTGGCAAGATCGTGCAGGCCGACCCAACCGCTGTCGCGGAACTTTCCTCCCACGATGATAATCTGACGCTCGTCCGGGCTGACCGCTAACTCCTGGACAGCCCGTCCGGTCTTCTTCGCCTCTGGCGGTGCGACGGAGAAGGCTTTCAAGTGCTTTCCATTCGCCGCATCCCAAATATGCACGTTACCGTTGCCACAGGTAAGCACCCGCTTGCCTCCCTCCAGCCAGGCTACGCCCCCAGGCCGATAACTATGCGATGATCTCCGCTTCCACGAGAGTTTGCCCGTCGCCAAATCCCAAATCTGCACATTGCCATGGGATAACACAGCAAGGGCCTCCCCATTGGGGCTCCAGGACAGGAACGACGCCCTGTCTTGACGGGGAAGAAGCAGTTTTTCGGGGTTGCATTTCCATTTCAGCAGATTCCACTCCCAATGACGCCATTGTTTTGGCGTTTCAGCCAACAGCCGCTTGGCTTCTGTCGGATCTCCGGCGCGCCACTGGCGGTCGGCTTCGACCATTAAACGCGCATATTGCCACTGTTCGGCGGTGGCGGTTTGGATGATTCGTTCGGCGCGCTCCTTTTTCGCCTTCACTTCGGTTTGGCTTACGGTTTGTTCGGCAAGGCGCTTCTGACGCTCCTGCCAGGACCATAGCGCAGCGCCTCCAATCAGCATCGCAACGATCAGCACCAGCAGAGTCGCCACAGCCGGTCGTCTGCGCGCCCATTTCACAAGTCGCTGAGGCCAGTTGGCTCGTTTTGCCAAAATTGGGCGACCGGTTGCGAATCGCTCGATATCCTCTGCCAGGTCGGTCATCGAATCGTAACGGTCTTGCGGGCACTTAGACAGCGTCTTGGCAAGGATAGTCTCGATGTCCCTGGGCAGCGTGGGGTTGACCTGTCGCACGCCGCGAGGGTCTTCATTAAGCACGTTCGACAGCACCACGGAAATCGAGTCGCCGTCGAACGGAGGACGCAATGCCAGGCACTCGTACAGCATCGCGCCGAGCGAATATTGGTCGCTGGCCGGACCGACCAGCGCCGACTTACCGGCGGCCTGCTCGGGCGAGACATAGTGGGGCGTTCCGAAGAACTCACCGCTTACCGTTACGTGCGGTTCGGTATGGACCGCGGCCAGTCCGAAGTCCAGCAACCGCGCGCGCCCATCGGATGAGATGATAATGTTCGCCGGTTTTATGTCGCGATGTATCACTCCGCCATCGTGGGCCTGGGTTAGCGCGCTGGCGATCTGGCCGGCGATCGACAGGCACGTGTGCAGATACTGCGAATCCAGAGCGGCGGTCTCCCTGGTCCGATCGGGCGATTCACTGTCTTCAGGCGCCTTGCCCGAGGCCAGGCATTCAGCCCATGCCTGGCTTGCTTTTTGTCCGGCAGGTCGATTTCGGACTGCCCGTATCAGCGTCGACAGCGGAACTCCGGGGACATACTCCATCGCGATAAACAGCGATCCGGCCTGCTCCCCGGCGGTGAATACCGGGACGATATTGGGATGCGACAAGCTCGCAAGCGCTTTTGCCTCGCGCAGGAATCTCTGTCGCGTAATTGCCGACAGCGAGGTCGGCGGGATAACTTTCAGCGCGACCTGTCGGTCGAGATCCTTCTGGCGGGCCAAGTAAACAACCCCCATCCCGCCGCGTCCGATCTCCCGATCGATTTCGTATTCCCCGACCAGCGCGCCAGCCGAAAATCCTTGCTGCACGGCTGCGACCGGTCCTTCCCGCCACAGGACGCTGAGGCGTTCGAGATCCTGGTAGCGGGATTTGATCTCTTCGGCCTGCTGGGGGTTTGCGTCCAACAGGGCCTGCAGGTCGGGTGTGCGTCCGGCCAATTGATCGGCAACCAGACCGGCCAGCAGATCGTCTACAGTAGTGTCATTTGGATTAGCCACGGTAGCATCCTTGTGATTAAGTACCATCGTCGTGACGAGACCGGAGCCTGTCAAGCATCTCCGGCCTCGGCGGGCCCGCCCGTTGCGGGCCTGTTGCTATCGTGACAACCGCCGGTCGTCTCGTGACGACCGGCGGTTGTCGTCGATTACCCTTCTAGCGGCGTATGACCGTAATGGCCATTCCGGTCCTCTGTCCGGTCTTGAGGCTCCAATTCTGCCGCGGACTGCCTTTCACCACACCGCTGATGCTGATTGCGGCGGTATTGGGCTTGTCGGTTCCTTCGTTCCGGGCTCGGACTTCGAACCGATGCCTGCCGTTGGCCAGGGTCAGCGTTATCGTTGTACCACGATTGGTCAGGTTGATTCGCTTCAGAAACTTACCGTTCAGGTAAAGATCCACGACGTCGTTATCCTCTTTGCCGTGGTCCCACATCGTTACGAATACCTTATTGCGGTTCACGGTGACATCCTTCAGAGGCTTTGGGCGCGGGGTGGAGTTCCGCACGGCGCGGGCCCACTTATTCCACCGTTGGAACATCTGCTGATTTATAGTGCCTGGGAAGAACTTGGCGCTCCACCAGCATCCGATAGCGGAGACCCATTTCACGCTGACGCCGCCATAGGCTCGGGAGGTCTGGCGAGCACGTCCGCCTATATAACCGTCGACAAGGGCCATCTTACCGAAGGGAATAGTCCGGGGATCCAAGGCAAACACACCGGCGGTTTCCGGAGACCATGAACGCGAATCATCTGCCCCGCCACGCAGCGTCCAATGATGCCCCATCGTGTGGTATATCGTGTAGTTCATCACGAACTCGCCATTCTGAGGCCGTCCGGGGTAAATCTGCATGACCCGGAAAGCGCCCATCCAGACGCGGATGTAGTAACCCGGCAGGCCGGAGGAGGGATTAAAGACCACAGCATACGGGTAACGTGCCTGTCCAAAAACGGCTGTCCCGGTGGTTATGATCCCACCAACCTGAGCTTCGGCCGGAACCGCGGTGCCCAGTACCAGGCCCAACAAGGCCAACACTAAAAAGATACGACCACCGACGATGCGACTCGATGTCTGATTGTTGCGATTAGAATTCATGTTGGTGCTCCTCTGCGTGTCAGGGTTAATGCGACTAAGTTCTTGATTTCGATTGTTCTGTGTGTCTTTCATGGCTGTTTCCTTTTGTCTTGGGTTTCTTGGATTCTCTCGATCTACTCCCCAGAGCGGTCCCGCAGGCCGAACCGAACGCGGAATCCGCAATTCTTCTGAAAAAAGATGAGTTGGCGCAGAATTCAGCGTTAATCGAGGCGGAATAAGTAATATAAGGCTTGGATTTGGCGCGTGTTAGACCGGATCAGATGAATAACGCGACGTTTAGAATCGTCGCGGTCTTGAGGCTCGCTTCGAGTCGCGGCGCCAGTGTTTCTTTTTGGTTGGCGCTGCATCTTTGTCTATTTGCGATCTTCTCGGCAGCGGCGACGGGAAGGGATGATCGCTGATAATATTGATCGTCTGGTCCAGGAGTTCTTCAACCGCACTTAGCAGATATCGCTCTTCGACACCGCAGAACGACCAGGCCACTCCCTGCAGTCCCGCCCGTCCGGTCCGACCGATGCGATGGACGTAGACTTCGGCCTCGTTGGGCATGTCGTAGTTGATGACGTGTGAGATGTCATCGATATCGATCCCTCGTGCGGCGACATCGCTGGCTACGAGTACCGGCGTCTTGCCCTGTTTGAAACGGGCCAGGGCCCGCTCTCGGGCGCCCTGTGTTTTGTCTGAGTGAATGGAGTCGCACTTGATACCCGCGATCTTCAGATGATCCGAGACCTTGTCGGCGCCGCGCTTGGTCCTGGTGAAGATAAGAACGCGGGTGGCGTCCTTTCCGGAAAGCAGATGTTCCAGCAGCGCCTGTTTATCGTGCCACTCCACCAGGTATACCGACTGCGTGACGGTTTCTGCGGCGGGCGTTTCCGGCGAAACACGCACCTCGACAGGATCGTTGAGGAGCGAATCGGCCAGGCCCTGGATAGCAGCAGGCATGGTCGCCGAGAAGAGCAGCGTCTGTCGCTTTTGGGGAATCTCGGCGATGATACGGCGGATATCAATGATGAAGCCCATGTCCAGCATGCGGTCGGCCTCGTCGAGAACGAACACCTCGAGATTTCGGAGCTTGATGAGCTTTTGGCCCATCAGGTCGAGCAGCCGTCCCGGAGTGGCCACCAGAATGTCGACTCCCTTCTTGAGGGCTTTGGCCTGGGGACCCTGGCGGACACCGCCAAAGACCACGGTGTGGCGGAGTCGCGTGTGGGCTCCGTAGGCGCTGAAACTGTCGGAGATTTGCGAAGCCAGCTCGCGGGTCGGGGTTATTATCAGCGCGCGAATCGGTCTGGTGCCCTGCCCTTTGTACTGATTGGCGTGGAACCGCTGGAGAATCGGAAGGGCGAAGGCGGCGGTCTTGCCCGTACCGGTCTGGGCGCAGCCAAGTAAATCGGTGCCCGCCAGCAGGGGCGGTATTGCCTGGACCTGAATAGGCGTTGGCGTAGTGTAGCCCTCTTCGGCAACTGCGCGCAATAACGGTTCTATCAGGCCCAAGTCTTTGAAACACATTGGATTGGATACTCTCTCGCTCACGGGCTTGCGCCACAGGGCGCGATGTCCGGGCGTCCATCAGATTCGCCGGGAGTCTACAACAACAACTACTTGATCGCAAGTCGTATTGACTGCCCCCCTGGGCTGGGTGGGGTTCCCGATTGGAGTTCAGGCGATCGAGTCACCGGATTCCCGTTGACTGCGAGGCATGGAGAGACCTTTGGGGCAAACGGAGACCACACTCACTTGGCGGTACCGTTTGCAACCCTTCTGGCCGCCTTGGCCTCGGCAAGAACAGCCTTGCGATCGCGTTCGCGAGCCTTGCGGCGTGCGTTCTTGCGACGCGTCGCAGCCTGATTTTCCATTCTCTGGTCGAGTCGGGTTCGTCGCCTTCCCATCGTCAATCCCTTTCGGCTGGGGTTGTTGTCTGTCTTCTATGGCTACTTCGAATCGAACATCATACACTGACCCGCGCAATCCTGCAATACCTATTTGTACAAATCGGTTGACGGGCTGACCGCGGCGACCAATAGCGAGTTTTTGGGCTTTCTTCGCATGTCAGTTTATAGTACCATGTGGGGCTTGTTGGATTAGCGAACAGTAAGAACACCACGCTGAAAAGGATATAACCATGAGGATTGCTGTAATTGGTGGCGACGGAACCGGACCGGAAGTTGTGGCTGAGGGACTTAAAGTACTCGAAACCGTTGCCGAGAAGGTCGGTTTTGAATATACCACCCAGGACTTCAACGTCAGTGGCGACCGTTACCTCGAAGCCGGGGGCGATCCCAACACGGCGTCGATTCCGGTGATATCAGATGAGGAGATCGCCGAGTTTGCGACGTTCGACGCGATTTATCTCGGCGCGGTCGGGCATCCGGACGTCGCGCCGGGCATCCTGGAAAAGGGCCTGCTGCTCAAGGCGCGATTCCAACTGGACCAGTACATCAACCTCCGTCCGGTCACGCTCTATCCGGGCGTCGAGACGCCGCTTGCGGGCAAGACCTCCGAAGACATCGACTTTGTGGTCGTCCGCGAAAACACCGAGGGACTTTACTCGGGCATGGGCGGTTTTCAGTACAAGGGCACGCCCAACGAGGTCGCCACCCAAACCATGTGCAACACGCGCCAGGGCGTCGAGCGGGCGATCCGTTACGCGATGGACCTCTGCATGCGCCGCGACGACAAGAAGCAGATCACGCTGGTAGCCAAGAACAACGTGCTGACCTACGCACACGACCTGTGGTTCCGCGCGTTCATGGAAATCGGCGAAGAGTATCCCGACCTCACCAAGGACTACAACCACGTCGACGCATGCTGCATGTGGTTCGTCAAGAACCCAGAATACTACGACACGATCGTGGTCTGCAATATGTTCGGCGACATCATCACCGACCTTGGCGCGATGATCCAGGGCGGTATGGGCGTCGCAGCCGGCGGGAATATCAATCCCAGCGGCGTGAGCATGTTTGAGCCGATCGGCGGTTCGGCGCCGAAGTATACCGGACAGAACGTGATCAATCCGATCGCGGCGATCGCGTCGCTGGCGATGCTGCTCCGCGAGACGGGCACTAACACGGGCGACGCCAAGTTAGTGGATGCGGGCAATCGCGTCGAGCAGGCGATCCGGGCGGTCACCCCGCAGATGGACAGCCAGTCGGCCGGTCGTATGGGATTTTCGACCACAGAAGTCGGAGACCTCGTCGCCAAGACCGTTGCCGACGCTGAATAACGCTCCGGTACATAAGACCCTTACAAGAGACGCCCGGATGCGGTTGCGGGCGTCTCTTTATTTGCGCGAGGCGGAGGCGAGTTTGCGGACCCAACAGCTCTTGCAGATGCATTTCTCGCGGCCGCACGTTCCGTTGATGTCGCGGTATTTCCGCGGTTGGATCGATGCGGTCACAAGTTTGACCGCCTGCTTGTAGTCCGGCTCATCCTTGCTCTTGAATCCGCCGGAGATCTGTCCCCATCCGCCTGCGGCTATGGGCAGCGGGGCGTTGAGGATGCGGCTGGCTTCGGGTCGCCCGACGTTTACCAGGGCTGCGAACGGCTGGGTCGCCAGCTTCGCGTCGAAACGCCGCGCCACCCAGGCTCGCAGGGCTTTCTCACCGGTCGCGTCCGCCTGACGATCTTCGATCCGGTTGAAGGAATAGTTACCGCAGTATTGGGAGTTCACATCGAGCCAGTCGATAATCGGGGCGATTTCCCTGGCGGTGAACTTGACCTTCGCATGCCCTTTCAGGAGAAGTGGTGCCAGTTTGCTCGCCGCGGCGAAGTAGTCGCGCGGTCGCGTGGTGTGTGTTTCGGCTTTGAACTTGGCGATCTTGATCAGGCCCGGTGCGTTGCATATCGAGTTATACGATCGAGTGACTTTCAGTATCGCCGACTTCATCCAACCCTTGGGCAGCTTTGGTTTCTCGACTGTTCCGAGCAGGTCGAGCTTACCGTCGATCTTATCAAGCCCGTGACACCTGATGCAGTGTCGGTCGAGTACCGGCTGGACCGAACGCATGAAGCTGAATCCGTTCGCGTACGACGGATCGGTCGGCGGGACGATCGCCACGGGCTTGCCCTTCATCGCCATCGGTGATACCGGCGGGGCGTTGCCCTTTTGTTCGTGGCAGCCGACGCAACTGCGGAACTCGCCCGGCTGGAGATAGACTAACGTTCGCATGGTCATCACGGCTAGACCGTTTTCGTCGAGCGCCTGGAGCTGCAGAGGCTTGCCCGCCGGCGCGGTAAACATTACCGATCCGTTGGCCTTCACAGGGACCGTGCCGAGGATATTCTTGGCCACTTCGTGACGGACGAGGCTGGGCTGATTCTTCCAGACGGCCGGTTGATTGACAATCTCGTTGATCCGCAGCGCCTTGATTACGCCGGGCTTGATGAGCTTGTTGGGATCGTTCATGGTCTCGTAAACGTCCTGAACGGCGAAGACGCCCGTCTTCCGCCCGCCGGGTTGCAGCGATGATGGAATCAATCGCGGCGCCTTGCGCGGGCGAAGCGGCGTGGGCGAGAAGCACGATGTCGCTCCCTTGTAGATGAGCTCGCGTCCGCCGAACGAATCGACCAGGTAGATCGCGAACGTATCGGCTGGCCTGCGTCCCTGGGCGGGCAGCGTCTGTGGCGAATAGGACGCCAGAAACAGATTCTCCGTGATCGGCCAGGGCGTCGAATAACATCCCCGTATGTTCCGCGCTTCGGCCTCGAAGAACGGTATTTCCGGCGTAATCCGTTTGATGGGCTTGCTTCCGTTCTCACCGACAACCGGGTCGATCCTGATAATGCATCCGGTCGAGAAGCTGTGGTGCCCGGTCGCCAACGCGACAACCTTGGTAGAGTTGGGGATCGGAGCAGTCTCGGAGATCATCCACGGGCTGACGGTGTCGGCTCCGAAGAAATTCGCCTGGGTGGTTCCATCCGGACGAGTGTACCAGAGCATGTGAAACATCGTCACGTTCCGGTTAATGTAGTCCCATCGCGTGTAGACCATCCGCCCGTCGGGCAGGACCACCGGGTCGGCCTCGTTGGCCTCGGCGAACGAAATCTGCTTCAGATCGCTACCGTCGCGCTGGACGCGGTGCAGTAGAAGCGATGGGGTGTACCTTCCGTTATGGCACCGCCCGAAGCCCTGCATGCGGGTCGATACGAACGCAACCCCGCCGTCGGGCAGGTAGCACGGATCGTTATCCTCGATGAGTACCGTCTGGCGAGAGTCCCAACGGGCCATCGCATCCGATGCGGTCCCGGTGATCTGGGTGACGCGCGAGCCATCGACAGTCGCTTCGTAGATGAAGTAGCGACGGCGGGCCTTGTTGCTCTGCGTATGATCGCAGAAGGCAAAGACCATCCGTTTGGCGTCCCAGGAGAGTTTTGGTTTGTTGGTGGCGCCAACCGGCAACTTGCCCTTCAGCAACACGGTGGGTTTGGGATTGTCCTTCCACGATTCCAGGATCGTAATCCCCGGACCGGTATTACTGTGCCGACCGAGATACTGATCGCAGTTGTGGCTGTACGCCGGTGGCGGGTTCTGGTTGATCAGCAGGCGTTCGAAGTTCAGCGCCGGGTGCGACATTATTATCCGCCGCCGGAGCTTGCCTATCTCGTCGGCCGCGGCGTGTCGTTTGACCAGAGCGTCAAGTTCAGCCCCCATCTTCGGGCGGGGCTCGGCTTTCTGAACATACTCCAGCGTCTTGCGCGCCAGTACTATCGCCTTATAGGCCTGCTGGGCAACGGTAGGCTTGGCGACCTTGGGCCCCTGCTGCTTGCGTTGCCTCCTGACTTTCTGCCGCCTCTTTGGTTTCTGTTTGGGCTGCGTCTTTTTCGCCGCGACTGCCGTGCCGACAAGACACCCCAGCGACAATATCGCGACGAATACCCCTGCCTTCCAGATTCTATGCATTTGTTCTATCCTGGCTGATTCTGCGTGTTGTCTTACGAACAATATGGCGTGGCTTGAAACGCTCGGTATCCGCGATCGAGATTATACCACATTGTTACGGTTCCCCAGAGCGATGGAAGATTTTTCACTCTTCCTTCCGGTGTGTGGCTAGAATGTGTGTATTGGTCAGGGCACAAGCGGGTCACACCGATGATTAATACGGGTTCAGTCTGGTAGGAGAGTTGGTTTATGCTCAATGGAAACATGCGGCAAACCCAGTCTCAAGCTAAAGATATGGCAAAGTCAGAGAATATTCAGACACAGCGTTGTGGCCTCGGGCTTATGGGGGTGGCCTTGGGTGGCGTATCGATTGTAATCGCTCTGATCATTGGGTATGTGACTTACCAGCATACACTTGAGGACACTGAGTCCCGTTACCATCAGTTCTACTTGAATAAGGCCAAGATGCTCGTTTCGGCCGCTGAATCCCAACCGACCGCCGACAAGAAAACTGTCTTGGCGGCAATCGAATCATTATGGCGAGAATCGGGCGATCTTCCCGGCGACGAGTATATCTGTGTGGTGGATGGCACATCGGCATTGATTTGTCACACCGCACACCCATCTACTGTAGGCAATAACGCGGGCAAGAACGTACTCCTGAATGCACCTGGGGGTGGAACCGCCCGGCTGCACAATCTGGTGGAATCGGGCGAGGATTATGTTGGGGGCTACATATCCAGCGCCGGTCAGAAGCAAATCGCCGCCTTTGCCTACATGCCTTCCAGGAAGTGGACCCTTGGCGTCCATCGCTCCGAGGAAGCTCTGATCAAAGAGGTCCGCGGGGGTGTCGAGATATTCCAGTACGGTTTTATTGCGGTCTGCGGTCTGCTGATGCCACTTTCGCTGATGATTCTCTACATGACATTCTGCCGCTCTCGGAAACATCGCATGCAGGCCGAAGCCGAACGGACCGAACTCGAAACCAAGTATCGCCAGTCGCAGAAAATGGAGGCCCTGGGAAGCCTGGCCGGTGGTATCGCACACGACTTCAACAACCAGATGACCGTAGTCCTGGGCTTCGGTGACGTAGCGCTCAACGAACTTGACGACGAGAGTTCTGTCAGGCCTCTGGTCGAGGAAATGCACAAAGCTGGAAAGCGGGCCGCACATCTGACGAGCCAACTGCTGGCCTTCAGCCGCAGGCAGGTACTCCAGCCCAAAACGGTTAATGTGAACGAAATACTCTCGGGGATCGATACCCTTCTGGCCAGGACAATTGGCGAACGTATCGAATTATCAATCAACACCGCCGAAGACCTCGGTTGGACGAATCTCGACAGCGCGCAGTTCGAGCATGCGATCATGAATCTTGTGGTAAACGCTCGTGACGCAATGGCTGACGGAGGCCGGTTGACTATCACGACCGCAAATATCGGTCTGGATGAAGGGTTCGTCCGGGCTCATCCCGATTCGAACGTCGGACCTCATGTGATGGTTGAGGTAGCCGATACCGGGGTGGGTATGGACTCCGGGACCCTGGCGCGGATATTCGATCCGTTCTTCACTACCAAGGAGGCCGGAGAAGGTACGGGGTTGGGACTCTCGATGGTCTTTGGCTTCGTCAAGCAGAGTGGCGGATACGTCTGCGCAGAAAGCCAGGTCGACCAGGGAACCATCTTCCAGATCCTGCTGCCCAGAACCGAACCGGTGACCGGTGAATCGACCGAAGAGGCCGAAACTTCGCAGACCGACGCGCAGCACGGGAATGAAACCATACTGGTAGTCGAGGACGACCAGGCCGTCAGGCACTATGTAGTGGCCAAACTGCGAAAACAGGGCTATACCGTGATGGAGGCAGGCAACGCCAAAGAAGCCATCCCGCTTGGCGAACATTACGAAGGCCTCATCGACCTGCTGCTGACCGACGTAGTCATGCCCGATATCTACGGCCCGGATCTCGCGGGCAGATTGAGGGATTTCAGACCGGATATGAAAACCATTTACATGTCCGGGTATACCGACGGGATGATCGGGGCTCGGGAAATGTTGCGTGACGGATTTGTCTTTCTCCAGAAACCGTTCAGCAGCACCAGCCTCATACGCGCCGTTCGAGAAACACTGGACTCCCCGGCATTGGAAACTACTGCGTCCGACTGAGACCGACCCGCAACTTCCCCATCGCCCGAATTCCGGGGGGAATCCCGGGACACCATACTGGAGAATTCTTGTGCTTACTAGTTTGTGCGTTTAGACTCTTTTTATGGTAAGACTAGCGAGAATCGTGGTTCCAGACCGGGTGCATCATGTGACTCGACGCGGCCCCAAAGAGCCCGGAAAGAATGGCGGAACTACATGTATTGTCGACTGACAATTTGCACTGTTCTAATCTCTCTGATCCCCTCGACTGTAAGATCGGCAGACGTGCTGGACCTGACGAAAGCCCAGACGGCCGAACGGCAGCGAGAATACGACTCACTGAAAAGGGATACTTCCAACAGGAAATGGTTCGACAAGGTCGCCAGGCAGACGCTGCGTCCGGAATCGCTGATAATAGAAAGCGACCGTGACCCCGCAGACGTTGTCTTGCGGCGGACCGAGGCATTGCTCAAGCATCTAGGCGGGCTCAACAAAGCTCCCAACCTGGATGCCGAAGCAAAGCAACTGACCGCTCTCAAGGAGAAGGTCGCGAAAATACCTGTGAGGGATATCAAAGCGCGTTACGAATGCTACGAAGATCTGTGCAAATTGCGCCGCAAAACTGCTTTTACCAATCCGCTGCTCAACTTTGACAAGATCACCTTTCTGACGCATAACATGGCGTACTATGGACACATATGCGACCAATACATCGGACACAATCAGCGTCCCGGCGGCGGGTTGTACGTTTTGCAAGACCCGTTCAGCGACAAGCCGAAGGTGCAAAACCTGCTCGACGGTGTTACGGTGCTGAACGGGCCGATGAAGGGCAAGGGACTCACCGGCGGATCATTTATCTCGCTGGAGCTGAGTTTTGACGCTAAAACAATGCTCTTCGCCTGGACGCTAGGCCTCGCGCCGAAGGGTCTTCACAAGAAATGGCCCGTCATCAAAACCGACTGCTACAAGGAACTCTGGAAGCCCGAGGCGGCGTTCCACATCTTCTCGTTCGACCTGAAAACCCGACGTCTCGTCCAACTCACCGAGGGGCGGCACAATGACTTCGACCCCTGTTTCCTGCCCAGCGGGCGGATTGTCTTCATCTCCGAGCGGCGCGGTGGTTACGGGCGTTGCCATCCGCGCCCCGTGCCGACTTACACGCTTTATTCAATGAAGGCTGACGGAAGCGACATTATCCCGCTGAGCTACCATGAGACCAACGAGTGGCATCCGAGCGTCGGTAATGACGGGATGATAATCTACAGCCGCTGGGATTACGTTGACCGCGACTCCGACGTTGCCCATCATATCTGGGTGACGTACCCCGACGGGCGGGACCCTCGCAACTACCACGGTAACTACCCCAGGCGTCGGGAAAGTCGTCCGTGGGCGGAGCAGTCGATGCGTGCCGTTCCGGGCTCGAAGCGTTTCATCGGCCTGGCAACCGCCCACCACGGGCAGAACTACGGTCCACTCATCCGGATCGACCATCAGGTGCCCGATGACGGCGCCTGTTCGCAAGTGCGTCGGATCACCCCGGAGACTCCTTTTCCCGAATCCGAGCGAGGTAAGCGCGACCCGGCGGCGCAGCGTTACAGTACGCCTTGGCCCCTCAACGAGGATTTCTATCTATGCGTTTACGACAGCCAGGGGAAGCATTTCCGGGTCTGTCTGGTCGACAGTTTTGGAAACCGCGAGTTGCTCTACTGCGACGAGAGAATCCCGTGTCTCGACCCCATCCCGCTGCGCCGGCGACCGACGCCGCCTGTGCTGCGTTCGCGAACGACGGCGGCAATCGAAGACCGCAAGGGCAATGGCGACAGCAAGGCGACAATTTTCGTGCTGAATGTTTACGACGCGGAGCTGCCCCTGCCGAAGGACACCACCATCAAAGAGTTGCGAATCATCCAGCTCTTCCCAAAGACGACACCGCTGATTGATTCTCCTCGCATTGGGGTTGCCGCACAGTCGCTCGCACGCGGGGTGATCGGAACAGTACCCGTTGAATCTGACGGAAGTGCGTACTTCGAGGCGCCCGTCGGCGTACCTTTCTACTTTCAGATACTCGACGAGAACGGATGCGCTGTCCAGACAATGCGCTCCGACACGTACCTCCACCGCGGCGAGCAGCTTGCCTGTCAAGGTTGCCACGAGCCGAAAATGCTCGCACACTCCAACCGCAGGCGTAACCCGATCGCACTGAAGCGGGCGGCGTCGAAGATTACGCCTGAAATGAGCGGCTCGAATCCCGTCTCGTTTCCGATTCTCCTGCAACCGGTACTCGACAAGAAGTGCATCCCGTGCCACACGAAGGAAAAAGCAAAAGGGAAGAAGAAGACGCCCGACCTGCGTGGCGACAAGTTCGTCGGAAATGGTTGGTCGCAGGCTTACTCGACGCTTTCGCGTTACTCCTGGTCTAAGGCGGGCGGTAACGGAGCGATTCGGCAGAACAAGACCTCCTTCTCCATCCCCGGGCAGGTTGGCGCCCAGGGGTCAAAACTCTACAAGATGCTCAAGAAGGGACACAACAAAGTGAAACTCAAGCCCGATCAGTTGCGTCGCATCACTCTCTGGCTCGACTGCAACAGCGTCTTCTACGGTTCGTACCACGAGACCAAACGCCAGGCTCGCGGTGAAGTGGTCGTTCCGAAAGCGTCGGACCAGTACAAGTAAGCGGCATTTCAACTCCTTTTCCCGCAGATCGTTACATCGCCGGCCGTCAGAACATCGAAGCCCATTGCAGCAAGCATCTGTTTTCCCACGGCGCGTACTGTCTCTTCATCATCGACGATCGGGACGGTCCCATGGCCCAACCGCCGGGGACGGAGCGAAGCGGTGAACAATAGCCGTTTATACCGCGACATGTTAAGCGTATAATCATCGCCATTGTCTCTCGATGCGTTCGGGAGAACCGTGCAAGCATACGTCAAACCCGACGGAGAAAGGCTGGATTATGTTGCATAGAAGCAGGAGTGATGCACAGATGGCGGGCAAGAAAGAGATGGCAGCCGCGACAGGCGGAGCCAGCTCCCCCTTCCTGGCCGTGTGCGTGACGGTGTTAGCGGTTGTGGTCGCGGTCGGACCGGCGCGGGGCGAGGACATGAAGCTCTGGCCCGACGGCGCACCGGGGGCCAAGGGGACCGCTAAGAACGATACGCCCACGCTGAAGATCTTCCCCCCGCCCACCGGCGCCAAGGGCCCGGTCCCGGCGGTCCTGCTGATCCCCGGGGGCGGATACAAACACATCTCGGGCTACGGGACGTTCCGGGAGTTCTTCCAGACGCGCCCGGTGCGGTTTTTCAGCATGAAGTACCGCCTGCCAGTGCATGGATACCGTCATCCGGCCCCGCTGCAGGACGCCAAGCGCGCCGTGGCGACGATCCGCGCCAACGCGAAAAAATGGAACGTAGACCCCAAACGCGTCGTGGTGGTGGCGTTCTCATCCGGCGGGCACGTGGCGACGACGCTGGCGACGCATTACGACCTCGGTAAGCCCAGCGCGAAGGACCCCGTCGAGCGTTTCAGTTCCCGTCCGGACTACATGGCGCTGTTCTGCCCCGTCGTCAGCATGAAGAATCACCCGCACCGCCCGTCTGTGGCTCGCCTGCTGGGCCCCAACCCCGATGCCAAACTGATCGACGAGCTGTCCAACGAATTGCAGGTCAACGCCAAGACCCCGCCGACGTTTCTGGCCCACGCCAAAGACGACAAACTCGTGCCGCCGGAAAACAGCATCCTGTACCACGAGGCGCTCAAGAAAGCCGGCGTGGCGACGACGCTGCAACTCTACCGCCAGGGTGCCCATGGCGTAACGAAAAAGCCCAATCCGTGGAAGGCACACCTGGGCGACTGGATAAGCGAGATCGGTATCCTGCCCGAGGGTACGGCCCGTCCGGCCCCGGGAGCTACCAAGATCTATGAGCCGACGACCAGTTACACCATCAAGACGCTGGCCGGTTGGCAGGTCTACGTCCATAACGCGCTCCTGCCCGGCGGGAAACATGCCGAGACGGGTTCCGCGGCGATGAAGCGACTGACCGGCGCGATGGCCCGCGTCAAGACGTGGATTCCCGAAGGTTCCCTGGCGAAGCTACTGAAGGTGAAGGTATGGCTCGAACTGAACTCGACGAACGGCCCATGGGGCGGGACGTCGGGCTACCAGTACCACCCGGGCCTCGATTGGCTGATAGACATGGACTTCAACCCCGACAAGCACAAGTGCGTCGAGTTCGGTCACGCCGCATCCCTGGCCGGCAGGAGCGACGATTCGTCAGCCACCGTCCTGCTGCACGAGTTGGCCCACGCGTACCACGACCAAGTTCTTTCCTTCGACCATCCCGAAGTGCTGGCGGCCCACAAGCGGGCTCGCGAGGAAGGGAAGTATCCGCGCGGGGATTGGGTCGTGCGGGCCAACCACAAGGAGTTTTTCGCGGGCGTAACGACGCGGTACTTCGGTAGAAAGAAAGAGCGCGACGCCGTGGGCCGGCGAGACCCGATCCTTGAAAAGTTCCTGCTGAAAACCTGGGGCAAGCCCAAGGCGAACATGGACACGCCATGGATAGGAACGAAGGCAGGCAAGTAGTCGCACCATGATACAGTTCCACCATACTGGATATAGCGGACCAGAGAGTTTTGCCCCCGAGGCGTAAGGACAGCAGTATGCCCGAGTATCGCAGAGAAACGGATTCGCTCGGTTCGCTGGAGATTCCCGCGGACGCTTTGCACGGTATACACACGCAGCGGGCGGTTGACAATTTCCCGCTTACCGGTCGGCGGGTCAACGCCGAACTGATACGCGCCTACGGGGCGGTCAAGCTCGCGTGCGCCCGGACCAATCACGAACTTGGTATGTGGGACGACGCGACGTTCGAGGCTATCCAATCGGCGTGCGAGGAAATGGCAGCCGGCGAGCTCGACGAGCACATACTCGTCGATGCGCTGCAGGGCGGGGCGGGCACGTCGACGAACATGAACGTAAACGAAGTGCTCGCCAACCGGGCACTGCAGATCCTTTCGGCGCCGCCGGGCGATTACCAGACCATCAGCCCGCTGGGGGACATTAACGCTCACCAGTCCACTAACGATACGTATCCGACGGCTTTGAAGATCGCGGCGATGAACATGCTGGTCGGGCTCGAGCGCCAGATAGTGGCGCTGCTCGAGGCATTTCAGCGTCAGGAGAAGATCGCCGCTAGTATCGTGAAAGTCGCCCGCACCCAGTACCAGGACGCCGTGCTGATCACGCTCGGGCGGGAGATGGGCGCTTACGCCGAGGCCTTCGGGCGCGACCGATGGCGAATATACAAGTGCAATGAGCGATTGCGCGTCGTGAATCTCGGCGGGACGGCCGTCGGAACCGGGCTCGGTGCGCCGAGACAGTTTATCTTCCAGGCCGTAGAACACCTGCGCGCAATAACCTCACTGGGACTCGCCCGCGCCGAGAACCTGGTCGAAGCCACGCAGAACACCGACGTGTTCGTCGAGGTCAGCGGGATACTGAAGGCCCTGGCGTCGAACCTGCTGAAAATCGCGGGCGATCTGAGGCTGCTTTCATCGGGACCCGGGGCGGGATTGGGCGAAATCTCCCTTCCGCCGCGACAGGCAGGCTCGTCGATCATGCCCGGAAAGGTCAACCCCGTCATACCCGAAGCGGTCAGCCAGGCCGCGATGGTGGTGATGGCTAACGATCAGGCAATCACGCAGGCGTGCTCGGCTGGTTCACTGGAACTTAACGCATTCCTGCCCCTGATCGCCGAGGCGCTTCTGGACAGCCTCGGGCTGCTGACCAACGCATGCGAGATATTCCGCAGCCGGTGCGTCGAGGGCATCGAGCCCAACGCGGAGATCTGCTGCGCCAACGTCGACAGCGCCACCGCAACGATTACCGCGTTGGTCGAGAGTATCGGATACGAAGCGGCCTCCGAAGTAGCCCGTCTAGCGAGCGACGGCGCCCGGTCGATCAGGCAGATCGTTATTGACCTGAAACTTCTGACGGGCGAGCAGTTTGACGAACTGGTCTCTCCGCAGCGCGTCATGCGATTGGGCTCCGACCCGAAACTTGATTCATAAACGAGGCGAATTACACGTGACAGCGATACAGAAGACGCCAAAGGGATTTCGACTTCATATCGGCCTGTTCGGGCGGCGGAATGTGGGCAAGAGTTCGCTGCTGAACGCCATGACCCGTCAGGACGTCTCGATAGTCTCCGACACCGCGGGCACGACCACCGACCCGGTCGAGAAGCCCATGGAACTCCTGCCGATCGGACCGGTGCTGTTTATCGATACCGCCGGGATCGACGACTCCGGCTCGCTCGGCGAGATGCGTGTCGAGCGGACCCGCCAGGTGTTCGACCGCACCGACGTGGGAGTAATCGTCGCTGCTGAAGGGCTCTGGGGCGAGTTCGAAGCTGGTATTCTCGATCAGCTCCAACAACGTCAAATACCTGTTATTGCAGTGTTTAACAAGATCGATCTGGCTTGCCCGCCGGCTGAGGCGATAGCGGAACTCACCGGCGCAGGGGTCCCGGTGGTAAGCAGCCTGGCGGTCGAGGGACGCGGTATCGGCGACCTTCGCGAGGCGCTTATCGCCCAGGCGCCCGAAGAATTCATCAACGCGCCTGCGATTCTCGGCGACCTGATCTCACCCGGCGAGCTGGCAGTCCTGGTCGTGCCCATCGACCTCGAGGCGCCCAAGGGCAGGTTGATCCTGCCGCAGGTCCAGTCGATTCGCGACGTCCTGGACTGCGATTCGTACTGCATGATCGTCAAGGAGCGCGAGCTTCGCGATGCGCTTGAGCGCCTGAAGCGCCCGCCGGCGATTGTCGTAACCGACTCCCAGGCATTCCTGAAAGTCGCGGGCGATACCCCGCCGGAGATTCCGATGACGTCGTTCTCGATTCTCTTCGCACGCTGCAAAGGCGATTTGTCTGAGTTCGTTCGTGGCGCCAAGGCCATCGACAAACTTAAATCCGGCGATCGCGTCCTGATCGCCGAAGCGTGTTCCCACCATCCGATCGGCGAAGATATCGGGCGGGTGAAGATCCCGAGATGGCTGGGGCAGTACGTTGGCGGCGAGTTGCACTTCGATACGGTCCAGGGGCACGACTTCCCCGAGGACTTGAGCGGTTACAGGCTGGTTGTCCATTGCGGAGGGTGCATGTGGAACCGCCGTGAAATGCTCACGCGCATACTCCGCTGCCGCGCCGCGGGTGTACCGATTACGAATTACGGGGTGGCGATCGCGTTTTCGCTTGGCATATTCGCCCGGGCGCTGAGCCCGTTCCCCGCGGCGCTGGAAGTCGCAAACAGCCCTTCGACGCAGCATTGAGATCGCGGCGGGTTTGTGGTACTTTCCGCATTCGGAAAAATCCCAAAATCAAAAGGACAAGTCAAATGAAGAAATGGATCGCGTTGAGTATTGTTGCCGCATGTGTATGTGGATCATTTTTGACCATCGGCCTGGCGGCACGCAAGAAGAAGGGTCCGCCGCCGAAAGTCGTAATCACCGGCGAGGTCAAGCACCGCTTCCTGGCCAGCAGCTACCACGGCAAGGTTTACATCGTCGACAAAGACGGTAAGGTCGAATGGGAGGTCAAGGCCCCCAACGCCCAGGACATCTTCATGCTCAAAGGCGATCGCGTACTGTTCAACACGCGCAGCGGCGCGCAGATCGTCAGCGTCAAGGACAAGAAAGTTCTCTGGGAGTACAAGCACGAGTCCAAGGAGAAGTTCGAGATACACAGTTGCCAACCGCTGAAAAATGGAAACGTCCTGATAACCGTCTGCGGGCGGAGCAAGGTTATCGAAGTCGACAAGGACGGGAAGATCGCCAAGGAAATCAAATTCGCCAAGGTCTCGAAGTTCGCCGGTAACGGTCACATGGAACTCCGCGACAGCGTCAAGACCGCCAAGGGCACGTACCTGGTGGCGTTCCTGGAGGAAGGCGTTATCCGCGAGTTCGACGCCGATTCCAAAGTGGTCCGCACGATCAAGACCGACTTCTTCAAGCGCAGGGGCGTTTCAACTATCCAGGTGCTGAAAAACGGTAATTTGCTGATTGGCGGGGGGTACGGTAAGAACGCCGTCGAGATTGACAAGGACAACAAGATCGTCTGGTCGCTTGAACAGAAAGACATCGAAGGCCTGAAGATGGGCTACGTCGCGACCGCCAAGCGCCTGGACAACGGTAACACGCTGATCAGCCTCTACCACGGTTCACAGGCGTTCTTCGAAGTCACCAAAGATAAGAAAATGATCTGGAGCATCAAGGGCGGTCCGTTCCACGGTACTACAGCTATCGAATACCTCGATTGACACACTTTCTTCAGGTCGTATCGCCAGCGGGCGAAGAAAATCGGCGCCGGACTCCCCGATCCGGCCGAGCCGATGCATATGATGGATAGGAGCCTGGTCGTCATGCAAAGTGCTTGGCGTCCGGGGTGATATCTTATATAATCAGTCGGGATTCGGAAGACCTGCCTTTAACGCAAAACACCACGCGGAGACGTAAAATGGTGCAACAGACGGCTGACGGAGTGTATCAAATTGATACCAAACCAATGGGGGTTGAAAGTATCATCGCTTCGTACCTCGTGGTGGGAAGCGGCGCTACTGCGCTGATCGATCCGGGCTTTTCGTGTTCTGTGGATACGAACCTCGCGGCGATCAAAGAACTCGGTATCGAGCCCGATGCGATCGACTACATCGTCCTGACCCACAGCCATATAGATCACGCCGGCGGCGTCGGGGCGCTGGCGCAGTTGGCTGGTCGGGCCAAAGTAGCCGCCCACCAGCGAGGCGCGTTCTACCTGAAGAACTCGATGAAGATCGGGGGCGGAGGACACATGACGTTCGGGTCGGAAATGATGTCCGAACTCGGCGAACCGATCGACGTGGCGGGCGATCGCATCAAGACTATCGGCGACGGCGACGTGATAGACCTCGGCGACAAGAACCTCCGCGTTTATTACACTCCGGGACATTGCGGCGATCACGTTTCGCTGCTGGAAGAATCGACCGGTACGCTGTTTCCCGGCGATACCGCATGCCTGCAGTATCCCGATCTTGGGCACGTATTGATCCCGGCGGGCAGCCCGCCGATCTATCAAACCGATCACATTCTCAGTGAACTGGCGACGCTGGCCAACTGCGATGTCAGGTGCGTGCTCACCCCGCATTTCGGTCCGAGTACAACCGAGCCGGGCGAATTTCTGGCCGCTAATATCGACACCGTAAGGTCTGATCGAGACAGGATAGACGCGATGTTCAAATGGGGCATGGAGTTCCCGCAGGTCGTCGAACAACTGCGGGGCGAGATCCTCGAGCAGTCCGGAAAGAAGCTCGATGACATCCCGGAATTCATCAGTGACGTCTGGTTGCGGATCATGCTCAAGACCGGATTGATGGGCCTGATGGCCGACCTGCTGCAATACGCCAGGGACCTCCGCCCGTTTACCCACACCGCGAGCAGCCAGGAGACGGTCAAATGAGGAAAACGATTCCGTCATACTGCGACCAGTGCTACAACGGGCCCGACCTGTTCCGCGTGGTCGTCGAAAACGGTCTGGTGCGAAGCGTCGAGCCCAACCCCGATTGCAAGAACATCAGCCCCGCCGAGGGCAGGATATGCGTCAAGGCCTACGGGCTGGTCCAGAAGCTTTATAACCCCGACCGCATCAAGTCGCCCCTGATTCGCACAAACCCCAAGAAGGGCAAGGACGAAGACCCCGGTTGGAAAGAAGTTTCGTGGGATGAGGCTCTGGGGATGCTGGCTGACCGAATGAAGGCTGTCCGCGCCAAAGGCGTAATCGACGAGGAGGGCTTTCCGCGGTTGGCGGTGACGATGGGTCAGGCTGCATCCCCGTCCGCCTATGCGGGCACGATGCCCGCGTTCCTAAGCGCCTGGGGGCCTATCGACTATACCGTGGGCGCCGGGCAGGGGATCAAGTGCTATCACTCCGAGCACCTGTTCGGCGAGTACTGGCATCGAAGTTTCATTGGCGCCTCGGATACTCCGCGGACCAAGCTGGTCATCTCGTTCGGGCACAATACCAACGCCAGCGGCGGGGTCGCCGGCGTACTCAGGCACGCGCACGCACGCGAGCGGGGCTACCGGCGGATTCAAATCGAGCCGCATCTGTCGGTAAGCGCGACGACGGCGGACGAGTGGGTGCCCATCAAGGTCAAGACGGACGCGGCGTTCCTGTATGCGCTGGTCCATATACTGCTCCACGAGACGGATCGCGGCAAGCAGCTCGATATCGACTTCATCGAGAAGCGGACATCGAGTCCGTATCTCGTCGGTCCAACCGGGCGGTTCCTCCGCGACAAGGTATCCAAGCACCCGCTGGTGTGGGACCTGGATTCGAATTCCGCCAAAGCACACGACGCGCTCGATATCGGGCGGGTGGCGCTCGAAGGCGAGTACCGCGCTTCGGGTGTCGAGATCGGAGCCGACGGGCAGGAATGGGCTTACGATGAAGCTGTCGCCTGCAAACCGAGCTTCCAGATGATGCTGGACTTCATGGTCCAGTACACGCCCGAGTGGGCGGCGGATATTTGCGACGTTCCGGTCGAGACGATCCGGCGAATCGCCCAGGAAATACTGGACAGCGCGCACATCGGCGAGACTATGGAGATATGCGGTGAGCAGTTGCCCTATCGCCCGGTGGCGATCACGCTGGGAAAGACCACCAACAACGGTCCGGGCGGATACCAGGTCTGCTGGGCGAAGACCATCGTGACGATGCTTATCGGGGCGATGGAGGTCCCCGGCGGGACGATCGGAGCCTCGCAGCGTCTCAATAAACCGCACCACGACCGCTGGTCGAGCGTCTGGCCCGGAGCCGACGGGTTCATGCGAAATCCCGTCAACCCGACCGACAAGAAGAACTGGCCTACCGATCCCACTTCGCGAACGCGATACGAGCAGCTTCTTCCGCTGGTTTTGAACACGGGCTGGTCGCCGTTCCTGTCGGCTACTCCGCTGGCGTGGAGTTCGATGGGCGAGGCCGAAGGCGGCGAAATCCCGCGCACGACGTTCCCCGACATCGTACTGCTGTACCGCGCCAACCCGTCGGTCTCGATGTACTTCACGGACCTCATACACGACAAGATGTCGAAGTTCCCGTTCTTTGTGTGCATCGGATACACGCACGACGAGACCAACCACTTCGCCGACATGATCCTGCCCGACCACACCGATCTCGAGGGCCTGCAACTCTTCAAGATCGGGCCGTCGGTACACTCGGAGTCTTTCTGGAGCGCTTACGGATTCGCGCTGCGTCAACCGGCTGTCCCGCCGGTGGTCGATTCGATTGACCTGACGGATTTTTCGACCGAACTGGCCGATCGCGTAGGCCTGCTCAGCGAATATAACGATGCGATCAACGCCGGGATGATAGGCGGATTGAGGCTCAAGACCCAGATCGCCGACTACGCCCTGGATCTCGACACCAAGTACGATCGCGAAGAACTCTGGGACCGCCTCTGCAAATGCGCCACCATGACGCTGTCGGAGGGCAAGGAAGAACGCGGGCTGGACTGGTTCAAGGAGAACGGTTTTTATGCGGTCGACTACCCGCTCATCCGCCATTTCCTCCATCCGGTAATGGTCCGCTGGGGCCTGCGATACGAGCTGCCCTACCAGGAGAACATCAAGCGGATCGGCGATGAACTGGGCAACCGCCTGCACGAAAACGGTATCGACTGGTGGGACGAGCAGCTCGAAGAATACCAGGCCCTGCCCGAGTGCGAAGATTTCTCGCTGGTCTGGCAGGAAACGTGCAAGAAGTTCGGAGCCGAACCGGACGATTACCCGTTATGGCTGATCAATACGCGGTCGATGCAATACGCCTGGGGCTCCAATGCGGCGATTCCGCTTATGGCGGAGGCGGCTAAGAACGTGCCCGGGTTCAAGGGGGCGTTGATAAACCGCGGGATGGCCGAGAAAATGGGCATCAAGGACGGCGAGTTCATAACGATAGAATCGCTCCACGCCAAAGTACGAGCCAGGGCGGTTTTGCGTCAGGGGGTGCGTCCCGATACCATGGTCTTCACCGGTCAGTTCGGCCATTGGAAGACACCGTTCGCCCGCGAACTGAAGATCCCCAACCTCAACAGGCTGACCCGGCCGGAAACAACCGTCCTGGATGCCGGCGGAAGCTCCGCAGACGTCGTGAAGGTGCGGATCATTAAGGAGGAATCCTGATGGCCCACTGGGTTATGGTAATAGATTTACGGAAGTGCACCGGTTGCCAGACCTGCATGGTTGCCTGCAAGGTCGAACACGGTCTTGGACCGATCCGGCGCCGGGTCAATATTATCGAGAAGGAGACCGGCGAGTATCCCGACGCCCAGCGCGTTTACATTCCCAAGCGATGTATGAACTGCCGCAATCCGCAATGCGTTGAGGTTTGCCCCTCGGGCGCCACGGCGCAGGAAACAGACGGGATCGTCACCATCAACAGGGACAAATGCATCGGCTGCAGATACTGCATGATGTCCTGCCCTTATAACGCCCGGATGTTCCACGGTGTCGAGCAGTCGTACCACGAGATACCCTCTACCTGGGAACAGGAGCGATACAAGGAACACACTATCGGCGTTGTCGACAAGTGCGACTTCTGCGTATCCCGCGTGAGGGAGGGGCTGGCTGATGGACTGAAACCCGGAACCGACCAGGACGCCACGCCATTCTGCGTGATAGCGTGCATGTCCGAGGCGTTGTACTTCGGCGATGCCGACGATCCCGACAGCGAAGTGTCCAGACTCATCGCTGAGGGTGTTGTTCAACTCCTGCCAGAACTCGGAACAGATCCGTCGGTCTACTATATTCCCAGGAGAAATGTAAATGAAGCCCCTTAGGATCGATTCGCTGTTACAACTGCCCGCCGACGGCGTGACGGTTCAGACCGAATGGACCACCCATGGGGCCAATCCCGTCCGCGCGCTGCTGCTCGAAATCGCCTTTTTTGCCGGAACGGTCGGACCGGGCCTGTACATGTTCTCCGCGGCTTTGAGATACAATGCGGGGATGCTGCTGGGGCTGTTCGTGGTGATCTTCGGTTACGCCCTTCCTCATGCGCTGTATCTCGGACGGATGGAACGATCGTGGCGGGCGATACTGCGGCCGGGCGCGTCGTGGATATCACGCGGATTCATCTTCGCCAGCGCCTTCATGATTCTGGCGATGCTTTCGGTTGCGCACTATATCCCGGCGTTGAGGTCCGGCCCGCTGAATCCCGACTCGGCTGGGTTCGAATACATAGTCATTGGCGCCGTCGTTTCGGCGTTCCTGCTGGCGATGTATCCGGGATTCCTGTTCTCGGTGCTGAAGGCGATTCCGTTCTGGCATTCGTTTGTGCTTATTCCGCTGTTCCTTATCCAGGCGTTTGGCGGCGGTGCGGCGGTGACGATAATCATGTACGTTTTGCAGGGCGATAAGGTCGTGGATATTCCGGGACTTGCGGTGATAGATTCCCTGTTTGTAACTGCGACCGCCGGGCTGGTCGGTCTGCAACTTCTGGTGGGAATCAAATCGGGTCCGACGGGCAGAATCTCGGTGATGATCCTGATGCAGGGTGCATATCGAAAGCTGTTTGTTCTGGGAGCAATCGTCATTGGTCTGATAGCGCCGATGGTGTTGTTTGCGGCAGTTGGACTGCTGGGCGTCCCGGTAGCGCTGGCGGTACCAGCCGCCCTGATGCAACTTGCGGGCATCCTGCTGTTCAAATACTGCATCCTGAACGCCGGGGCATACCGCCAACTCTTCACCGAAGACCTGATCGCACAAAACGACTCGACGCCCGATTGACGATATCTCGCGTCTCTCTCCGTACGCCCGGGGCTACTTCGCTTTGTAGCAGCGGACCTTGCCGTCTGTCGTGGCGAAGTACAACCGTCCGTTCGCCGCGGCCAGCGTGTCGAAGACGGGCAGGGCGTCGATCTTGTATTCGGCGAGTTTCTCGCCATCTTTGGCGGACACCGCCTGGAGCAGAGAACCCTGCTTACCGTTCCACGCTTCGTTCTGTGCGGCGAGTTTTGCCTGGATCGCCGGGTCGCCGAGGCGTTTGGCTTTGACGATCGCTTCCTCGTCGACCAGGTCCGGCGGTCCGATCACGAACAGCGTTTTGTCGGCAAGCACCATGGCGCGGACGAACATCGGAAGGTCTTTCGTCCAGCGGCGCTGGCGCTTGTACGTATCAAAAGCGGACTTCACTTCGGCAGATAGTTGGTGTTCGATCTGCTTTCCCCAACCGTAGTAGGCGGGCTTGTGCCCGAAACCGTAGACGGTTGTCTCGTCGTTGACGAGGATTTTTCCGGACGGCCAGCGCCCCCGCGCGCGGGCATACGGTTTCCACCCGCCGTCGTATCCGCGTCCGTGGACCCAGTATGACCGGTGTTGGTATGAGTCCTCCAGAAAACCGTAAGGGGCGAACAGGTGTACGCCCTTTCCGGGCGGATCTATTATGACCCGCGAATGGCTGTAGCGTTTTCTTTCTCGAATGGCCTGGCTCTCGTCGGCCGACCGGTGCCAGAACCCATCACGCTTGCCCTTAAGGTCGAACACCTGGGAACGCATGTAGACGTACTTGCCGTCGCTGGTGAGGATGTCGGGCAGGGCCACCGGCATGCTCAGAGCCCATTCGGCGCTCTGCAGGGTCCTGCGCGTATCGGGGGTACGGTCGTCGTAAAATGTCTCGGCGATCTTCCGCCCGGTCTTCGGGTCCAGTTGGAGCATTCGCAATCCGCCGTCGAGGAACATCGACCGCCCCGCGACGCAGTAGACGCGGTCTTCCAGCAGAAGCACACTACCGTGCAGCGGCCAGACCGACTCGATCCGCCCGAAGGCAATCAACCGCCGGTCCGCCGGTGCGGCGCGGAATCGCCAGATCAACTCGCCGTCGGACAGGCGGAGGCAATAGATGTAACCGTCGGCACATCCGAAGATCGCCCGCCCTTGATAGATTGTCGGCGGCGAATCGACCGGACCGCCGGCGGTGTAGACCCAGACGCTTTTACCGCTGATCGCGTCCAGGGCGCAAACGGTGTGATTGTCGACGGCTGCAACCAGCAGCTTGCCCTCGGCGATCGTGAAACTGCTGAGCCTTCCGCCGGTAATCCGGGCCTGCCAGGCGGGCTTGAGGTTCGGCGAAACGGTCGCTTTGGTGTGTCCGCTGCGGGTCATGTCGCAGCGGAACGTCGGCCAATCGCCCTTGCCCACTGGTTTGGCGGTGATCTTCGCGTTGTAAGCGGGCCCCCGGTCGATCCGTTCGGCGTCCGCTGGCTCGGGCACCAGGCGGTCGGGGCCCAGGACCGGATACCCGCGCTCATCCTTGTCGCCCTTGCTTCGCTTCGCTTGCGACACCGCCGCGGGCGCCAATGCCGAAAATCCGTTCTGCTTTGACTCGGGGTAACAGGCGCACGGATGCTGGGGGGCATAGAGCAGACCGTTGCAGGGCATGATTCCGTACAGGCATGCGCCGCGAACCCATTGATGGGCCTGCCAGTGCTTCTTGCGGAAATCGATAAACTCGACGCCCGTTCGCGAAGTCAGCAGATAGTTGACGGTGGCCTTTCCGCGATGGCAGCGATGGTGGAACCAGTAGTTCTTTATATCGGGCGGGAACTCGAGCTTGACCTTTCCGGTCTTCAGATCGTACCCGGTTACCAGGCCCTTCATGCGTCCACCGCTGGTGTCACCGCCCAGGACCATCCCGTCGATTACAAACATGTCCGACGGAGAGCGGTAACCCGAGGACCGCTGTTTGGCTGTCCACATCAACTTCCCATCGGCGGCGTCCAGGGCGGTTATCGTACCGTAGCAGAAGAGCACCACGCCGTCGGAGACCACCAGCGTCGGGCCGCCGGACGAATTGGGCTTCTTGTTGCACGCAACGGGGGCGGACGCCCACAATTCCCGCCCGGTGGTCCGGTCGAGGCCGATGAGCTTCTCCCCGTCGTGGAGATAGACCCCCTTGGTGTCGGCGGCGAGTGTTATCGGCAGAATCTTCGTGTCTTTCCGCCAAAGGACTTTGCCCGAGTCGGCTTTGAGGGCCATCAAACGGCGCTCTTCCAACTCCCATATTTTACTCTCGGAAGATTTCTTGGCGACCAGGAAGATCACGCCGCCGGAGACGATAACCTCCTGGGCAGCTTCGGTGCCCTTGTAGGTCAGGATCGTCTTACCGCTCGCCGCGTCCAGCGCACTGAGCGGCGCGTTGATTCCGAGCGTCACGTACACCCGCTCGCCGACAGCCACCAGGCGCCGCGGAAGGATCGCCGGTCCGCTCTTGAGACCAATCAGGTGGTTGTACCACTTTCCGATACGGCGCTTCCAGAGGACCTTTCCGTTGAAGGCGTCCCGCGCGATAACCTTCCAGTCCGGCGGCGTGATGATAGAGACTCGCGGTGCCTCGTCGAATATCTGGAATATCCGCTTGCCGGACGACACTAACGCGCTGACACTGGACATGTGCTCGTGATGGCGCGACCAGCGAGGACCGCCTTGCCACTGCAACCGTCCCACCGGAGCCAGCACAGTATCGCGGGCCACGGCGTTACCGTTGGCATCGTGCATGTAGTGCGTCCACGCGTCGATTTCCTTCGGACGCGGCTTGATCGTTTTCCTCCACGCATCGCCCTTCTTGACGTATGCCACGCCCTCGGGCGCCAGCACGCGGGCGACCTCGGCGAGCGTAACCTTGCCCAAATTCCGTGCGACGACCAGATTGACCAGGTTTTCGATATAGGGCAGCCGGCTCCCGTCGAACCGATCGACCGATACGCTCCCGTAGAGACCGCGGGAATGAATGTGACTTCGGGCCTGGCGGACGTTCTTTGCGTCGGTGTCCAGGCCATGCACCATGTAGCTGTCGTTTATTCGTAGGGCGGCTGTCAGCTTACCATCGCCGCAGCCGATGTGGACGACAAGTCCGCCCTTGATCTCGGTGGCTTTCAGGATTTGCCCCGCCAGATCAGCTTCGGTATCGGCCCCGCCGGCGACCGCTGCCAGTACCAGCACCACAGACAGAATGACAGCGCCGTTGCGCAGGGGCTCGCAGGCTTGCATCGCTCGGATCATTGTCTGCTCTCCTGAGTTTGGGGTGGCATGCCGATTTCCACTACCCGTTGACGACGTTCTGTGGGTCGCCGCCCAGGAAGGTGTTGACGTTTTCGATCGCCGTAGCCATCAGTCTCGCCCGCGCCTCGCGGGTGGCCCAGGCTATGTGCGGAGTGATGTAGCAGTTCCTGGCCGATGGGAGCGGGTTGTCGGCCGCCGGCGGTTCGTTGCAGAGCACGTCGAGCCCTGCGCCTGCGATGCGACCATCGTTCAACGCATCGGCCAGGGCGTCTTCGTCAACGAGCGGTCCGCGGCTGGTGTTGATTAGAAACGCGGTCTCCTTCATCATCGCCAGGCGCTCGGCGTTGACGATGCTCTCGGTCTCATCCGTCAGCGGGCAGTGCAGCGTTACAACGTCACTGGCTGAGAATATCTCATCGAGTTCGACTGGTGTGCATTGCGCTGCCCCGCAGGCAGCGGGATCGCTGTCATAGCCGATCACGTTCATCCCGAACGCGCGGGCGAGGTTGGCGGTGGCCCGACCGATCCTGCCCAGTCCGATTATTCCCATGGTCTTGTCAGCCAGTTCCACCAGCGGGTAGTCCCAGTAACAGAAATCGGGCGATCGGGCCCATTGCCCATCGCTGACGGTCCGGCTGTGATGCCCGACGTGCTGGGTCAGGTTCAGCGCGTGTGCGAAGACCATCTGGGCCACCGACCGTGTGCTGTACGTCGGGACGTTGGTGACAACTATTTCGTTCCGTGCGGCTGCATCGATATCGACAATGTTATATCCAGTCGCCAGCACGCCGATGTATTTGCAGTCGGGCAGTTGGTCGAGTATCGCACCCGACAAAACCGTCTTGTTAGTCAGCAGGATTTCCGCCCCGTCCGCTCGCGGGACTGTCTGGTCGGCGTCGGTGCGATCGTGTACGGTGCAGTCGCCCAGCGCCTCGAGCCCCTGCCAACTCAAATCACCCGGATTCAACGTATGTCCGTCAAGAACAACGATCTTCATTTGGATACTCCTTTGACAACGCCTGCAAGTATATCGGAGGCGTCCTCGGGCGTCACCAGCATCTTTGAAACTCTTTGAACATAACTCCTAATGAGTTAGAATAGCAGAGCATTTGTTGCGTTAGATATGGCAGACAGAAAACTTACCCTACAACAATCCCGAGGATATTTCGATGCGGCGAACATTTCTGATAGTACTGCTCTTACTGGCGAGCCGGTCTGTGGCGCGAGCGGCGGGCGACATACTGATCGCGGATTTCGAGGGCAAGGATTACGGAGCCTGGAAGGCGACCGGCGATGCCTTCGGTAAGGCGCCGGCACGCGGGACGATTGGCAGGCAGCAGAAGGTCAGCGGCTTCCTGGGCAAGGGACTGGTCAACACGTACCTGAAGCAGGACTACTCCAGGGGCACGCTGACTTCTCCGGAGTTCAAGATCGAGCGAAATTACATCAACTTCCTCATAGGCGGCGGCGGGCATGCGGGCACGACGTGCCTGGATCTGATCGTTGGCAAGAAGGTCGCGCGGACCGCCACTGGGGTAAACAATGAGCGATTGGGCTGGCAGAGTTGGGACGTTCGCATCCTGAAGGGGAGAACCGTACGAATACAGATCGTTGACGATTCCACTGACGGATGGGGGCACATTAACGTCGACAATATCATCCAGAGCGACAAGATGCGACGCGACCGGCGACCCGTTCGTAAACCTCCCAGGCCTCGCGGACGGAACATCCGAACACCCGCCACGCCCGAGGATATCGCCGCCCAGCGAAAGGCCGCAGTAGAACTCCTGACCAAGAACGGTGTTGAAGAGATCATTTTCGCCGCCCGCCAGGTTGACGGCGACGGACACTGGTACGCAAACTTCAGCTACTGGTCGAACAATCCCAAGCGGACGCTCTATCATCCCGGCGGACGCTTGTGTCGCCTGAACGTAAAAACCGGAAAGGTCAAATCCCTGATAGACGATCCCACCGGCGGCGTGCGCGACCCGCACATGCACTATGACGCCAAGAAGATCCTGTTGTCCTACCGCAAAGGCGGACAGCCCTATTATCACCTCTATGAGATCAACATCGACGGGACTAATCTCAAGCAGATCACAAGCGGAAAGTTCGACGACCTCGAACCGGTCTACCTGCCCGACGGCGACATAATCTTCTGCTCGTCGCGAGCCAACCGCTTCGTGCAGTGTTATTTCGTACGTGTGGCCACCGTCCATCGCTGCAAGGCCGACGGAAGCGCAATCCGGATGCTGTCGGCAAACCTCGAGCAGGACAACACCCCCTGGATCCTTCCCGACGGGCGCATCCTCCACCAGCGATGGGAATACATCGACCGCTCGCAGGTCCAATACCACCACCTGTGGACGATGAACCCCGACGGGACCAACCAGATGGTCTACTACGGGAACATGCATGGCGGCGTCGTGATGATCGACGCCAAGCCGATCCCCAACACCGAGAAGGTTGTCGTATCGTTCTCGCCGGGACATGGGCGCAAAGAGCACGCCGGCGTGATCACGGTTGTCGATCCGCGAAACGGGCCGGACGATCGCAAGATGGCCGTGCGGATCAACAATGACGGTTCGCTCCGCGACCCCTATCCGGTTTCCGAGACCTGCTTCCTTGCCGCTCGCGACACCGATATCCGCGTGCTGGATGACAAGGGCAATTCGTACATGCTCTACGACCTGCCCAAGGAATGGGTCATCGGACCGATGAAGATCCACGAACCGCGTCCGATTCGCCCCAGAAAGCGCGAACGGATGATACCTGACCGCGTCAACCCGGCCGTGCCGACCGGTACCGTGATGCTCCAGGACGTCTACATCGGGCGCAAAATGGACGGTGTCAAGCGCGGCGATATCAAGAAGCTGCTGGTCGTCGAGGCGCTCCCCAAGCCGATAAACTTTTCCGGCGGTATGGAGCCGCTGACCATAGGCGGGTCGTTCACCATGGAACGCGTGCTGGGAACCGTTCCGGTCGAATCCGACGGTTCAGCCAACTTCGAACTGCCCGCACTGCGAAGCCTGTTCTTCGTGGCGCTCGACGAAAACGACCTGAGCGTCAAACGGATGCAGAGTTTCATGACCGTCCAACCGGGCGAGCGCCTCAGTTGCGTCGGATGCCACGAGGAACGCGGAAAAACTGCCCCTCCCGGCACGCGATCGAAAGCTATGCTCCGACAGCCCGATAAGGTCAAGCCGATCGTCGGCGTTCCGGACATATACGACTTCCCGCGAGACATCCAGCCGATTCTCGACAAACACTGCGTGCCCTGCCACGGACCCAACAAGACCGTCAAGGGAGGACCCTACGCCGGAAAGGTACTCCTTGATGGTGGTCGGGAATCGATGTACTCGCACAGCTACAGTGCGATAAACCGAAAGCGACTGGTCTCCGACGGTCGAAATGGAGGCGGAAACCGCGCCCCGCGGACGATCGGATCGTCAGCAAGCAAACTCATGAAACTGATCGACGGGTCGCACTACAAGGTTAGGGTCTCGCTGCGAGAAAAGACGATGATCCGCCTCTGGATCGAGTCGGCGGCGACGTATCCGGGCACGTATGCGGCGTTGGGGACCGGGACAGTCGGCGGACTGCGCCGTCTCCCCAAAGCCGCAGCGGCGAGTTGTACCAAGTGCCACAAATCCCTGAAGTTTGACATGAGAACTATGGTCAATCTGTCCGATCCGGAAAAATCGCTGATCCTGACCATGCCCCTTTCGCCCAAAGCCGGCGGAAATGGAATGATTCGCAAGACAAAGAAGAACGGGAAGACCGTCACCGAGTGTGTCACGGCCTTCAAGGATACCAAAGATCCGGGGTACCGGGCGATCCTGGCGGAGATAAACAAGGCCAAAGCCCATCTCGACAAGGTCAAGCGATTCGACATGCCCGGCTTCCGCCCCAATATCCACTATCTCCGTGAGATGAAGGTTTACGGCGTTCTTCCGCCGGACTTCGATATTGAGAAAGACCCCGCCAATCCGTACGAACTCGACCGCAAGTACTGGAAGTCGATGTGGTATAAGCCCAAGGGTGCAGCAGCGGGAACAGTGAAATAATCCCACACTCAAGACGAGTTGATATTCAGGAGAAATCTTATGACGCGCTGGTTGACTATCTGCGGAATTCTAGTTTGCCTGGTCTTGTCGGATACCGCATATACCGCCGACAAGCAGAATCTTTCGGCTGCGGCTATGCTGGGGAAAGCCGGCGTGGACGAAATCATCTTTGCCGTCCGC
This sequence comes from uncultured Planctomycetaceae bacterium, assembly GCA_964607575.1. GTDB lineage: Bacteria > Planctomycetota > Phycisphaerae > SM23-33 > SM23-33 > BS750m-G57. Next base: position 7,016 of record CAZSLS010000020.1, on the reverse strand, counting down.
CAGGTTGATGGTGACGGGCACTGGTATGCAAACTTCAGCTACTGGTCGAACAATCCCAAGCGCAAGATGTACCACGACGGCGGGCGCCTCTGTCGCCTGAACGTCAAGACAGGCAAGGTCACCTGCCTGATCAACGACCCCAAAGGAGGGGTGCGCGACCCGCAAGTACACTACGACGGGAAAAAGATCCTCTTCTCGTATCGCAAGGGCGGACAACCCTTCTACCACCTCTACGAGATCAATATCGACGGGACTAATCTCAAGCAGATCACCAACGAGAAGTTCGACGACATCGAGGCGATCTACCTGCCCGACGGCGATATCGTATTCTGCTCGTCGCGGTCCAACCGGTTCGTGCAGTGCTGGTTCACACGAGTGGCTACTATCTATCGCTGCAAAGCCGACGGCAGCGACATCCGTCCGCTGTCGTGCAATCTCGAGCAGGACAATACGCCGTGGTTGCTTCCCGACGGGCGCATACTACACCAGCGATGGGAGTATATCGACCGCTCGCGCGTCCGCTTCCATCACCTCTGGACGATGAACCCCGACGGGACAAACCAGATGGTCTACTTCGGAAACATGCACCCCGGGATCGTAATGCTCGACGCCAAGCCAATCCCTAATACGCTGAAGGTGATCGTATCGTTTTCACCAGGGCACGGGCGCAAGGAGCACGCCGGAGTGATGACAGTCGTCGACCCGCGAAACGGGCCCGACGACCGCTCGATGGCCAAGAAAATCAATCGCGACGGATCGCTGAGGGACCCCTATGCGGTCTCGCAGGACTGCTTTCTCGTGGCCCGCGATACGGACATCCGCGTGATCGACACCAAGGGCGCCTCGCAAGAGTTGTACAGGCTGCCGAAAAAATGGATCGTTGGAGCAATGAAGATCCACGAGCCCCGCCCGCTGCGCCCCAGAAAACGCGAACGCATGATACCTACCCGCGTCAACCTGGCGATGTCGACCGGTACGGTCATGCTCCAGGACGCCTATATCGGGCGGAATATGAAGGGCGTCAAGCGGGGCGATATCAAGAAGCTGCTGATCCTCGAGGCCCTGCCCAAACCGGTAAACTTCTCGGGCACCATGGAGCCCATAACCATTGGCGGATCGTTCACCCTGGAGCGCGTGCTCGGGACCATACCGGTCGAAGAGGATGGTTCAGCCAGTTTCGAACTGCCTGCCCTGAGGAGCCTCTTTTTCGTAGCGCTCGACGAAAAAGACCTTTCAGTCAAGCGGATGCAGAGTTTCATGATGGTCCAGCCCGGCGAGCGGTTGAGCTGCGTCGGCTGCCACGAACAGCGCGGTAGTACCGCCCCTCCGGGCGTGCGATCCAAAGCCATGCTCCGCCCGCCCAGCAAGATCACACCCTACAAGAACACGCCGGAAATCTTCGACTTCCCGCGCGACATCCAGCCGATCCTCGACAAACACTGCCTCCCATGTCACGGGCCGACGAAGACCGCCAAGGGCGGGCCGTACGCGGGCAAAGTGCTCCTCGACGGCGGGCGCGGGCCGATGTACTCGCACAGCTACTCGACTATATTCAAAAAGAGACTCATCGCCCACGGGCGAGACGCGAACGGAAACCTCCCCCCGCGGACGATCGGATCATCGGCCAGCAAGCTCATGAAATACATCGACGCTCCGCATCACAAGGTAAAACTGTCGGCCCATGAGAGGACGATGATCATCCTGTGGATCGAAACGGCTGGGGCTTATCCGGGAACGTACGCGGCGTTGGGATCCGGGATGGTCCGCATCTCGAGCAGTATCCCCAAAGCGGTCGCGGCCCGCTGCGTAAAGTGTCACAAGGGCGGGAAGTTCAACGCGGACTACGCTTTCAATCTGTCCGATCCGGAAAAATCGCTGGTGTTGACCATGCCTCTCAACGGTATGATCCGCAAGGTCAAGAAAGACGGGAAGACCGTCGACGAGTGCGTCAAGGTCTTCAAGGACACCAAAGACCCGGGTTACCAGGCCATCCTCGCTGCCGTCCGCAAGGAGAAGGGCAAGCTCGACAGGATCAAACGCTTCGACATGCCCGGTTTCCGCCCCAACAAACACTACCTGCGCGAGATGAAGGTTTACGGAGTCCTGCCCAAAGACTTCGATCTGGCCAAGGATCCCGCCAACCCTTACGAACTCGACCGCAAGTATTGGGAATCCCATTGGCATAAGCCCAGGAGTTCGGCCGGCGGTATCAGGGAGTAGATCATGGGGCGGCAGGCGATTATCTGCGGAGTTCTGGCTTGCCTGCTTTGGGCCGGCGGGGCTCATGCGGACCAGCCGCCAACCGTTGGCGCAAGCGAGATCGTTTTCGCCGTGCGCCAGGTCGACTCCGACGGACACTGGTACGCCAACTTCAGCTACTGGTCTGACCGTCCCGAACGGAAACTGTACCATCCGGGCGGGCGCCTGTGCGTCCTGAATGTCAAGAGCGGGAAAGTCAAATGCCTGATTAACGATCCCAAAGGCTCTGTGCGCGATCCGCACGTGCACTACGACGGTAAGAAGATTCTGCTTTCGTATCGTAAGGGCGGGCAACCTTTCTACAACCTCTACGAGATCAACATCGATGGCAGCGGCTTGAAGCAGATCACCAGGTGCAAGTTCGACGACATCGAACCGGTCTACCTGCCCGACGGCGATATCGTTTTCTGTTCGTCGCGGGCCAGGCGATTCGTGCAGTGCTATTTTGTGCGGGTCGCTACGCTTCATCGCTGCAAGGGCGATGGAAGCGAAATCCGGGCGCTGTCGGCGAATCTCGAACACGACAACACGCCGTGGATACTTCCTGACGGACGAATACTCCACCAGCGGTGGGAATATATCGACCGGTCCCAGCTCCGCTACCATCACCTCTGGACGATGAACCCCGACGGGACAAACCAGATGGTCTACTACGGGAACATGCACCCGGGCATGCTGATGATCGATGCCAAACCGATCCCTGCAACGAACAAGGTGATCGCGTCGTTCTCGCCGGGACACGGGCGAAAGGAGCACGCCGGATACATGACGATTGTCGACCCAAGCGGCGGGCCCGATGACCGGTCGATGGCCGGGACGATATCGCAGCGCGAAATGTTCCGCGACCCGTATCCGCTGTCGCAAGACCGCTTCCTGGTCGCACGCGATACAGATATCGGCGTGCTCGACGGTAAGGGGAAGTACTCAGAGCTTTACAAGCTACCCCGCGATTGGGTTGTCGGAACCACGCAGATACACGAACCACGCCCCCTGCGCCCCAGGAAACGCGAGCGGGTGATCCCCCAGCGTGTCGACCTGTCCAGGGCGACCGGTACGGTTACGCTGCAGAACGTCTATATCGGTCGGAACATGAAAGGCGTGAAGCCCGGCGAGATCAAGAAGCTCTTAATTGTCGAATCGCTGCCCAAACCGGTGAATTTTTCCGGCGGATGGGAGCCGATATCCATGGGAGGAACGTTCACTCTCGAGCGCGCCCTCGGAACAGTTCCGGTCGAGAAGGACGGATCGGCCAGTTTCGAGCTGCCCGCGCTGCGGAGCATTTTCTTCGTGGCGCTCGACGAAGACGACCTGGGCATCAAGCGGATGCAGAGTTTTATGACGGTCCAGCCCGGCGAGCGGTTGAGCTGCGTGGGCTGTCACGAGAACCGCGGCCAGGCGGCGCCTCCGGGCAAGCGGTCGCTTGCGATGCGCAGGGCGCCAAGCAAGATCAAACGTTACGAAGGCGTACCGGACCTGTACGACTTCCCGCGCGACATCCAGCCGATCCTCGACAAGCACTGTGTTCCCTGCCACGGATACACCAAAACGCCCACGGGCGGACCGCGGTCCGGCGGGGTGATACTCACAGGCGATCACGGGCCCTTCTACTCGCACAGCTACTTCATGTTGACCGTCAAGGAACAGTTTGCAGATGGGCGAAATGGAGACGGAAACCGCGCGCCGCGGACCATCGGTTCGTCGGCCAGTCCTATCATGGCCAAGATCCTGGCCACTCACAACAAGGTCAAGCTCAAGCTGTCGGCCCGGGAAATAACGATGATCCGCCTCTGGATCGAGACCGCAGCGCCATATCCGGGCACGTACGCCGCACTGGGGACCGGGATGATCACCCGCACTCCATCATTCGACCCGAAAAGGAGTTTCGCCAACCCCAGGGTCACCGAGGCGATAAGCAAGCGTTGCGTCTCCTGCCACCGGGAGAAGATGCGTCTGCCCAGTTCGCCCGGGCATCTCATCATCGGCGGGTTCAGACGCGGTGGGCGGATCGACGTCACCGAACCGGGTATGCAGTATTCGTCTCACATCGTATTCAACCTCTCGAAACCGGTGAACTCTCTGTTCCTGCTGGCGCCGCTTTCGAAACAGGCCGGCGGATACGGTATCTGCAGGCCCGCGGGGACCAAGATCGATCAACCTCACGATCCGATTCTCAAGTCGACATCCGAGGGCGACTACAAGCTGCTCCTCGGAGCCATCGACGACGCTAAAAACTATCTGGAGAAGATCAAGCGATTCGACATGCCCTCCTTCCGCCCGAATGTTCACTACATGCGAGAGATGAAGGGTTACGGGATACTCCCGAAAGATTTCGACCCGGCGAGAGATCCGATCGATCCGTACAAAACGGATCAGAAGTACTGGCGATCGTTTCGGTATAAACCCACATCTCCCGGGCCTGGTGTGCAGGGCGTTTCCGTCAGGCCTTCACGCTAAACGACTAACTCCAAGTTCGCGGGCAGCACCCGGATCATAAAGGCGGAGGGCTGACCCCCCGGTTACATAGTATCGGCCGGACAAAATACTGCCTCGAAAGGCTCTTGATGTAGTTATGCGCGCGGTCTATGCTGTCGAGAATCGGTCTGACGCCGAACGGGCCTACAGGAACAACACCATGTTATCCGTTCGATTTACTGCCATCGTCGCGGCGTGCCTCGTCGGGGTCGTTGCGTGTGTCCAGGGCGCCGATACACCCCGCCCCGTGCCCAAGAGCCATCCCCGCCTGCTCGGCTCGCGCCAGCGCCTGCAGCGCCTTGCCAAACATCGCCATGCCGCCTACCGGCGCGTGGTAAGTGTCGCTCGCAAGCAAAAGGCCGGCGACCACGCCAAGTTAATATCGATGGCGCTGGTTTGCGCGATCGAGGGCGACAAGGACCTCGGTCGCCTGGCGGTGGCGAAGGTTATGAAGGCGATCTCCGGCCCGATCCCCAAAGGCCACACCCCCTTTGGCTCCACCCTCGCCCGATGCGCAATCGTATACGACCTCTGCTACGAGTCCTGGACGCCGAAGCAGCGTTCGGCTTTCCATACGTTCATGAACCGCGTCGTCGACGCCAACGTGCGGTCCGAGACCCACGTGTTCCACAACGGGTGGTACGGTTACAAGAACTGGGGAATTGGCCTGGCGTGCTACGCAACGTACTACGAGAACCCCCGCGCGGCGGCTATCCTCGCCGGCGTCAAAGCCGACTTCCGCAAGCGCGCCGCACCGGCCCTGGAACTCGCCGGCGCCGGGGGCGGTTGGTCCGAGGGATACTACATTCACTACTGGCTGTACGAGTGGTTGTTCTTCTGCGAGGTCGCCCGCCTCTGCGACGGGACCGATTACTACGCCATGGCGCCCGGGTTCTTTCGCAATCGGGCGGTCGCGGGCATGTTCGAGATGTACCCGGGCATCAGCACGTACGGTTCGCGCCGCCCGATCCCGATGGGCGACGGCGGCGGGCGCGTCTTCGGCGGCGATCGCGACAAGGCGCTTTCCGCTCGACGAATCCTGGCCGGCCGCTATCGCGACGATGCGACAAGCAAGATAGTCCATGCGTTTAACGAAACCACACCGCGGTCGTCGGTGGGCCTCTACGCTTACAAGGACTTCCTCTGGCGCGACGCGACTATCGAAGCCGGCGGCCTGGCGTCGTTCAGGCTGTCGCATTTCAGCGGTGGACCCGGTTACGTGTATGCCCGAAGCTCCTGGGACGACACCGCCACCCACTTCTTCTTCAAGTGTGGAGATCGGTTCACTGCCCACCAGCACCTTGACGTGGGCAACTTCCTGATATACCGCCATGGCGATCTGGTCGGCGACGGAGGCCACTACGACGGCTTCGGTACGCCCCATGACGTCAATTACCATCTCCGCACCATAGCCCACAACACCATTCGCGTTTACGACCCAAGCGAGACCTGGCCCGGTATCCGCGCCGGTCGCGTTACGGGCAACGACGGCGGACAACACCACAACTGGCCGCATCACAACGGGGCCGTGACCGATACCGCCGCGTGGACCAAAGCCCGCAAACTCTACGACATCGCCGACATGCTCGCCTTTGAAGACCGCGGGGCGTGGTTATACGCAGCCGGCGACTGTAGCGGCGCATACTCGCCGAAAAAGCTCGACTACTTCACGCGCCAGATCGTCTACATCCGCCCGGGCACGTTCGTAATCTTCGACCGCCTGGCCGCCAAGGACGCAAACTTCAAGAAGACCTGGACCCTCCAGACCGCCAAACGCCCCGAGGGCAAGGCGAGCAAGTGGACCGTCACCAACGGGAAAGGGCGTCTGTTCATCCAGACCCTGCTCCCTGCCCAAACTATCACCAGGCTCATTAGCGGCGAGAAGCTGTACAGCTACGGTGGAAAGACCTACCCGCCGAAGCGCAACACAGGCCCGGCGCCGGAATGTCGCATGGAGGTCTCGCCCGCGAAACCAGCGAAGGTAGACTACTTTCTTCACGTACTGACCGCCACCGACGCTTCGATAAACGCCGCCCACGAAGCCCGCGTCGCAACCAGTGACAAGCAAGTGAAGGTCACAATCGGCAAGACAGCGATCACATTCGCCAAACCAACGGTCGGCGGGAGCATTACAGTAAACGGCGCCCGCAGCACCTTCCCGACAAAGATAACTCCTGCTGCCAAGCCGCAAGCGGCGACGGCGCCGATGCAGATCCCCGTCCTTGTGGTCAAGTACTTTCCGGTCAAGGGTGACCTGATCGATGTTGGCGTCACCGGCGATTGGG
>CAZSLS010000019.1:0-52089 GCA_964607575.1 uncultured Planctomycetaceae bacterium | reverse complement strand
GATTGTATGTGTCCGCTATGTTGTTTATCTCATTTTCTCTTTGGATAATTCGGGATTCCACGTTACCATTTCTGTTTGCAAAGCCCGTTTCGTAGTGGAACGGCGGGCTGCATTCGACCTGAGCCGGTCGGATCTGAAATGAGGCAGGAGCGGTTTTCGTTCGCATATTTTCTTTCCTGCGCCAAGCCGCGTCCGACAAGTTCCCATACGGCAGTGTCCGTGTGTTTCTCTTGAGAAAGGAAAGGATGATGAAAATGAAACATGCAGTTAACCCATCGCCCCCGGTCCACCCACGCACGTATACGCGGCATCAAAATTCCTATCAGTTACCCGGCCTGAATCACCGAAGATGGAGGTGCCACATGTTCCGACTCGCCCACTCTGTTCTTGTTCTCGCCGCCGTCGCCGTCCTGTTGACCGGAGTCCCGGCCTACGCCATTGTTATTGACGACTTTGAGGTGGGGCAGTTGAATGTTCACCAAGGGAATCCGCCACATATCGTCGGGGTGATGGAGGATGCGACCGTGGATGCTAATCCCGTGGGAGAATTGTTGCCTGGCCTCCCTACAAACAATGTCGCCGGAGGGGAACGTGGGGTGTCAGTCCGCCTGCAAACCGGGGTCTCTATATCAGCCCAAAACTTTCCTGACGGTCCCGGGGGTAACGACGATGGTATCTTGTTTCAATTCGCCCCGAACAGTCATGGTGAGGGTGCCCTGCTATACTGGTTTGCAGCGCCGACCCTTGATCTGACCGCGACAGGTCACGATCGTTTCGTTATCAACTTGGCGGACGCTCCCGGCCCGGGCGGGGCCTTGTTTCTTCACTTGGAAGACTTGGATGGTGATTTCGATTGGCAAGCATTGCCAATCACCGGGCCCGGCAACTACGAATTCCTGTTCAGCGACTTTGTTGCAGCCGAGCCGGCCCTGGATCTGAATGACATCAACTTGATCTGGCTTCGTGCGGGATACAGTAACGTAGACCCCATCCTGCCTGCCCGTATCCAGATCAACGACATCCGCACCACCCCGGAACCGGCCACCCTGACCCTCCTGGCCATCGGCGGTCTGGCCGTCTTGAGACGACGCCGTAAGCAGTAGCCGCAACAGACACACTCACAGCGGCGGGGCTGGTTCATTCCGGCTCCGCCGCTTTGTCTTGCGCTGTCCGGGACAGGCCCTACTCGGTGGAGTCGGGATGAGGGCCGACTCGTGCTCTGTAGCGAGTACTACGCAGAGCCGGCGCGTGCCGTAGGCCGCTAACCGGAGTTGACCGCTGATAGCTAACAGCTAACGGCGAGGGGCGGGCGATGTAACTGTGGCAGGAGCAAGGGGATCGATTATCAGGTAATCACGTTACTTCTTTTCAGGGCAATAATTCGGGCTGAACGATCTGATATTAGCCTTGGAGAAACGGGGATGCAATGGTATGATCTTCCCTGTAGGCAAGCCCGTCCGTTGTGGAGCGGCGGGCCGCATTCGGCCTGAGCCGGTCGGATCTGAAATGAGGCAGGAGCGGTTTTGAGTTCGCATATCTTCTTTCCTGCGCCAAGCCGCATCTGACAAGTTCCCATCGGTGACGGTTTCCATGTATTGACGAGAAAGGAATAGAGCGATGAAGAAAGCATTTCAGATCGTGTCTCTGGCGGTGGTGGTTGTTTCTTTTTCGTTACCAGTATCTGCGGAACTTATAGAAACAGATTTAATAACGGATGACGGAGTGTATGTTGAAGGAAATGGATATATTACGTACGACACTTCAACTGGATTTGAATGGTTGGACCTGAACAGGACGACTGCAGTAAGCTATGATAATATCATAAATTCGGCATTTATTACTGATTACGGGTTTCAGGTTGCTGATTATGACTCGGTGGATAATTTGATAAGAAACTCCTTCGGTTGGTCTGGAGCCAGGTTTTTTGATGAGGGTTCCGCCGATGAAACTGTTCTCAATCAATTCTATGAGTATTTCGAAGTTGTAAGATATCTAGACGGAGGAAGACAATCAGCAGGAGTTACTTCAAGACTTGATACATCATGGACAGACCCTGAGACTGGTATTACTTACACTAGACGTAAACGGTGGGATTTTGGTGATTATAGACCTTTAGATCAATGGCAAATTGAATTTGGAGAAGAACCATATGAAATTAATGCCACAAGTTCCCAATGGGATGAGCAGGGTCATGGAGAAGTAGGCATATTTCTTGTAAGGAACCTGAACCAATCGGAAGTATATACAGCCATAGACGGCGCTCTTGATGATCCTGTATTTGACGTGTTAGGATATACAGATGTTGAAATACGAGAGTTGTATGATTATTACATTCTTGCGAAAGAGACTGGTTATTCTGGTCTTATACGAATAGGGGATGCTTATTGGATATATTTAGGTGGTCCAAATCCTGATGAACCGGAAGGATTAGGTATTGGTGCCGTATACCAATCCAGTGAGGGCAGGTGGCGCATTAAAATATTATCCAGTTTAGAATTAACGGAGGTAGTTCCTGAACCAGCGACAATCATATCATTTCTGATTGGAGGGTTAGCCCTGGTAGTGAAGAGAAGGGGGATATCCGTTCGCACTTCCAGGACTCTATGACCTCTTTTCCTTTACCGCTCTCTATGCCCTTGTCGTTGTCGTGGCTGTTAGCATCCGTGTATCTGTGGCCTTAAGGCCGACGTGCTGTCGGCCGCTTAACGGGGGCGATAAAGGGCTTCTGTTCCCGGGGGTCTGACGATAAAATTGAACTTAGATGCCCTCCCTGCTGGAGTACCCCTTTAATAGATTGGACTTGATGACATGAACGACGCGCAAAAGACCCCATCGGCCCGTAATCGGAGGTGCCGGATTTCAGTTTTTCTAGTTGTTCTCGCCGGCGGTATGCTCTGTCTCTTTTTGGCGGGCGTTTGTGCGGGCGAGAAGGCGGAGAAGGCAGCGACTCGCCCGAAGTTGTCGCCCGCCGAGACCCTGCTGAAGACGCTCGACCCGTTCTACAAGCAGCATCTCGTGGTCGACGGGCTGCTGATCGTCAGTTCGGAGAAGGTCTCGAAACACGCGCTGGGCGAAGTGGCGTACCTGGTGCGGAAGATGCTTGCCAAACGCCCGGATATCCTGGCGATGCTGGCGAAACGGAATTACCTGGGCGTGATGGCGTACACCGAAATGACGAGCGACATACCCGAGTCCCGCAACATGGGCCCCTGGTGGGACATGCGGGCGAGGGGCTTGAGCGGGCGGTTGATCACCTGCGCCGAGGAGAACCTGCTCATGTTCAAGGGCGACCCCTGGGCCGGCGAGAATATCTTCGTCCACGAGTTCGCACACGGGATCCACCATGTACTGTTGTCGCTGGACAAGAAGTTCGGTCCGCGCCTTCGGGCGCTGTGCAAAAAGGCGCAGGAAAGCGGGCGGTTTCGCGGATACGGGCTGGACGACAAGGGCGAGCCCCTGGAGTTCTGGGCCGAGGGCGTCCAGGCGTACTTCAATTGCAATGGGTCCATCAGGCCAAAGGCGGCTGGGAGCAACCCTTCCTTCGAGGCGCTCGGGCCCGACGGAAAACACCTCTGCCACATCAGAACGCGCGAGCAGTTGAAGAAGTATCTACCCGGGCTGGCGAGGTTGATCGACGAATCGTTCGGGCGTAATCCGTGGTCCTACGTGCCGGTGGCCAAACGGTTGGACGAACCGCACCTGCGCGGTTTCGATCCGGCCAAGGCGCCTACCTTCCGGTTTCCGAAGAAGGTCATTGAGGGCTTCAACCGAATCGAGGCCGAGAAAAAGGCCAAAAAGGCCAAAGAGGCCCGAGCAAACAAAGAGTCCTGACCGCTTCGTTTGCCTGACGGTTTACCACCTGATCACGTAGTTCAGTTTCAGGGTGAACGTTTCCGGGTCGTTGTTCGATGGCATGGAGACCCAGCCTTCGAATATGAGGTTCTTTGCGATGTCGTCGAGAACGCCCCATACGCCCGAGGGACGCTCGTATTCGCTATTCCGTCCGAACTCGTAAACGAAGCCCGCGCTGTACAGCATTTCGCGCATGTCGTTGAACTGTATGGCGTCGGCGCGGAACTGCAGATTCCGATCCAGAAACGTTACCGTCTTGTCGACGCCGAAGAAGAACGCCTCGTTGTATCGCTGTGCGCTGAAACCGGCGTGAAGCCTGGCGACCTTGAGGTCCAGGCTGGTCGCTACGTATGGGAAGGGCTCTCCGGTGTGGTCGCGATCGAACGAGACGTTGGCGACGCCGGCGGCGGCTTTCCACTTGTAGGGCATGAGGTCGGGCAGGATGTCGACGGCGTATTTGGCTTGGAACGTCGCGTGGCCGTGGGCGGCGTTGGTGAACGCTTTCCAGTCGACGCCGACTTCCAGGTTCTTGATCGGGCTGGTCTTGAATCCCACGAACTGCTCGCGGCTGAGATGCTCACCGAGATTGAACCACGTTTGCAGCACTACCGCTTTGGGAGGCGGGGTGTCGGTGGTTGGGATGTTATTCAGACCGGAGGGACTGGCTTGTACTGAAGACGCTACGCTCAGAAACAACAGTGCCCCGATCCCCAGAGATTGCACCAAACCGGTTCGAATACTCATTCTACCTTCTCCTTGAACCACCAATAGGGTTCGCATAAACCATTGTAGCATCGGAGGATATCGACGATATCCAATCAAAGCGATGCGATTTAGTAACACTTTATACCATAGTCTGACCGGATTTGCACGACTCTCTACATCAGTTTCTTCGATATCCAGTTGATGCTCAGGATTTGATACCGATGACATTCACGTCCGGACCCCCGGGCCGGCGACTATCGGCCTGCCGTTCGCCGGCGGCGGTAGTCTATCGGTCGAGCTTTGCGGTGAACGTTGAAGGGCCTTCCTTGCCCAGGTGGAACTCGGTTTTCGAGGTCTTTCCGCCGGCAGTTACGGATGCCGTATATGTTCCGTGGAAACCGCGGAATACGAACTTGCCCGCCGGTCCGCTCTTGCCCGCGGCGCGCGTGGACCATTCTTCGTGGAGGAGTTTCTTCAGCGTGGTGTAGACCTTCTTGGGGCTCAGGTCTTTGTGCAGCAGCCCGCCGCCCTTGAGCCACGCTCCCCGCTCGCACAGGTCCCACCAGGTAAGCGCCACCACGTCCTTGTGCGCGAAGCAGATGCGGAAGAACTTCTCGGCGTACTCGGCTTGGGCGGCTTCGTCCCAGACGCCGTCGACGTGCGAGCCGGTGATTTTCGCTCCGCTGGTGGTCGGGGTGAACTCGGTTATGTGCAGTTCCTTACCGAGCGTCGCGTAGTGGTCGAGGATCTCCCTGCACTTGCCCAGCGGAAAACGCATCGTCCGCGGTTCGTGTGCCTGGATGCCGATCCCGTCGAACGGTACGCCGGCGTCGAGCGTTTTCTTCAGCAGTTTGAAGAATGGCGGGTAACCGTTGGCCATCACGTAGTAATCGTTGATGATCAGGTAGGCGTTCTTGTCGGCCTGTCGGGCCCAGCGGTAGGGGGCGTCGATCTTGAGCCTGGGCAGGTGGGCCGGTTCGTTAACGACCTCCCAGAACTCGATCTTGCCCGAATATCGCTGCATGATATCGAAGATGCGTTTCTTCTGCACGTCGGGGGCAGCCTGCTTTCCGCCGGTCCACTTTGGCATGCCCGGGCGGTACTCCCACAGGAGCGGGTGTCCCTTCAGGCGGATGTTATGCTTGAGAGCCCACTTTACGACCGCGTCGGTGTATGCGTATTTCGGCTTGCCCTTGACCGGTTCGTAGGAAGCCCAGTAGAAGCCCGTGGTGGCCGCGTTGAACAGTTCGCGAAATCGCTTCTTGTACGCGGCGTCTTCCTCGGGCTTACCGAAGCGATCGAACATGTAGATATTGCATCCGAAGAGGAAGTCGTGGCGGATGTGCTGTATATTGACCGTCGCGCCGGAGACGGGCTTGCCCGCGGCGTCGACGATGCGGAGTTCGGCGTCGCGTTTGCGATTCTTCTCGATGTCGACGGCGGCTTGTTTCAGCGCGGCCAGTTCGGCCTGTTCATGTCGGGCGTTTTCTTTCGCCATCGCCTGCTCTTTCGGAACGAGTTTCGGTTCGGCGACGCCTTTGGGCGGGGTGATCTCGATCTTTGAGAGATAGAGGTTGCGATCCTCGTTTCCGATCACCGCATCGTTATCGAACGTGACTACGACCCTCCCCGAACCCTTGGGGAGTTTGACGACGAACGTGTAGACCTTCGGTGTGGCGCTTGCGACTTTGGCGCTGTCGATGGTGGCCCCGTTTATCTTGAGCGACATTTCCGGCCAGACCCTCCCGGCCGACGATCCGTAAGCCGTTACCTCCACTTTATACCGACCGCTGTCGACGAATTCGATATAGCCCCCGACCTCGCCGGTCGACCAGAGGTTCCATACCCCGCCGCGTACTCCGCCGACAGTCTTGATCTGCGCCTTGGTCGCGTCTATCGTCAGCCCGCTCGCTGGGCCGGCCAGACACAAGATCATCAAAATGGATATCCATGTTCGCTTCATGAGATTATTCCTTTCGGATGTCGTAGCACCACAGCGTGTCGTGATATCTCAGGTAGAGGCGTCCCTCGCAGATCACCGGATGGGCCCAGGAATCTTTGGTCTTGGCCCCGACGCGGCGGAAACGCCCTTTGGTTTCGAAGCCCTTGTCAGTCGGTTTCAGCAGGGCCATCTCGCCGCGTTCGGAGAAGCAGTAGAGCAGCCCGTCAGCGAGGATTACCGAGCCGCTGTTCAGGTCGCGTTTGGTGTAGAGCGTCTTGCCCGTCGCGAAGTCGATGCAGTACCACCCGTCGCCCTTGCGGTACCCCGACCCGTAGAGTCGCCCGTCGGCGTGGATCACGCCGCCGGAGAGGCAGTTAAGCTCCGATGTCCAGGTCTGCTGGACGCTTGCTTCGTCTTTGTTGACTTTCAGGCGGTACTGTTCGGCCGGCTTGCCGTCGGGGCTCGTGACGAATACCTTTCCGTCGTGGTATACCGCTACGGTCGAGATCACCTGGTATCGCGTCGGGCGCGGGCGGGACCAGAGTATCTTGCCCGTGTCGGCGTTGACGCCGAAGGCCTGGTTGGAACTGTGGGTGACCAGGTGTCGCATTCCCCCATACTCGAAGAGGACCGGCGAGGCGTAGCTGGCGGCGTCTTTGCCCAGAGGCGCCGACGCCCAGATCGTCTTGCCGGTGTTCTTGTCGAGGGCTGCTATCATCGCCTTGGATCCGCCGGGCGTTACGATCAGGCGCGGGCCGTCGATGAGCAGGCATTCGCTGTGGCCCCAGCGGATTGTCTTCGCGCCAAATCGCTTGAAGGTGTCGACCGTCCAGAGGGTTTTGCCCGAAGCGGCGTGCAGGCATACGACCCGCCCGCGGGCGTTCATGTGGTACAGCTTCCCGCCGTCATACGTGCAACTCGATCGGGCGCCGGGATACGATCGCTTCCACGACCGCCCGTTGCGTACTTTCCATTGGAGTTTTTTAACCGGGCCCGGGCGGTAGGCGAAGATCCACAGGTCATCGCCGATGTCGCCGGTGATGTAGAGCAGACCGCCGGCGATAATCGGCGAAGACCACCCGCGCCCGATCCCCTTTACCGACCAGAGGAGTTTTGGCCCGCCTTCGGGCCAGGCGGGAAGGAGATTCCTCTCGGGGCATTTTCCGTCGCGATTCGGCCCGCGCCACCGAGGCCAGGACGGTTGGGAAGGTTTCGGCGGAACCGTTCGCGCCCTCCCGGCGAGCAGGCACAACATGCATGCTGCTGCGATGCCTGTCAGGGCTGTTCTCGATATAGGCATTGTCACGCACCTTTCGGTCTGTCCGGCGACCGGATGGGCCTCGGGCAGGGCCTGAGATTATACTCGCGGTGGTGCGGCTGGGGCAAATACTCGCGAAAAGGCGGTGGAATTCGGGAACCCTTTCGCCCGCTCGTGCGTCAAAAGAGTTGTAACGAAACCTTCGGTAATGAGGACAGGATTATGAAAATTATGAAAACCATGAAGAATGCAATTGTCATTGCGACGCTGATACTTTCGATCTCTGCCGCCGTCCAGGCCAGGAGCATCGTTCCGCCCAGGCGCGTGCGGCACGTTGATCTGGCGATATGCCTGGATACCTCCGGGTCGATGAGCGGGCTGATTCAATCGGCCAAGCAGAAGCTGTGGGCCGTCGTCAACGAACTGGCGACCGCCAGGCCCAAGCCCGTCCTTCGCGTGGCGCTGTACCATTACGGTAATGATGGGCTCAAGAGCGAAAACGGTTGGGTCAAGCAGCTTTGCCCGCTGACAACCAATCTGGACATGGTCTACGAAAAGCTCTTCCCGCTGACCACCAACGGCGGTACGGAATACGTCGCCCGGGTGATGCTTGCGGCGACTACGCAGCTCAAGTGGGACAAGTCCAAAGATACGCTGCGGATAATCTTCATAGCCGGTAACGAACCGGCTACACAGGACAAAGTCCACAAGTTGCGCGACACCTGCAAGGCGGCTGCAACCGCGGGCATCATCGTCAACACTCTCCACTGCGGATCGGAAGACAAGGGTCGCAAGACCGGATGGGCTGACGCGGCCGCGTGGGCCGACGGGCAGTACGCCGCAATCGACCACGACCGCGGGACCGTCGTCATAAACACCCCGCACGACAAGAAACTCGCCGAACTCAGCGCCAAACTCAACGTTACCTATATCGGATACGGAAGGGGCGGTAAGGACGGCCTGGCCAGACAGAAGAAGCAGGACGCCAACGCCTCCAGCATGAACGCGCCCGCTGCGGCTCAACGGGCGTCCGCCAAGGCCGGCGGCTTGTACACCAATACCGGTTGGGATCTCGTTGACGCGTCGAAGCAAAAAGACTTCGACATTACGAAGATCAAGACCGAGGACTTGCCCAAGGATATGCAGAAGATGAGCGACGACGAAAAGAAGGCACACATCGCCAAGCAGTCCGCCAGCCGCGCCGCGATCCAGAAAGAGATCATGGAGCTGAGCAAGAAGCGAATTGTGTTTGTGAAGGCGGAGATGGCGAAGAAAGGACTCAACGAAAAGACCTCATTCGACGCCGCCCTGAGGAAAATGGTCCGCACCCAGGCGGAGAAACGCAATTTCAAGTTCGAGAAATAAGCCCTCCCGCGGTATCATCGAGACCGTTAAATACCTAAGCCCACAATCTATCCCATCGGGAAGGAGAATCCATGCGTAAGAGTATCTGTCTGTCGGCTGCCGTCGTGCTGTTGCTGTGCGGCCTTCTCGTTGCGGAGGTCGTCTCGACCGAGGTCGCGGGCACGATGGTCATCGGCGCCGATGTGCCGTCGATCAAGGGCTCGACCGTCGATATCCGCTTGTACGAGTATCATCCGATGATCGCTGACAAGCCCGCCACGCTGGTCGACCAGGTGCAGATCAAGAACTTCGCCCACACAAAGGGCAAGGAAACCAAGACCGCGTTCTCGATCGGACAGAAGCCCGGCAGGAAGATCAATCAGCGGATGCAGTATTACGTGACGCTCTTCATCCATTCAGGCGACCCTGCCAAGACGCCGCGAACGCACATGGGCAAACCCGCTGACGGTAAGTTCCTGTGCAAGGTGCTGACCGCCGGTAACCCCAGAGAGATCGTGATGAAGGTTCGCCCGGTGGGTGCGGCCAGGCCCAGGCCCAAGCCGGTTGGCCCGAAGGTGCGCCCCATGCCCGTGCCTCGCCCCATGCCGGGCAGAGGTAAGCCCGCCGCTAACGACGATTTCAAAACGATCCAGGGCGCCCAACTCGTGTTCACCGCCGATCTGAAGCGGGCCATACCCGGACCTGTCGCCAGTTCGATGCCCCCGATTTACAGCCACAGGCTCGTACTGGTCGTCAAAGACGTCCTCCGCGGCGACCTCAAGCCCGGAGCCAACCTAACCATCCACCACAGCGCACGCCAACGGGCCAAACCCACATTCCCCGTAGGCAAGCTCTGTCTCGTAACGGCGACCACGTCGCGGGGTTCGACCGTGGCGAAGTTGGTCCGCAAAGTCGACGACAAAGTGCTGCAGACCGCACGGGAGGCGACCTCCCTGCCCCTGGGCTGGTCGAAAAAGAAAGACAAGTTCGTTTCGCCGTGGTCCGATCTTGGCGCCAAGGCCTGGCCGAAGTCGGCGCCGCCCGTCGCGGGCGCCGCGGTATGCAGCGTTACCGGTCGGCCGGCGCTTCCGGCGGGCCCGGGCGTCTCGATGAAGGTCGTGAAAGTACCGCCGAAAAAGCGGATCAAGTGGACCAATCCCGACGGCGACGGTCAGTACAAGATCACCATCACCAACGATACCGACAAGCCCGTTACAGTCCCCGCACTGCTCAGCGATAGCAAGGGCATCCTCTGGGACGAATCCCTGGTGATACTCTGTCAGAACAAGGCTCGCCCGGTACCCGGCGCCAAGGGGCTCCAAGCCGCTCCCAAAGAGACCGTCCTGAAGCCCAAGCAGGCGGTCTCAACCGTCGTCAACACATTTTGCCTGCAGAACGTTCGCTGGCCTCGCGGCGGATACCGAATCGCGTTCCAGTTTTGCCTCGGCGAGTTGAGCGTGACCAAGTCATTCTACTACCTGTCGCGCCATCACGACTCGGTCCGACGGGCGGCTGTTGCCAAGCGGAAGAAGTGACTACTTGCCGAAGCAGCGGATCTTACCGTCTACGGTTACCAGGTAGAGTCGCCCGTTTGCGGCGGCTATTCCGTTGAATATGGGAGGTGAGTCCAATTTGTATTCGGCGATCTGCTTTCCGTCTTCGGTCGCGAGCGTTTGGATAATCCCGCCCTTGCGTCCCTCGAACGCGCCGAGCGGGTCTTTACCGCCCACGACGTCCGGCGGGCCGGCCAGGATGAGTTGCGGGCCTGCTGCAACCATCGCCCTGACTCGAACCGGGATGTCCTTCTGCCATCCGTCTAATCCCGCGATGATCCTGTATCCGTCCTTGCCCGGCGTGAAGAAGTTCTTAGGATCCAGGAGTTTGCGGTTATGGAACATACGGACGATATACGTGCGGTCGGCGTTGTGGACGATTAACTGCCCGTAGTTTGCCATCGTACCGTAGTACCACATTGCCCGTCGGAAATACGTATCGTCGAGGAATCCGCCAAGCGGTCTGACGCGGTTTTCGATTCTTGCCGGCGCCAGCGGCTTGAGGGCGAGATCGAACGCCTTGTCGCGCAGGTAGACTCCGTTTTCGTCGGCCTGCATGATGTCGCACTTTGTTCCCGGCCCCTTACCGTAGGTGAAGTGCGCTTTGGTGTTGGAGAAATCTGTTTCCGGTCCGGAGAGTTTGGCGCGGTGCAGCAGGGCTCCGGTTGTCGGATTCAGGGCGTAGACGTAGATTCCGCCATCGAGGTATGACGACCGTCCGGCTGCGAAGTATGCAACGCCTTTATGCACAAGCACGCCGCCGTTTACCGGCCAGGCCGACTCGAGGCGGCTGTACGCTCCGATCAGTCGCGCCTCGGGTGCGGCACGGAACCGCCAGCGAAGCTCGCCGTCGCCGGCTCGCAGGCAGTAGACGTATCCGTCGGTGCATCCAAACAGGACCGAACCCCTGTAATACGTAGGCGGCGAGTCGACGCGCCCGCCTGCGGGGGCCTCCCACAGCTTCGAACCGTCTTTCGCGTCCAGCGCCAGCACGTGATATTCATCGACGGCCGCTACGAACACTTTGCCCGCCGCGATCACCGGGGCCGACAGCTTGCCGCCGGGTCTCACGGACCAGAGGCTTCTGAGTTTGTCAGGCAATTTGCAGGTCGCCGCCCCCGAACGGATGGGATCGCCGCGATAGGTCGGCCAGTCGGAGGCGCTGGCGAGTATCGGTTTGCGGCTTGCGATTCGAGCGTAGGCAGGGCCCTTTTCGAGCGGGGTTTCAGGTTCTACCGGTTGCGGCGCCGACGCCGATGCCGAGGCGATTGCATTGAAGCCCGACAGGTTCTCGTTTATGTAGCATCTGCACGGGTGGGGGGGTGTGTATTGCAGTCCGTTGGCGGGCATCATGCCCATGTGGCAGATCCCCCGCAGCCAGTTATGCACCGTGTGCCTTCCGCCGGTGAGGCTCACGAATTCCGTGCCGCGGCGGCTGGTGAGTATGTAGCGGTCGGTGGCCTTGTTCCGATAGCAGCGGTGGTGATGGTGTGCGGTGAAGATGTTCCCCAGCGGGATGGTTTTCGTGACCTTGCCGGTTTTCGGATCGTAGCCCTTCATCGCCGCCGGCCAGAACGATCGGAACTTGCCCGTCTGCCTCTTGTTCTCCGGCCCGTATGTCCATACCAGGTCGCCGATTACGAATACATCCTTCCACTCGTACCATAGGTGCCCCAGCGGTTTCTTGTTCTTCGTCCAGAGTTTCTTGCCCGTCTTGCGGGACAGGGAATAGAGCGTCCTTGCCGTCGCGCAGATCACCGCGTCTTTGTGTACGATTAGCGATCCCATCCACGCATCGCCCTTTTCGTCGGCGACTTCCGAACGCCATTTTTCGGCTCCGTTGCGGATGTCCAGGCAGACCGCGTCGCGCCCGTCGAGCAGGCAGATGATCTCGCCGTCGACCGACAGATTCACGCCCGGGTCCAGCTTCGTCGGCTTGACGACGCCTCGCATGGCTTTGAACTTGATGTAATCCTTTGTCGTGCCCTTGTACTTCGGGGCGCTCTGCCAGATGACCTTTCCGGTCGCGGCGGCGAGACACATGATCTTCACGCCGGCGTCTCTGTTCATCGAAAGGATCAGGCGGTCCTTGGTGCGAATGATCTCGTTGGTGCGCTCCGTGCCGGCGTAAACCTGGCAGACCTCGCCGGTTTTCGCGTTCAGGCGCGAGACCGGCGCGCGGTATCCCAGCGTCACGTATACATCGTCGCCGACGGCGACCAGGCGCCGATTGAGGCTGATCGGGAACACGCCGGGTCGACACTTGAACCACGTATCCTTCCACTGGCGCCATCCCCATTGTTCCACGGGTTTCTTCCAGAGCAACACGCCGTTGAATGCGTCTCGCGCGACGACGAACCACTTGTCGGGAAGCGAATGCTGGCCGGGTAGGCTGATGGGCCCTTCGTCGACCATGTAGAAGATTCGTCCGCCGGCCGACACGAGCGAATTGACGCTCGAGTCGCTGTCGTGCGATCGGCTCCATCGCGGACCGGCGGTCCACTGGTAATGCTTCGGCGGTCCGACGAGCTTGTCGCGGGCGACCGGATTGCTGTCGGGCCCGTGACAGTAGTGCGTCCACTGGTCGATCTCCGCGGGCCAGGGCTTGATTCCGCGAATCCACTTGCCGTCCTTCCTGACGCGATCGAATCCGGCGGATTTCAACTCTTCGATCAGTTCGTCGCCACCGCCAAGGAATACCGTGCCCAGCGGGGCCAATACGCGTGCAATCTCCTCGAGCGACAAGCCGCGGGCCTTCAGGGCTGCGTAGTTGTCGGCGGCCAGCACGTTAACGATGTTCGGCGCGTACGGGAGGCGTGAGCCTGTGGACACATCGGCTGAGACCCTGCCGTGAAGCCCACCGGCGCGGAATGCGGCGGTTGCGGCGCGGGCGGTTTTTGCGTTGGCGTAAAGTGCGTGGACTACGAAACTCTTCCGTTTTGCGACCGACAGCGCCAGGTCTGAATCGCTGCGTCCGAGCATCGCACACACACCGCCCGCGATATCGGAAGTGTCTATCAGTTTCTCCGCCCCAGCCGCCGGAGCAGCGATGCAAAACAGCAGGCATATCTTTAGCGCGGTTGTTTTCAGGTTCACATCAAATCTCACTTTCCACCTTCGGTGATTGCGAGTTTCCACACGTCGCCCTTGACCGTACGCTTCGGGCCGACTGAATCGATTCGCCAGTACAAGGTTTGGCCCGGTTTGAGTGCGGTCGGTTTGTGGATGTTTGTTGTCCGGTTGCCCTTGAATTCTTTCGATTTTCTCGCCGCCGCGCTTACGCCCCGTTTGTCGGTTCCGACGTACACGTCGAACGACACCGCCTTGTATCCGCCCAGCCACATCAGTGCGATATCCTTCGCGGGGACTTTGCTTTCGTCTCCCGGGATGGGCATCGAAGCGCGGGGCGCCTGGCGACCGGGGATCCAGTAGTTCTCGGCCTGGCGCTGGTACGCTCCGACATCGATCAGTTTGGAACCCGCAGCCGGACGGAAATCAAATGCTTCGACGTTGACCAGCGGCGGAGGGGCTTTGCGGAAGGTCAGTTTCTTCGCGTCGATCAGCTTGTATGAATCGCCGCCGAGATTGTGTGACATTTCGGCCGCCGGGGGTGTGATTTTCCCGGCCCGTCGGATCTCGTGGTGCATCTGCCCGGTGAGGACCGGCGCGTAGTTGTTGAACGCTTTGGAGTTGGCGTTCTGCTGCTTGAGCAGGTGAGCCCACTGTCTTTTGGCCCATTCCTTGCGGGGCGTGGGCGCCGACCAGAGCACCAGGTCCAGCGTGGCGTTATTGAAGCAAGTGTTGTTGTAAGCCTGGTTGCGGTCGCCCTTTATCATTATTGCTTTTTCGTTGCACCGCCAGGCGACGTTGTGGTGGACGATCAGATCGCGAGTCAGATCGTCGCCGCGAATCCCAATCCCTCCCCACCTGAACGCCAGATGATCGTGCACCCAGTTGTACCGGATGATCGTGCCGGCCAGCCGCGTCCCGCTGGACTGGATCAGCCCGCCGTCGCTCTGGACCAGCCCGCCGTGATGGACGTAGTTATACTCGCAGATCGACGGGCCCCTGCGCGGCAGGACGACGCCCTCGGACGAGCCGATGTGGTGCAGCGTGTTGCGCCGGAAGACCGACCGATCGGAGGAGGGCATCAGTACGCCCGCGCAGTTTCCCGCGGCGCCATTGCCCAGCCCGCGCCAGTCGATGTCGCGAATCAGACAGTTCTCCACCGTGTTCTCGCTACCGGTCAATATCAGCCCCGGGGCCTCGCTCATCGCGACCCGACAGTTGCGCACCACATTGCCCTTGCCCGAGATCAGCGTCGGAGCCAGGGTCCGGAGCCCGCCGAGGAACGTAGCGTTCATGCGGGCGATCTGTTTGGGGATGTCGTTTCCGGCTGCGGTAGGGGGGGCTGCGCAGGTCGGGTAGTCCAGCGTGCAGTTTTCGATAGTGCAATCGTTGCAGTTGTCCAGCAGGACCGTCGCGGCGAAGAATCTCAGGCCCTCGAGTTGTATGTGGTTCTTTCGGGCGGCGATGAATGCGTAGTTACGCCGCTTGCCTTCGATCCGTCGGGCGGCGGGGTTGCGCCCGTCGGGCGCCCAGAGGTAGAGCGTGGACGTCTTGGGATCGCAGAACCATTCGCTCGGCGAGTCGAGGGCTTCGAGCTTACCGCAGAGAAAGTATCGATCGAAATTTCTCATCGTGCGTTTGCGCTGGGTTCGCTTCGATTCGTGTCGCTTGCCGAGATCTTTGGCGTATTGGAAGGAGTCTCCGCCGGCTTTGTGGTCTTTCACGGTGCGCAGGAAAGTTTGCCACGCCCCGACGTTCAGCACCGCAAGGGCGCCGGTCCAGTCGACGCCCGTTTTGGCCAGTTCGGGATCGACGATCCTGCCGTACTCGCTTCCCTCATACGTGGTTCGCCAGGTGGATTTATCCCAGCGTTTGGTCAACGGTTGATTGGGCCAGCGAGCCTCGACCATCATCTCCCCGTCGACGAAGAGTTGGGCCAGGGGGCCTGTGACGGGCGTCTTGTAGATCTTGCCCTTGTGGACGGACCACTTTGTCTCGATCGGATCGGTTCCGCCGATCGTGACCTTTTCACCGGGCGCGGCGCTGAAGCGAATACGGGACGTTTTTACGCGGACGGTCTGTCGATACGTCCCGGCGCGGATAATGCAGACGTCGCCGGGTTTCATAACGTTGGCGGCGGCCTGGATCGATCGAAACGGTTTGCCCGCCGAACCCGGTCCGCCGTCGTCGCCGCGTGGCGAGACGGAATATTCGGCTGCCTGTCCCGCACCGGCTGTCGCGAACAGAACTGCAATCGCTGCAAGATATGTCTTCATTACTTAATCGTTCCAGTGCGCGTCGATAATCTTCTGGATTCGCGGGTATTTTTTGTCCGTTTCGCCCAGGTCGGTCCGGAGTTTCTTGAGTTGCTTCTTCAGGTTGGCGATCACATCTTTGTACTTCTTGTCGCCGTAGCGATTGTTCATCTCGCGGGGATCTTTGGTCAGGTCGTAGAACTCCCATGCCGCCGGCGTGTCGGCCCAGTAGCGATTACCACCATGCCTGGTGACGGGTTTGTCCTTGTGGGTGTCGGTGAAGTCGCATCCGTAGAAGAAAATCAACTTGTACTTCTCGGTTCGCAGACCGAAGTGGGCGGGGTTGTTGTGCCCGTGGGCCATGTGCATCCAGTAGCGGTAGTAGGTCGCTTCGGGCCAGTCGGCGGGCTTGGGCTTTCCTTGCAGCCCGTCGGCGAAGCTGCGCCCCTGCATGTATGAAGGCGTTTTTGCGCCCGCCAGGTCCAGCATGGTCGGCGCGAAGTCCGTGTTGTTGATGATCCAGTTGTTGCGGGTTCCGGGCTTGATGAGTTTTGGGTAGCGCACCAGCATGGCCATTCGCATCGCTTCGTCGTACATCCACCGCTTGTCGATGAAATCGTGCTCGCCGAGGAAGAAGCCCTGGTCGCCGCAGTAGAAAACTATCGTATTGTCCATCAAACCGCTTTTGCGGAGGTGGGCGAAGAGGCGTTTGAGGTTGTCGTCGACCCCTTTGACACATCGCAGGAATTGCTTGGCGTATTTCTGGTAGGCCTGGTGGGTGTATTCTCGGTCGGGCAGCTTCTTGTCGATCCGCATGTGCATGCCCATGTTGCGGCGCGTCATGCGTTTGGACATCGACGATCCGATCACGTGAATAAGTTCGTCGTTCTTTCCGCGCGTCGCGATCGAGCCGAAGTTCTTTCCGGGCTGGTCGTACATGTTTTCCGGCTCGGGGATTTCGATATCTTCGAGGTAGTTATCGTATCGCTTGGCGTATTTGAACATGTCGTGCGGCGCTTTATAGTGCAGCATGCAGAAGAACGGCTTGTTTGCGGGGCGCTTCTTGTCGAGCCACTTCAGCGCGATGTCCGTGATCACGTCGGAGGAGTGTCCTTTGAATTCCACGACGTTGGCGGTCTTGCTCATCGTGCTGTCTATCCGCACCTTCCGGGGCGTCCCGCCGTCGCTGGTGTAGAGGATCGGGTTGTGGTATCGCCCCTGTCCGGGCAGGACGCAGTAGTAATCGAAGCTCGACGGGTCGACCTTGAGATGCCATTTGCCGATCACCGCGGTTGTGTATCCGGCTTTTTTCATTTCGACGGGCAGGTAGTGCTTGCTTGCCGGAAGGGTGCTGTAGAGGTCCAGCACGCCGTTTGTCTGACAGTGCTGGCCCGTTATGATATTCGCGCGGCTTGGTGTGCATATCGAGTTCGTGCAGAACACGTTCTCCATAAGCATCCCTTCCTTTGCGAGGGTGTCTATGGTCGGTGTCGGGTTGAGTTTGGCCAGTCGCCCGCCATAAGCTCCGATACCCTGAGATGTGTGATCGTCGGCCATTATGAACAGGATGTTCGGGCGTTTGGGCTTGTCACTTTTGGCCCCGAAAGCCACCCGTCCGGCAAGGGCAACTCCAGCGGCCCCGCAAAAGCTAAGGAAACCACGTCGCGTCGTTTTCACAGTTTCTTTCCTTTCGATTAGCCTGTCGGCAGGGCGGTCGATTCGCGTGATGATTCTACCTTCTCGGCGCTGTCTTACAAGCATACCGTTTTGTGCGGGCTACCTTGGTGCCTTGACCTGTTGGAAACGGCGGGGATATACTGGCGGTTCAACGAACGCCGGTCAACAAGGACAATCAATATGGCATCGAAAAAGAATGCAGAGAGAATCTCCCGACGCACCGTTCTTGCCGCCGGGGTCGCGATTCCGCTTTTCGTTCCTCGCGGGGTGTTGAGCGCCGCACCGGGTAAGCCCGCGCCGAGCGACAGGCTCCAGGTCGCAGCCGTCGGGATCGGTGGG
The DNA here is from genome assembly GCA_964607575.1 of uncultured Planctomycetaceae bacterium. Lineage (GTDB taxonomy): Bacteria > Planctomycetota > Phycisphaerae > SM23-33 > SM23-33 > BS750m-G57. The sequence goes on along the minus strand of CAZSLS010000019.1, from coordinate 34,095 downwards.
ATGGGCAGTGGCTACCTGCATGGCTGCCGTAATCGTATCGATGTCGTCAGCCTGTGCGATCTGGACCACCGTTTCGCCGGCAGGGTGTTCAAGCGATATTCAAAAGCCACACGCTATCACGACTTCCGCAAGATGTTCGACAAGGAGGCCAAGAAGTTCGATGGGCTCATAATCGCCACGCCCGACCATACTCACGCGGTCGTCATGTCGGCTGCGATAAAACTCAAGAAACACATCTACTGCGCCAAACCGCTGACGCATTCGATTGGCGAGGCCCGCCAGATCTGCAAGGCCCTGCTTGCCGCAAAGGACATCGTCACCAAATCGAGCGTCCAGTCTTCCGGTACGGACAACTCCCGGAGCACCACCGAACTGCTGGGCACGGGAGTAATCGGTGGGATTCGCCAACTGCACATCTGGTGCGATCACCCGAAGTACCCGTGCCTGGAAGCCCGCCCGAGAGACAAACAAACCCCGCCGCCCGGGATGGACTGGGACCTGTGGATCGGCCCGGCGCCGTATCGCCCGTACCATCGGGCATACCATCCGGGCAAGTGGCGATCGTGGTGGGATTTTGGTACCGGTACGGTCGGCGACATGACCTGCCACACGTTTCACGTGTACTTCCGCGAGTTGAAGCTCGGCGCACCGACTTCGATCTCCAGCAGCAGCACGCACAAGTACACCGGGTATTTTAACGGGCGCGTCTCGACGCCCGAATGCCAGGGCAACGCCAACACCGTCACCTGGAAATTCCCCGCTCGCGGAAAGCTACCCCCGCTGAGGGTCCACTGGTACGACGGCGGTATCAAGCCCAACCGACCCGAAGAGCTTGATGACAGACTCGCGCTGCCCTCGATGGGCCTGCTCTTTGAAGGCGAAAAGGGTAAGCTGCTCACGGGCTACTCCGGTGGAAATCCGTTTGGTAATCGTCGCGGTATCACCGGCGGTCTGCTCCTGCCCGAGAAAACGTTCAAGGACTTCAAGCAACCGCCAAAAACCATGCCCCGCTGCGATTACAAAGTTCACTACACCGAATGGGTCGATGCGTGCAAGACGGGCAAGAAGACCACGTGTCCCATCGAGTTCGGTTGCGAGATGACCGAGATGGGTCTCCTCGGCGCGTTGTCCCTTCGCGCCAGGCGACTGATTCAGTGGGACGCGGCGGCGATGAAGGTCACCAACTCCAAGCACGCCAACGACCTGGTAGACCCGAAGTACCGCGACGGATGGTCGTTGTAGCGAATCTCAGAGCCCTCCGGAGGAGGGTGACCTGATCGTAGCCCAGGGCGACCCCGCAGGGTGAGCCTTGGGAATAGATTGTAAAAACATCTGGAGCCCTCTTGAGGAGGGTGACTTGAGACGGGTGTTGCGTGGTCTTCAAGTCACCCTCCTCCGGAGGGCTCAACGGCGGAAGACTCAAGGAATATACACCCGCTCTATTCCTTCAGGTACTGTCTGATCGGTTTCTTAACGATACCCGCGGGGCGTTGATTCTTGCCTGGGCGGTTCACGTCGCCGAGGTCCGCGCGAGCCTTTTCGGCGAGCGCCAGCATGCGTTTTACGATCTCCGGATTTGCGGATGAGACGTCTTTGTCCTCGTGGATATCGTTTTTCAGGTCGAACAGCTTCATCGTGGTGGTCCCCTCGGGCTTGCCCCAGTTTCGCTTGCGAGATTTCAGAGCGAGTTCGAGTTTCCACTGTCCAGAGCGTACGGCCTGCAACTGGTCCATCTGGTAGAAGTAGAACGCTTCGTGCGGGCTTTTTGCGTCTTTGGCTCCGCTCATCAGGGGCATGATGTCGCGTCCGTCGATGATGCGATCCTTCGGGGCGGTGGTCCCCGCCAGGCGGGCGAATGTCGGAAGGACGTCGATGGTTGACGTCAGGGCGTCGCACGTTTTGCCCGCGGGTATCTTTCCGGGCCAGCGCATTACGCACGGCACGCGCTGTCCGCCTTCGAGCGTTTGCCCCTTGCGGCCGCGAAGGGGGGCGTTGGACCCGCCGTGGCGCCCGGTCGAACCGTTGTCGGACGTGAAGATCACCAGCGTGTTATCGTCGAGCTTGAGGTCCTTGAGCGTCTTGAGGATTTGTCCGGTCGACCAGTCTAGTTCTTCGACCGCGTCTCCGTATCGTCCGTTTTTCGACTTGTCGCGGAATGCGTCGGACGCGTGCAGGGGCAGATGGACCATGGCGTGGGGGATGTAGACAAAGAACGGTTTGTCCTTGTTGGCGGTGATGAACTTGACGGCTTGTTCGGTGTAGCGTTTCGTCAGGGTGTCCTGGTTAACCGGGGCCTCGATGACTTTCTCGTCCTGCATCAGGGGCAGGGGGGGGCGTCCTTTGGTTTTGCTTCTTCCGCCCATGTCGTTGGAATACGGGATTCCGAAGTACGAGTCGAAGCCCTGGCTGGTGGGCAGGAATTTCGGCTGGTCGCCGAGATGCCACTTGCCTATGCACATCGTCGCGTAACCGCGGGCCTTGAGAACTTCGGCGATCGTGATTTCGTTGGGGTTGAGCCCCTTTGGGTCGCCGGGGAACAGTACGCAGAGATTCCGCTGGTTCACGTGCATGTTGACGCGACGCGGATAGCAGCCGGTCATCAGGCTCGATCGCGACGGAGTGCAGACGCTGCTGGTCACGTAGAAGCTGGTGAATCGCATGCCTTCGGCGGCCATCTGGTCGAGTTTGGGCGTGCGGTTCTTTTTCGACCCGAAGCAGCCGATATCCCCGTAGCCCATATCGTCGATGAAGATCAGGACGAAGTTAGGTTTTTTACTTTTGCCCGCCGCGGCCGCCGCTTTCGCAAACGCCGAACCGCCGAGGGTCAATGCTGCAGCCGCAGCGCCAACCTGCCTGAGAAAACTTCTGCGAGTCTGTGTCATGGTTCTTTCCTGGTGATGATTCGTTGTCGCGTCGGGTTATCTGTCTTTTACGGGCGTCGGGCATTTGTTGCTGGTCGCTTCTTCGAACGTCGGGACCGGGCGGAAGTTCGGATGGTCCTTGAACTTGATGTGGCGCCGTCCCCAGTACGATCCGAAGTATATTCCGCTTGCATCCACCCATGTCGCCAGTTTCGCCAGGTCGGCAAGGGGGAGCTTCTTCTTGTTACCGGGGCAGCCTTTCATCACCTGGGCGATCAGTTTGCTCTTGTGCGAGCCGATCGATTTCGGCGGTGAGTACGACGAGCCTTCCCAGTCGGTGAATTCGCGGTACGTGGGGACCATTTTGCGGCGTATCAGGTTTTCGTACGAGCGGGAAAACTGCGTGGTCAGTTCGCCGGTCAGATCGAGCTTGGCCGCCGGCTTCTCGGCTCCGTGACACCTTACGCAATGCTTGTCGAGAACGGGCTGGACGTACGCGGGGTAGTGCATGACCTGCTTGCCGGTCTTGTCGCCCGGTTGCGGCCCGGGGCTGCTGGGCGGGCGCTTCATCGCCAGGGGCAGCTTACCGGTGTGGGGCGGTGAGTCGTTGGGCGTCTCGTGACAACCGACGCACGATCGCTTCTCGCCGGGGCGGTAGTTCACGTACGTTCGCTCGCGCTGGAGTTCCAGATAGTTTTCGTCGAGGGCCTGGAAGTAGATGTTCCGGTCGGCCGGTACCGTGAAGTGGGCCGATCCGTCTTTCTCGACGGGCACGATGCCCCACATCGCCTTGCCCGCCAGTGCGGTCCCCAGGCTGATCAGGCGCGTGTGGCGGGTGAGCTTGCCTCGCGGGTCCCAGAATCGCCTGCAGTCCCACGGGCGCGGGAGTTGCTCCATGATCCGGATGTATTTCACCTCGCCGCGCTTGATTCCCTCCATACCGAAGTAGATGTCCTGAACCGTGCAGAGCGCCAGGTTCTTCGCGGCCAGTTTCTTATCGATCGCGGCTCGGAGCACCGGCGGGGTTTTGCGGGTCCGCAGCGGATACGGTTGCCAGCACGAGGTGTCCGCCTCGGTGTGGATCTTCACGTGATCGCCCGATTCGGTGAGCTTGTACAGCCCGTAGGCTATGGAATCATTCCATTTCTTGTCGGGATTGTACGCCACCAGGAACGTGCTCATCGACAGCGGGTAGGGGTCCATGTAGAGCGGCCCGTTACCGTGCCTGACCCACTTACCGTTGACCAGATGGTTCCAGCCGGGCTCCTGCTTGACGTCGACGGTGGGGGTGATGTAGGTCATCGGTTCACGAGTGCGGATATCCTTTTTGGTGTCGATGCGGATCACCGTGCCGATCCCGCTCTGGGGCCAGTGGGGCGTACCGAGCATTACGAACTGGTTGGTCTTACCCGGAATCTGTCGCCCGTGCAGGAAGGTGGGGGGGACGCGGATATCGTTACCGTAGATCTCGACCGTTCCGCTACCGTCGGGGTACATCGCCCACAGGCACTTGATTCCGATCTGACCCTTGTCGACGTATTCCCAACGCGTATACAGCACTCGCCCGTCGGACATCATCGACGGCGAGAATTCGCTGACGGGGCTGTTGGTGAGTTTTTCCAGATTCTTCCCGTCACCGTCCATGCGGTACATCACCGTGGTCGACAGGACGTCCGGCGAATCGCACAGCGTACCGTACTCGCACCGCGTCGAGACCAGCATTATCCCGCCGTCGGGCAGATAGCACGGGTGCATGTCGTCGGTCTGGTGGTAGTACATGCGGGCCGTGCCGCCGAGGAACGAGTTGTCGTATTTCTTGATGCGCGCCTGCTCGTCGGCCGGCGGGAACGTAAGCTGCTTTGGATCGCTCGTGCGGACGCCCTTCACCGGATCGATGCCGATCTCGTAGATGCGGAAACCTTCCTTGGGCGCCTTCTTCCAGTCGAAGACGATTTTTTTCGCGTCGAAGTGCAGGTCGAACCGCCCGAAGATCCCAGCCTTCATTTCGGGAATCAGATCGGTGACCTTTTTGGTCTTCATGTCCAGGACGCAAAGGTTCCCGCCGTACCGCCCGCACCCGTCGATGAAGTCAGTGTAGAAGTGCGACGAGTGATAAGTCTGGCGTTTGACGAAGACCAGCTTCTTGAAATTCATCAGTGGGTCCGCCGCCTGTGTGCAGGCGGTCAGTAACAGCAGGACGGTAACGATTGTTTTCTTCATCGGAATGCTCCATTATCCAGTGATAAGTCGAGCATCCATTGTAACGTCGCCACCCTCGCCACCGCAAGGAAGCCCCCGTTCGCTACAATCGCCCAGCCAAACATCGCGACATAGTCAATCTCCGGTGATGCGGGCCAGGGACTCAGGCGTCTGAGGTGACCGCGTCAGCCCGTGGCCCGACATCACGATCGAAGATTTTTTATTCTCATTCTCATTCTCATTGTCGCTGTCGCCTTCTGCGCAGCAGGGCCAGCCCGCCGATGCACAGCAGTGACATCGTCGCCGGTTCGGGGGTGATTACAAACGCCAGGTCGATCTGTTCGCCGGTGAACGGGTCGAACAGCGGTTGCCAGTCCATATTCGGATCGTCGCGGCGCCCATAAACCGCGGCGTCCTCAAAATGATCTTGCGACGTCTTCCAGCCATACTCCAAACCCGGAAAAGGAATCGCGGACGTCACCGACAGGTCCAGCCAGTAGATTTTCCCAACCTCCTGAATGAACGGATCGACGATGTCGGTGATGTTCGCCTGCCAGATGTTGAAGTGGTCGTTGGGGTAGACTCCACCGGTAGGCGGATCGAAGAATCCCTGCTGGCCCGTGCCGGCGTGGTGGATTGCGAAACTCCCCACCTGGAAGTCATCTTCCCACAGCAGTTCGCCGGGCTTGCTGAAGGGGCCCGAGCGGTCGTCACTGTGGATGCTGACGTGGATGCCAGTGATGAATGAATCCGGCGGTATGAGTTCATCGTGCCGGGCCGAGAACCAGAAGTGGACGTCCTCAACCGGTCCGCTCTGCGAGCACCGCCAGTCGTCGGCCAGAACTATGGGCTCGGTGAAGTTGACGTCCCACCCGAACGGATCTGGCAACTGCGGGAAGTGCATCTTGTGACCATCGCCGGGGTCCCAGTCGCCGGCCGCCGGCGCTACGAATGCGAATGCTACTGTCAGTATTATGATTGCCCTTGTGAGTTTCATTTTCGTATCTCTCTTTCTTTGTCGTTTTTGTGTTCTGAGTGTTTGAGTGAACGTTCTTCTCCGGTCTGTCACATCACGATCGAAGATTCCTGGATTCCTCATTCTTACTGTACTGTCTCATGCTGCGCAGCAGAGGCGCACATATCCCATGTGGAATGGCCAACACGGCCACACCTGAGGCGAAAGCAACAGGCGCAAATGCATGCATTTTCCGAGAACTTGGTCGGGGCGGTTCCGACAAACCGAAACCTTCGGCCTAAGACAGGAATGGATCGGAGCGGGATTCGCCCCTGCCCACCAACCAACCTCCGAACATGGTTGGACTCCGCCAGCTCAAACGAAGCGTAATTAGTGTACCTACCCTCTGGTTATCTGTCAAGTACAAAATGAGAAGTGTGAAAGTATTTTCAAGTCTATTTACCCGGCGAAACGCCGAGTGTTCATCTTGATCCCGTTGCCCCACACAGTCCCATACTAATTCTGCATCCAGGCCCACAGAATTGCCATTGCTATCTGTGGGCTGCTGACTCTTCCCACTATCTGCATCCGAATATCGTCTTCAGGCGCCATGCGCCGTCCTGCTTTGTGAAGTCGATATGGATGTGCCCGAGTTCTTTATCGTGTCCGCCGAGTTTGAAAGCGGCGCCTTTGGCGGGGAAGCTCTGTTTGGCGTAGAGTTTGGGCAGCGGTTGTTTCTTGTGAACGGCTGCGAGTTGTTTGAGTATGTGTACGTTTGGCGCGTGCGTGCATGCGGCCGTCAGCGTCTTGTGATCCTTCTTGTTGAGGCAGGTGGATATGAAGCCTACTGCCGCCGAGAGGTTCTTGAAGGTTTTCCCGGCGGGGGCGGCATCGGCCATCGGTGTGTTGATGCACTTGCGCCCCGCGACCCATCTCATGCCGTTGCCCAGCAGGCGTCGGTGTCCGGGGTTGGTCCACGCCTTTGCGTCGTGCCCGCCCTGGTATCCGAATACTTTGGCGCCCTTGTAATCGTTCGTCCAGGCGATGGGCTTGTCGCTTTTGGGGTGGTCGGTGGTGACCAGCACGTTGATCCCCTTGGCGAAGGATTGCTTGTTGTACGATTCGTCCTTTATCTTGAAATCCTTCATTCCCTTCGTTATCGGGTGGTCGGCGTTGGCGATCTTCATTTCGTAAATCGCGTGTCCCGTACCGCTCTTGCCTACCTTCTTACCGTCGAGCTTACCTGGCTTCATCCAGAATTTGCATCCGGCGATCTTCAGAAATTCGGGCCAGTTCTGGCAGTCGGCAAGCGCGTGATGCCACACCACCAGCCCCACGCCCTTCTTGAGCAGTTTGAGCCAGTTGGCTTTCTGCACATCGGTGATACCGCTTGAGAGGTTGTACAGCAGGACCACGTCGTAGTCGAACTTGGAGATGTCGTCGAAAACGGTGTAGGGCTTGTCTTTCCACACTTCGCACTGGATGTCCTTGTGTTCGCCCCAGGCCTTGTCGAAGTTCTTCTTGTCGTACCCGTGTCCGCCGACCAGGATCACGACCTTCAGCGGTTTGATTTGCGTTTTGGCGGCGGGGGCTTTGGCTTTATCGACCGCCAACAGATCCGAGGCCATACCAGCGGTCAGCACGACCGCCACAACAGTTATGATCGCCTTATGCATGATAAACTCCTTGTTGGAATGAACGTTCCGATACCCCGTCGATTGCGACGGGGCGCGGATTCGGCTTGTCTCGGCGCGTCTTGCAGCCATAATGACCGTTAGCTGTAGTCTACCACCGCTAAACCACGAAATCACGAACGGATGAGATTATGAAAGACCCACGCGTCGAGAAGTTGGCACGAGTGATGATCAAGTACAGTTTGGGGATTCGCAAGGGGCAGTACCTGATGCTGACCGGACCACCGATGGCGCAGCCGCTGATCGCCGAATGCTACCGCGAGGCGCTGCGGGCCGGAGCCAATGTCGAGACCAACATCACTCTGCCTGGGCTGGACGAAATCTTCTACACCGAATCCAGCCGCTCGCAGCGCCAATGGATCTCGCAACCGACGAAATACCGGACGCGCCACCTCGACGCTGCATGCTTTATCCTCGGTTCGGTTAACACGCGAAGCCTGACCAATTGCGATCCGAAGAAGATGTCCGAGGTCGCCAAGGCCCGCCAGCCGATGCGGAAGATATGGATGAAGCGCGCCGGTAGTGGCGAGTTGAACTGGACGCTGACCCAATGGCCAACCCAGGCGTCGGCGCAGGACGCTGAAATGTCGCTGGCGGAATACACGGAATTCGTATTCTCCGCCGGTCACTTGAACGATCCCGATCCGGTGGCGACATGGAAAAAGGTAAAGACTACCCAGCAGGCCCTGGCTAACAGGCTCAATCGAAGCAAGGGGTTCCGCATCGTCGCCAGGAACACCGACCTGACGTTCTCGACCGCGGGGCGGAAGTGGTTGAACTCCGCCGGTAAATGCAACTTCCCGGACGGTGAAGTGTTCACCAGCCCGGTCGAGAAGTCCGTCAACGGGCACATACAGTTCAGCTTCCCCGCGATCCACCAGTCTCGCGAAGTCCTCGACGCCTTCCTCGAGTTCAAGGATGGAAAGGTCGTTACCGCCAAGGCGTCCAAGGGCGAAGACTTCCTGCGCACCATGGTCGAAATGGACGCCGGATCGTGCTACCTCGGAGAGGCCGCCTTCGGGACCAACTACGACATCACCCGCTTCACGCGAAACACGCTGTTCGACGAAAAAATTGGCGGGACGATCCATCTGGCGATCGGCGCGGGCTTCCCAGAAGCGGGAAGCGAAAACAAATCGGGCCTGCACTGGGACATGGTCTGCGACCTCCGCAAAAAGGGGCAGATATACGCCGACGGAACACTGATCCAGAAGAACGGACGATTCGTTGACAAACGTTTCCCCAAGCCCCCGCGCCGCCGCTGAGGTTGCTGACATGACCGAAAATCTGGATCGCAGGGCGTTCCTGAAATCCGCGGGCGCCGCGGCACTGGCGGTCGGCGCAAGCGGTACGTTCGCCGCGGCCGCCAAATCGCCTGCGCACCCGAACCTCGTGATAGTTTTCCCCGATCAGATGCGAGGGCAGGCGATCGGCGCTGCCGGCGAGGACCCGGTAGTCACGCCCAACCTCGACGCATTCGCCAAAGAAAGCCTCTACCTCCCACATGCCGTCAGCAACTATCCGGTCTGCAGCCCGTTCCGCGCGATGTTAATGACCGGGCAATACCCCCACGCCAGCGGTGTGAAAAACAACTGCCTGTCGCGCACCACTCCGTACAACTGCGAACTGCCCAGGAACGCACGCTGCTGGTCGGACGTGCTGTCGGACAAGGATTATTCGCTGGGGTACATCGGAAAGTGGCATCTCGATTCGCCGCGCCCGCCGTACGTTGACTGCAAGAACAATCGCGGCAAGGACAAGTGGAACGAGTGGTGCAGCCCCGACCGCAGGCACGGTTTCGATTTCTGGTACTCCTACGGAACGTACGATTACCACCTCAACCCGATGTACTGGGCGGGCGATACCCCGCGTATGAAGCCGATCTTTGTAAACCAGTGGGGACCTGAACACGAAGCCGACCTGGCGATAAAGTACATAACCAACGTCGGCGGGAAGTACCGCAAGACGGGCAAACCGTTCGCACTGGTGGTCTCGATGAATCCGCCGCATACGCCGTATTCGCAAGTGCCCGAAAAGTACAAGAAGGCCTATAAGGGAAAGACCGATCGCCAGCTCATCAACCGGGCGAATGTCAATCTCAAGGGCAAGTCGCGCGGAGGGCGGATCGCACTGGCGCATACCAGGAACTACTTCGCGATGATCACGGGCGTTGACAAGCAGTTCGGGCGGATCGTAAAAGCGCTGGCGGACGCCGGCCTCGAAAAGAACACGATCGTCCTGTTCACGTCGGACCACGGGAACTGCATTGGATCCCACGACCAACCCACCAAGAACAACCACTACGAAGAATCGATGCGAATCCCGTTCATGATCCGCTGGCCAGGGAAGATACGCCCGCGAAAAGACGACTTGCTGATGTCCACCCCGGATATCTACCCCACGCTGCTGGACCTGATGGGATTCTCCAAAGCGATCCCCAAGGGCCTGCAAGGCGCCAGCCGCGCCGGACTCTTCCGCACGGGCAAGGGCGACCGCCCGAAATCGCAACTGTATTTCTGGATGCCGATCGACAACCCCGCCGGCGGGCGGCGCGGACTGAGAAACCACCGCTACACCCTCGAGATCACCAGGCAAAAAAACAAACCCGAGCAAATCATCCTCCACGACAACGTAAACGACCCCTACCAACTCATAAACGCCGCCCAAAAACTCCCCGAAGTGGTCGCCAAAATGACCGCAGAAATGAACGCCCGCCTGAAAGAAATAAACGACCCCTGGGTGAGTGACTTGTAGTCACTCACAGAGCAGGTGAGCAGTAGAAAAGGTGACAGGTGAAACGACCAACGGCAAGACCTGAACTCCCAATTTGATCGTCGAACACACAGCTCACCTGCGGTCTACTGTTCACCTGATCACCTGCTCAAAGGTTCCCCGTTGGCGTAAAGGATGATGTTCCGCACGATCTTGAACGCTGAGTCCGGGGTGTATCCGTCGACTGTCAGGGATCGATAGCCCACCAGCCCGGCCGTCAGGTCGAGTTCCGACAGAAGTATCCCCGGACGCCCATCGACCATGATCGCCTTAATCTGCGGATACCTTTCGGAGATATTAAGTTGCGTGTGGCGGCGGAACCTGACGGTCTTGATCTTGTTGCCATCGATGTCATACAGTGGTGACGAAGATGCCAATCGGCGAGCCCCGTTCCGCCGGCCCGGATATATCTCTTTGAGGGTGCCGCGAATCGAACGCGCAAACGGCTTGACTCCGCCGTAAAGCCGCCCGTTACCACCAGCCACGTCGATGAGCACCGTTCCACCCCCTTCGACGAACGATTTGATCGCAGCCTTCTCGGCGTCTGAGAATTTAACCGCCTCCGTTCCGGTCATCATGGCAAATTTCACGCCCGATTTGGGCAGTTGGACAATGTTGATCGGCGGGGCGACGACCAGTTTGATCCCGGCGCGGTTCTTCATGTTCATCGCCAGGGCCTCGAACGCCAGCGGTTCGGGATTCCAGTTTCCCCCATGCCTCAGACGCGCGATCCGGATCGTCCTGGTGGTCGCAATGTTCTTCTTCTCGGGCCAGTGACTCACTCCACGGTTGCGGAGATTCATCAAAGATCCGCCCATATAGCGTGCGATATTCGTAGCCGCCTTGAAATGCGGGCTGGATTTCTCGGTGTAAACGCCCCCCTGCCAGTGTGCGGTCAGGTCCGTGTCGGTGTGGATGACCAGTGGCCGGACGCCGTTGCTCATTACCTCGAACTTCAAGTCCTCCTGCGGCAGGTCGTAGGAGACGTTGTGGCTGTAGAGTTCGTGTGTTTTGGCCAGCATCTTGAGCGCGTAATCGGGGAACATCCGCTTGTAAACCTTGCGCATCGCCTCGCTGAACTCCTTTCCATCGAACTCCGTGGTGCTGAGAATGGTTCCGCCCTGCAGAACGAACTTGCGGAGTTTGTCTACGTCAGCTTTCTTGAAGAGGGGCGCCTCCGATCCGGTTATCAACAATATAGGCGCGTCTTGCCAGCCCCGAACCGGGATTTTAATGTTGGCCACCTGCCAACGGAACAAGTTGCAGTACATTTGGGACATCCACCGAGACAGAGTCGCAAGATCACGCGGGCGGTTGTTCCAGTCGCCGTCGTATTTGAGTTTGCTGAAGATCGCCGGGCGTCGGGCGTTCATCAGGAAGAGCATTGAAAACGCAGTCGAGTAAACCTCGCCCCACGCCCCGTCGGGTTTCTGGGTCTTGAGGAGATGGACTGCGCCGCTCTTGTACCAGTCAATACCATTGAAGCGCTTGAATCCGGTTGCAATGCCGACGCGGGAGATTCCGTACAGGTAGTAATCACTGAATCTGCCACCCCAGTTGCGGAAAGTCTTATCGAGTCTGGTTACGCCATTCTGGATGCTCATTAGCACCGGGAAATCTTTAGCTCGGGCGGGTTTCTTGACAAATGTCTGGGCGTAGAGATTGTCAAGGGATATGTACATGCTGGCGATGCCCGCGGCGGTCATGGTAGGCTTGTTGTTCGTGCCCCGCAGGTAGCTCCAACCGCCATCTTTCGATTGCGTGCGCATCCAGTGGTTCATGCATTTGCGCCAGGTGCTGGAGCGGATCGGTATGTCGTTGCGGCTGGCGGCTTGCATCGCCAGCATGCCGAACTGGCTGGTCGAGTTGTCGCCGTTTCTCTTGGGCGATCCGCCGGTATCGTAGTGGAAGCTGCCGTCGGTTGTAGATGTTATGAGGCGTCGCAGGTCGGATTTGAGTATCTCCTTGTACTTGTTATTCGTCGTGCGGTTGGCTGCTTCCCAGGCGCAGCATCGCATTCCAAGGCAGTATGTCATGTTCTCGGGCGTATTCTCCAACCATGCCAGCGCCTTGATCATCTTCGGTTCCTGTGGGCTGATTCCGCTTTCGAGCAGGGCGTATATCGCCATAGCGCCCGGACCGGTTTGATAGTAAACGGTGGGCCCAGGCTTCCCGTATCCGGGCCAACTACCGTCGGCTTGCTGTCTCGACCAGAGGAACTTCACGCCCTTGTCGATGGCCCGCTTGACCGCCGCGTCGGAAAACTCGACGCGTTTTGGCGCCTTCGTCGGCTGGGTGGTAGGGCGCGTTGTGGTAGCGATTTGCGGATGTTTGTGACACCCTCCCGAAATTACCAGGAAAACGCCCAGACAAACGAGAGTCAATTGCGTGCGGCCCATATTTTGCACTCCTTGTTATCGAGCGATTCGGCGCACCGAGAACATGCGACGACGTTAATCTTCATCCGCCCGGGCGATCAGGGCGCTGCTCGGTGGTGTTGACGGTTGCCTGTTGGCGTAAAGAATCATGTTCCGCACGATCTTGAACGCCGAGTCGGGCGTGTACCCGTTGACCACGAGCGAGGGATAGCCCACGAAGCTTGCGGTCAGGTCGAGTTCCGAAAACAGGACCGCCGGTCTGACGCCGACGCGGATCATCCTGACCTGCGGATGTTTCGCCTTCATGCTCAGGTGCGTGTGGCGACGGAACCTGACGGTCTTGATCTCGTATCCGGCGAGCGTGTAAAGCGGCGCGGAGTTCGCCAATTGTCGCAGCTTGTTCCGCCGCCCGGGAAATATCTCCTTGAGGGCGTCGCGAATCGAACGGGCGAACGGTTTCTTACCGCCGAATCGCCCGTTTCCGCCCGCAGCGTCGATCAGTACGGTTCCACCGTCCTGGACGAACGATTTGAACGCCGCGGTCTCAACTTCCGAAAGTATAATTGCCTCCGTGCCGGTCATCATGGCGAACTTCACGCCCGATTGGGGTAGTTGGGCGATCGCGATCGACGGGCCAACGGCCAGCTTGATCCCGACGCGGTTCTTCATCTTCATCGCCAGGGCGGTGTCGGCCAGCGGTTCGGGGTTCCAATTGCCTCCATGCCTGACCCGCGCGATACGGATGGTCCTGGTAGTGTTGACCTTCTTCTCCTCGGGCCAGGGGCTCACTCCGCGGTTTCGCAGCTTGCCCAGGCGCCCCAGCGTTCCGGCTACGTACCGGGCGATATTGATCGATGCGTCAAAGTAAGGGCGGGAAGCGGTCGTGATCGCGCCGCTTTGCCAGCGGGCGGGCATATCCTGATCGGTGTGGATGACCAGCGGACGGATACCGTTGGAAACGATCTCGAACTTCAACGCGCCTTTCAGGCGGTATTGGATTCTGGCGGTATAGAGTTCGTGATCCCTGGGCAGCGGTTTGAGCTTGCGGTCGGGGAACATCCGCCCGTAGGCGTCTCGGATCGCCTTGCTGAACGCTTTTCCCCTGAATTCCGTGGCGCTGATTATGGTCCCGCCTTTGAGGGTGAACTCGCGCAGCTTGGCGATATCGGCGTCGGTGAACGCGGTCGCCTTCGACCCGGTTATCACCAGCATCGGTGCATCGAGCCAGTCGCTGACGGGCATTTTGAGGTCAACGATCTGCCAGTTGAGCGTTCTTTCGAGTGTTTTGGACATCCAGCGCGTCAGGGCTGCAAGATCGCGGGGGCGGTTGTTCCAGTCGCCATCGTACCTGAGTTTGTTGAACAGCACCGGGTGCTGCCCGCGTATCAGGAAGAGCATCGAAAACGCCGTCGCGTAGACCTCGCCCCACGATCCGTCGGCGCGTTGGGTCTTGAGCAGATGGACGGCGCCATGCTTGTACCAGTCAATACCGTTGAAGTACTTGTATCCGCATGCGAGCCCGACGCGTTCGATACCGTACATGTGGTAGTTTCCGAACTTTCCATCCCAACCGCTGAACGTGCTGTCGAGCCTGTCCACGCCCTTCTGGATGGTCATCAGTTCAGCGAAAGCGTCCGCTGTCGCCCGCCTCGTTACGAACGTTCGGGCCATCAGGTTGTCCACGCAGACGTACATGCTGGCGACACCGGCGGCGGTCATCGTCGGTTTGTTGCCCTTGCCCCCGCCGCGATAGTTCCATCCGCCTTCGGGCGATTGCGTGCGCATCCAGTGCTTCATGCACAACCGCCACATGCGGTCGGGGACATTGACGTCGGCGAGGCGGGCGACCCACATCGCAAGCAATCCGAATTGGCTGGTGGAGTTGTCTCCGCCTCGCTTGGGCGATCCGTCGGTATCGTAGCTGAAGCTGCCGTCGCCCGTCGATCGCATTATGCGGAGTACGTCGGCCTGGAGGATCTTCCTGTGCTTGGGCAGCCTGTAACGGTCGGCCGATTCCCACACGCAGCACCGCATCGCCAGGCAGTAGGTCTTCTGTTCGGGCGTTTTCTCCAACCATTTCAGGGCCTTGGCCATCCTCGGTTCCTGCGGGTTGACGCCGCTTTCCAGCAGTGCGTATATCGCCATTGCCGTCGGACCGGTTACATACTGCTTCCCCCCGTACGGAGGCCAACTCCCGTCGGGCCTCTGCTTCGACCAGAGAAACTCGACGCCTCTCTTGATGGCGTCTTTGACGCCCGCATCGGAGAACTTGACGCGCTGGTCCGCCGCCAAAACCGGTGGTGGGGGATACAGCAGCCAGAAAAGAACGTGGAAAACGACCAGGCGGAAGACGACCGGGGTCCTGCGGTCCATAATTCGCACTCCTTGTTCTAGAGTGACTCGGCGGGTTCAACATTGTCCCATCAGCACGGCGGGGGTAGTCAGTGGTCGGGGGTGTGGTTACTACTGCCGACCTACATTCATTTTAGCAACTACAAAGTGTCCAGTATTTCCGTTGGCTGGACATTGGCAACGACCTGAAATATACGCTTGTCTAAGGACTAGTCTTCGTATTCCCGCAAGGTTTCGTATCCCGTCAGGGCTATGAATCGCCTGGTGTTGAGTATCGCGACGTTCAGCTTAATTGCTTCGTTGAGAGTCTCATGCCACCGCTTGTACCCCTGAGTGCGGATTTCCCAAGCCTTCAAAGCGGTTCCCGGTGCGCCGTCGGGCAGTTTTGCGGGTTTGGACGGTTCGGGGCTCATGACCACGAAGTCGACATCGACGCTGATCCTGTCGGCGACCTTGCCCCCGGATCGTTTGATCAATGCGATCACTTCCCGGGTCCCGGTTTCCGTCAGCCGGCCCATACCGCTCAGATCGAAACGGCCTTCCACGACGAATACGGGCTGATGTGTAGGGTCGAACGCGACGTTGGCAAACAGGTCGCCTATGGCTATAGGATCGTCGGCGCGGACCGTGCTTACGCGACATTGACTGACGGAGTCGAAGACGCGGGTCACGGTCAGTGCGGCTTTGTGTCCCTCGCCGTCACTGGGGATGCCTTCAGGACCGTAGGCGCGAAACGTCATTCCGCGAACAA
The DNA here is from genome assembly GCA_964607575.1 of uncultured Planctomycetaceae bacterium. GTDB lineage: Bacteria > Planctomycetota > Phycisphaerae > SM23-33 > SM23-33 > BS750m-G57. The sequence goes on along the minus strand of CAZSLS010000019.1, from coordinate 18,133 downwards.
CCCTGTCCCTGCTCCCCAGCGGGATAAAGCAGACATCGCGATTGGGCGTGTGTTCCTTGATCCTGCCCAATTCGCGAACGGCGAGGCGCATCGAATCGATTTTCAGCTTCTTCTCCAGCTTCTCGGTGATGATTTTGATGACGTTACGTTGCTCCATAACCTTCAGGCTGAGTTTGTTGACCTTTACCGCCAGCGTGTCAACTTCCTGCTCCTGCCTGGCGACCTTCTCCCGCCACGTCGCGTCGTTTGACTTTAACTCCGTGGCGTGCTCTGTCGCCTGCGTGGTGTTCGCCGCCGCCAGGGCCCGCTTCTCTTCCGCCAGTGCGGCGGCTTTGGTTTGGAACTCCTCCTCGAGCTTCTTGTATGCGGTCACGGCGTCCTGCTGTTCGGCGGCGAGGATTTCAAGACTGCTTTTCAGTTCTTTGACCTTCCTGGCTTCATCGGTAATGGTCCGGCGTGCCGCGTTAATCGCGTTCAGGACGAAGGCGGTCTTGCCTACTGTGGATTCGATCTGTTCGACTGCGGCGGCGGCGGTGGTTTCCGAGCCGGTTATCTTCCTTGTCAACTTGGCTATCCGCCCGTTCAACTCGGCGACAACTGTGGGGGCCTTGCCCCGCCCCTCGTCGTACTCATCGATTATTTGTTTGATCCCGGCGTCTTTCGACAACTCGGTATCGGAGATGATCTTTCGGCGAGTGGTGAGAATGCGTTTTCTGGCTTTGGCGTCTTCGGTCCCACTGTTGTAGAAAAGCGTCGCCAGTACTGAGGCAGTGAGAAAGAGGAATACGAGAATCAACAATGGTGGAAGCAGAGGGTTCTTGCGTCGTCGGATCACGCGTGCCATTCGGTCTCTCCTCAGCGGCAACTTCCACCTGTGGTGCAAAGGGGGGCGGCGGTGGGAGGCCGCAATCGCTGTGTCGGGTCTTACTACATCGTGAAGTACATCGCCCGACGCTTACTTCTATTATACCGCTGCTCGACCCCCGAAACCGCGAGATCCGCGATTATTGTCCAAGTTTGGCGTCCAGAAGTTCCTTTACGTTCGCCGGTTGTGCCGCGCCGCGGGACTTCTGCATCACCTGCCCCATCAGGAAACCGTAGGCTTTCTTGGCCTTCTTACCGCCCGAGCGGACTTCTTCAACGGCCTGGGCGTTGGCGTCGATGGCCTCCTGGACCCATGCTTCTATCGCGCCGGAGTCGGTGACCGCCAGCAGGCCTTCGGTTTGGGCTATGTCTTTGGCGCTGCTGTCGGAGTCGACGAGAATATCGAATATCCTGGCTGCCGCTGTCGCGTTAATTTCTCCGCTACTGAGCATTTGGACCAACTGTCCAAGTTGCTGTGCGGTGATTCCTGTCTGGGCGATTGTGCACTGGCGTTCGTTGGCCAGTGCGGCCCCTCGCCCCAGCAGCAGGTTGACGCATCGCCTGGCGTCGCCCCCGCCGCTTAACGCCGAGTCCAGAAGGTCGCCGGTGGCGGCGTCCATGGTCAGGGCATCGGCTTCCTTGAAAGTCAGGGCGTACCGATCGATATATCGCTTGCGTCGGGCCAGGGGCAGTTCGCCGATCGATTCGGAAACCCGATTTCGCCACTGGTCGTCGACCACCACGGGCAGCAGGTCGGGGTCGGGGAAGTAGCGATAGTCGTGAGCTTCCTCCTTTCCGCGCTGGAAAACGGTCTGTTCGGTCGCGTCGTTATACCCGCGGTTCTGCTTGGGAAAGTTCTCCATTGTGTAGGTGTTATCCTGGCGCCACTGTTCGTACTGGCGATCGATTTCAAACCGTATGGAGTTTTCCAGAGAACGGAAGCTGTTTAGGTTCTTGACCTCGATTATCGGGGTCTTGAACGTTACACCGTTGCGCGTGATGTGGAGATTGATATTCGGCTCGAAGCGCATGTGGCCCATTTGCATGTTGGCGTGGCTGGCGCCGAGCCATCGCACCAGGCGCTGCATGGCCTGCCCGTATGCTACCGCCTCTTCGGCGGAATTCATGTCGGGCTCGGATACTATCTCCAGAAGCGGTACGCCCGCGCGGTTGAGGTCCACGCCGGTGTGGGCGGGATTGTCGTGGATGTTCTTGCCCGCATCCTCTTCGAGGTGTGCCCGGAGTATGCGGATGTCCTTGGGTGTCCCGTCCGGCAGCAGTACTTCGATGTGCCCGTTGACGCACAGGGGCAGATCGTATTGGCTGAGCTGGTACCCCTTGGGCAGATCGGGGTAGTAGTAGCTCTTGCGGTCCCACTTGGTGAAGTCGGGCACTTCGCATCCCAGCGCCATTCCCACTCGCATCGACAGTTCGACGGCAAGGGCGTTCATCACCGGAAGCGCCCCGGGCATTCCGATGCAGACCGGGCAGACGTTGGTGTTTGGCGGATCGCCGAAGTTGTTGCGGCAGCGGCAGAACATTTTCGTTTCGGTTGCCAGTTCGACGTGGATTTCCAGGCCGACGATCGGTTTTATGATGATGTTGCTGTCAGTCATTTTCGTGCTATTTCCGGCGTCAGTCGGGTTGTGGATGAGATTTGTTCGTACATTCTCGCGGCCCGGAGGATGGTTGATTCGCTGAACGCCGGACCGATCAACTGCATACCGACAGGAAGTCCGTCGTCGTCCATGCCCGCGGGTATCGAGATGCCGGGCAGGCCGGCGAGATTCACGGAAATCGTATATATGTCAGCGAGATACATCGTCAGGGGGTCGTCGGTTTTCTCGCCGATTCCGAAGGCGGTTGTCGGGCTGGTCGGGCAGAGGAGCACGTCGCACTCTTCGAATGCCCGATCGAAGTCGTTCTTGATCAGGCGGCGGACCTTGAGGGCCTTGTTGTAGTAAGCGTCGTAGTATCCGCTCGAGAGCGTGTACGTTCCCAGCATGATTCTCCGGATCACCTCGGGCCCGAACCCTTCGGCCCGGCTGCGGGAGAACAGTTCGACGATACCCTCGACGTCCCGGTCGGTGCGGTGTCCGTAATGAACGCCGTCGTAGCGGGCGAGGTTACTGGACGCTTCGGACATCGCGACGATGTAGTAGCAGGCTACGGCGTAGGAACTGAGATTGCCTTCGGCGTCGGTGTCGATGCGGCTGTGGGGCAGCGTTACATTGACGATTTGTGCCCCGGCGTTCTTGTACAGATCGGCCGCTCCAGCGATTGCTTCGGCGATGGGGGCGTCCAGCGCGTCGGTGAAGAACTCATCGGGCAGTCCGATGCGCAGATTCTCGATGGGGTTTTCGACCTGGGCGAGATAGTCGCCGGCGGGGCGGTCGGCGGAAGTCGAATCGTGCGTGTCGTGTCCGGCGATAACTCCGGTGAGCAGGGCTGCGTCGGGTACGTCGACGGTAATCGGGCCTATCTGGTCGAGCGACGAGCCGTATGCGACGAGTCCGTATCGGCTGACCCGCCCGTAGGTCGGTTTGAAGCCCACCACCCCGCAGAACGCCGCCGGTTGGCGGATGGACCCGCCGGTATCGCTTCCGAGCGCCGCGGCAGCGAGGCGAGCGGATACGCATGCGGCGGACCCTCCCGACGATCCGCCCGGTACGCGCGCAAGGTCCCATGGATTGCGGGTGACCTTCGTTGAGCTGTTTTCGGTCGATGAGCCCATGGCGAACTCGTCGAGGTTGGTCTTCCCGATCACGACCGCCCCGGCCTGCTGGAGTTTTTCGACGGCGGTGGCGGTGTAGGGGGCTTTGAAATCGGCGAGCATCTTCGACGAACACGTAGTCTTACCGTAAGCGGTACACATGTTGTCTTTGACGGCTATCGGGACGCCGCCGAGCGGTCCGAGCGGTTGGCCCGCGGCTCGGGAGGCGTCGATGTCGGCGGCGGTCGCCCGCGCGCGATCGCCCAGGACTTCGTTGTATGCATCTACTTGGGGCTCGATCTTCTCGATCGCCTCGAGGTAGGCGTCCAGAGCCTCGACCGCCGAGGTTTCACCGTTTGCGATGGCGGCGGCAAGTTCAACTGCAGAAAGTTCGACTATGCTGCTCACGTTGTTATCTCCATCTTCCGTGCGGGGGGGGCTAACTGTCGCCGATTACCTTGGGCACTTTGAAGAAGTTATCGTCGCGTTCGGCGGCGTTGGTCAGGGCTTCGTCGGGGCTCAGCGATTCGGCGGGCACATCGTCGGCCAGCACGTTGTGCGTTTCCATCGCGTGGGCCATCGGCTCGACACCGTCGGTATCGAGTTCGTTAAGCTTATCGAAGTACTCGACTATGGCGCCGAGCTGTCCGGCCAGTTCCCGGGCCTGCGTGTCGGTCAGTTCGATCCGGCTTAGAACGCCAATGTGGCGGACCCGATCGATATCTATTGCATTGCTCATGGTTGTATGCGCCTTTAGTTTGGGACGGTCAGTGTGCTATGATTGGCAATTCGTCGGACCGTGTCAACATGCAGGATTGCCCGATACAGGCGTCGGAGGCGCCAAAAGGGGCAATTTAGTTCGTTGACAGCAGGCTTATCGTTAGTATAGTTGGACTTGTGTGATGCGCTGTCCGGTGAGTTTTCTCCGGATGTGCGGTCAGAGAAGGAAGGTTTATGGCCAAAGAAGGTGTCATTGAAGTCGAGGCCGTTGTCAAGCAGGCATTGCCGAACGCGATGTTTCGCCTGGAGATCGAAACGGGCGAGACGACGCACGAGATCATCGGGCACATTTCGGGAAAGATGCGCCGCCATTACATACGTATTACTCCCGGCGACAAGGTTCTGGTCGAGATGAGTCCATACGACCTGACCAAAGGCCGCATAATCTATCGCCAGCGGTAGGGCGGTAGGGGGCCCGCGGGGGGGTTACCGGTTCTCGTGTGGATCTGTCGATTTGCGTATGCACAGATCGTATTGCCCGTTGACGATGATATCGTGGATATCGTTGGCCTCGCGGAGCGGGACGTGAGTTTCGATCCAGAATTTGTTTATCATTTCCAGGGCGTGGATGTCGCCGCAGTTGACCAACCTTATCCCCAACCTCTCGGCCTCGCGGCGTGATTTTTCGGCCATTACCGCGTCGTGGTTACCGGTCCTGAATTCCAGTGCATCCGGTAGGAGCCACCTGTCCAGCAGCGCCGCACCGCCCGCCCAGCGGAACGGGTGGGCCAGTATCGTGAGATTTCCGTGAGACTGGGCCTTCTCCAGTGCTGAGGCCTGATCGTAGCGCAGGGCGGCGTATTGGGGGTCGCTCGTACCAAGCACCACCATGTGCATCGATGCGTGAATGCCCAGAGAAAGTTCCACTCCCGGGAAGATCAGGATCTCCGGAAACTCTTTCTGCAGTTCGGCGATGTTGCTTTCGGACCACACGGCGTCGTGTTCGGTGATGTAGACCGCTTCGTATCCCGAGGCGATAAGTTCGCTCATGAGCGTCTCGGGCGTGTCGATCGAGCAAGCGCTGTAGCGGCTGGTGTGAAGATGCAGTTCAACTTTCATTGTGGTAGTGCTGGTCCTTCCGGCCGAAACCGCCAGTATCGCCTCTGAGACGCCGACGGGCAACTGCAAACCCATCCGAGTGACTCTTGCCCGACATTATGGCTGGTTATCGTTCTGCTTGCGCCGGGTCAGGGTTTGTCAGGGTTAAAACTCGACTTCATTCGCCAGGCGGTGATCTTGTCCATCACCAGATCGCGACCGGCGGAGAACAGGACTACTCGATCGTTAATCTTCGCCCCCGCCGCTCGCTTCTTGTCGGTAATCACGGCCTGAACGTCGTTGGCGAACACTTCGATAATCGTGCTGTCGACAAATATCCGCAAGGTAAGCGGCTGGTTCTTCTTCAGTACAAACGGTGCCTTTTCGGTTCCGACTTCCAGCAACTTCTTCGTGCGATTTATCGTGATTCTAACGCCCCCGCCTCCCTTTTCATCGCACAGGACAGCGACACCGAAATTCTTATCGCCGGTATCTTTGACAACCAGCTTCAGTTCCAGGTGATCGCCCTTGATCTTCTTGAGTACCAGGTCTTCATCTTTCTTGACGGCGGTTTTTTCCTGACTCTGCTCGTCGCATCGCAGAGTTTCCAGTTCGCGCAGCGGTTTGATTCGCAGTATTCCGTCTTCGGGCAGTTCCAGTTCTCTGGGCAGGGACTGAACGCCTCGCGTCTGTCCGCCGAAGAACCAGGCCCACATCACGCGCCGCCCGTCTTTGGTCAGCAGCGATTCAGGTGCGAAGAACCGTTTCGACAGCCCGCCCATCAGCGCGTGGGATTCGGGCAGGTACTGTCCGTTCTTGAATTCGCCGATGAAGTAGCGGCAGCCGAGTCGATGGCTGATGCAGACCAGCACCCATTTCTTTCCGAGTTTGAACATGTTCGGGCACGAGATATCTTCGCCCTTGCGCACACCGAGTTTCTTTTCGTCGAAATCGGGGTGCAGCAGCGGGCCTGTTTGCGTCCAGTTCTTCAGATCTTTCGACTTCATAATCAACGGCGGAGTGCTGCTGCTATGCCCGTTCAAACCGTAGTACGTGTCGCCGTCGAGCCAGATGTCCGGATCGAAGTACCGAGCCTTGTCCAGTAGCTTTCCGTCTTTATCCTTGGGCAGCATGGTGTGGGCGTTGCCCCACTTGTTCAGTTCGTCGTCAAGTCCGTAGGATATCCAGTTACGATTGGAGCCCCATCCGCAGTAGACCATCGCCGGCTTGCCTTCCTTGGTGAAGAAGCCCGTCCCGCTGAACATTCCGTGCCCGGTTGTCGGCGGAGCCAGCACCGTCGGATGCCATTTCCAATGCACCATATCCTTGCTCGAAACGTGAGCGAACGAAAAGCCCGCACGGGGCCTGTAGATGTAGTGCATATGGTAGCGGCCTTTGTAATAGAATGCCGGATTCGGATCAAACGGCGAACCCGCGGTGTACGTCGGATGAGCCAGGTGGTAGATCGCCCAGTTGTCCGGCGGATTCTTCGGCCAGACGGGGGTTTCCGGAACGTACGGACCGACGAACTTCGCCGGGCCTCGGCGGCCCGTAGACACTGAGGCGGCGGCTTTGGTCTTACCAGCCACCAGCACAGCGCCCTTAACGAGAATGAGCCTGCCATCAGCCAGCTTTGCCCCGCCGCCCAACTTGCTGTGCGGATATCGCCCTGTGCGGTCGACAACTTTCTTCCCTTCAAAATCCCACCAGGCATACGGCTTGATCGATGAGGCCTTGTTCGGCGCGAGCGATTTGATCTCTTCGACCGTCAGCGCCTTGCTGTAAATACGCGCATCGTCGATCGAACCGCCGATACCGCCTGACCCGCCGCCTACATGTCTTAATCCGAACACGGCTATGTTGTTCTTGCGACTGAGCAGGTCAACGTTCGTGGTCTTGTAGGAATCATACAGCCCGCCGTTGCGATAGATCGAAATCTTATCGCCTTTATAGACGATCGCCATTTGAATCAGCGTCTTACCGTCAACTTTCTCCTCGAGATTATCCTGCTGCTCTTTTTTTGAACGTTTGTAGCTGTTGCTTCCAGCCATCCACTTACCGCCGGAAAGCTCCGCGAAGATAATTCCGTCAAACACCGGCCCGTTCTGAATTGTGAGTATCGACCCTGCTCTGACTTTTTTGTCCGAGAGCGTGACCCATGACACCAGCGTCTTGTCAGTACCAGCCGCACAAATCTCACAAGCCGTCGCCACAACCACTACCGCAATAAGGATAAAAAACTTTTTCATTTCACACACCTTTCCGTTGGTTCATTAGTACTAACAAACGTCTCAATGTCGCTAAGCATACCCCGCTTTACACCTCTTGGCCCGTTTATTTCGCGTCAGGCCCGTTGAACTTCCAATGTTAGCTCGACGGAAGAATCACTCGCGGGCTTTTGACATCAGGTAATCAATGCCTATCAGCGAATTGGCGGACTTGGGATTCTTCCCGTGATATGTGATTTTCAGGCGATGGGGGCCTTTGGTCAGTTGGGCGGGTTTCAGTTTGAAAGGCGTGGGTTTCTGGAGCCTTGGGTCGTAAATGTCGATCGGTTTGGTGGCTGGGGTGTTGTCGAGTTGGAAGCTGAAAGTCCCGTAATCGTGGGCTCTGGACAGATGAAGTTGGAGTTCATACGTACCGGCTTTCTTTACGGGGAATTCCAGGACCAGTTGATCGTTCTTCTGCAATCCGCCCCACCATACAAGTTGGCTCGCGCCGCTCCAGTGGTTACCGAAGGGGACCATATTCTGCGGCGCGACCCTGCCTCTGGTCTTTGAGATTACTTTGAGCGATTCGGCCTCGATGGCGCCGGCGACAACCATCGCCTTGGGAGGTCGCGTCGAGAAACTCCAATCGACCTTGAGCGGGAAATACTCGCTGCGAAGGGCGTCCTTGCCCTCGGCCCAGATGTAGATGCACTCGTTTTCCTGAATTCGCCACCTGTGGCCCGGGGAGACATGTCCGCGCCATGTCTTTGTTTTTGCATCGTAGCCAAGCGGATGCTGGCCCATCCATCCGAAACCGGATTCGAAGAACATGACCTTTCCGATCCCCTTGGGGTAATCGGCGAGCTTGACCTCTATTGCAGCTCTGCGATTCCTCCCGACGATCTTAACCTTGCCAAGCATCCTGGCCTCCAGAACGACCGGACCGGCGCCTTTCTTGTACCGCAGTGGGGGAGTCGGATCCAGCGATTTGGCGTAGACAACCGGCGCGTACGCTTGGCCCTGTTTGGGCGAAACATCAGCGGTGTCCGCCTCTTCGGGGTAGATCAGGAACGGGCCCATAAAGTTGTTGGCGCTCGTGTTGGCGAAATGCAGTTCGATCCGGTTATTGGCGCCGTACTTGACTGAATCGGTAATGTCGGCGTGTATCCAGTCGCTGGCTCGGTCGACCATCTGGTTGGATAACGGTTTACCGTTCAGCACGATTTTAACGCCGGTGCGCCGATAGGTCGGAACGATCAACCAGAGACGCTCCGGGCGACATCCGATGAAGTTATGATAGCTCAAGTCATTTGGTCTATTGCCCGCCTTGTACCAGGATTCAACTTTCGCTCCCATCTCCTTGAAATTGGCGGGCTTTGCATCCGATAGCAGCTTCTTAACCTCCGGTCGCAGATAGAAACTGCTCTTGAGCGTGAGCCCTTTTGCTTGCGGGTGAAACGGAAAACTAAACATCGATCCGTCAGGCTTTCGCCACTGGTTCAACTCGCGTTGATACATCCGTCCGGCGAATTGAATTATGCCCGTTATGGCGTTTTCAGTTGTGGTGAACTTCTGGCCGACGCTGTTTACGGTAAGTTTCGTGATCTTATCCGCTCCGGCCAGTCGAACGGCGAAATCGACCAAAACGCCGGGCTTGCCCGATGCGCCCGTGATCTGAATAGTCGATCCCTTCCGGGCAATCTTGCCCTCAATGCCCGCCAGAACCGGCGCGGACGCTTTCGCAATCCGTTTCAGTTCAAGAAGCAGACACGAGTTCGCCGGTACAACTATCCTGGCGTTGTCGCCCCGGGCGAAAATAGATTTGCCATTGCGGTCCAGCAGAATCTTGCCCTTTTCCGACGGGTAGAGTTCGGTGAACTGAAATGTCCCCTCGGCTTGCAGATTGATCTCGTCGCCGACCTCGAATGTGATCTCAGAGGGGCGCGGATTCCCGTTGAACAGGAACACAAAACCACGATCGCCCTTGATGCGCGCGTATCCGTCAACCGACCCGCACACCACCTGCGGTCCGAACGGTTCGGTATAGTCGACGTATTGGAAATTGTCTTTCGCCCACTTGCTCCACTTCTTGTAGAAATCAGCATATCCGGGCACGAGCCTGGTCTCGTGGGGCAGAATAGTGGGCATGAACGAACCGGCGATCGCCAGTGACGACATCACGCTGTATTTCCAGCCATAATAATCCCAGGCCTTGATCAGGTCGGGTCGGAAACCGCCCTCGCTGATCCGGTGTACCAGGGCGTGGCTGGTGACTGCGGGGGTGAAACGGAACCGCATGGACCAGTTGTTTTGAAAGCGGAGTCCGTCGGCCTGCTGCCGGTCGTCGGAAATCTGCTTGTGTCTTGTCGAGACAATGATGGTCTGCTCGTTGTAGACCTCGTGCTGGTCGACGTGCTTGAGTCCCCATAAACCGAAGTTCTTGGTACCGTAGAACCCCTGAAAAAAGAGTCCGGGATTTTCCGCCTTCAACCGTCCCATAAGTTCAATGCATCGCCGCCAGCCTTTGTATCCTCCCTTGTTGGCGAAATGCCCGTGCGATTCATTGTGACAGTTCATGCCCGAACCAAGACTGGGATCCCAACTCCAGTTGATCAGCTTGTACTTCTTGATGGTGTTGTCGTGAACCGTGAACCACCATTGGAAAAACTCATCACTCGCCATGCAGTTGTCTGGTGCGCGGTTGCCTTGCGAGTCGGTCTTCTTCCATTCCGGTTTGTCCGGGCGGAAGTTCAGACCGGCCGCATTGCCCTGGCCCCCATGGGCCGCGCAGCCCATGTAGAACCCGAAGCGGATCCCCTTTTTGGAGGCGTAGTCGCAAATCTTACTGGCAGTATGATTCTTGTCGTCCGGAACCACATTCCAGTACGGCTGGGCCTTGCTGGGTTTCCGGTACCTATGGAGCGGTTTGAAGATAATCATATCCCCGCCGATCTCGGCGAACGTGTCGATGGTCTTGTAGAAATAGTCAGCAGCCGCGGCGTTTCGGGGCATCTGGGGCAGCGGATGGAAGAACTGGTAGTTGACGTTGAGAAACTGCTTCTGCGACGGGGCGAGATAGTCAAGCGCATAGGCTCGCATGGCGCGGGTCTCGTTGCGGTCCAGCGGTTTATAGCCCGAGCCGTTGGCGTTGTACCGAAAGGGCCTACCGCTGTCTGCCACCATCACTCCGGACTTCTTGTACACGCCCATGAACTGCGGTTCGGATTGGTATCCCTCGCCCGTTTTCAGGATCAACGCCGGTTCGAAAGACAGCGTCATGTCTTTATCGTTCATGTCGGTATTGAAATACGGATTCTCAATCCCACTGAACAGCCCGCCCTTTTCGTAGCGGATGAAGTTGACCGTCGGCGCGGCGATGAATGTCGTGTAGTACACCGTATCCTTAGCTTCACGGGCAAACTTCGTCCGCCCCAGCACAAGATTCCTGATCCGCAGCGCAGCCTTGTTCTCGACTTTCAAACTCCGCCTGAAGAAACCGTTATCGTTTTCAAGCGTATAGATCAAACTCACGCCGACCTTGCCGAAATCGAATCGATATGCAACCCGCCCCTTTTCTCCCTTCACACTGATCGGCTTGGTATCCCGGTTTGAAAAGACCCCCAGATCGGTGTCCAACTCAAACTCGTCAGATTCAAAAGAGTACTTCTCCCCCGCCGCCATGTTTTCAACCGAAAGCAGTTTACCCGTATCGGAAATAGCAACGCGCAGTTTCTTATTAGCCATCCGACGAGCCCCATCCTCAACGGCGACAACTTGCCCGCCAAATACCGCCAGCACCAACATCGCTTTCCCGAGAAGTGCTATTTGTGAGATGAACTCTGATCTATCTTTCATATTCTTCTACTCTCAGTGCTAATAGCAGGTTACCCCCGCCTTGGCGGACGGGGCTACCATATATCGGCTCTACCGGGCCTGACGACAACACATCTCGACGCCTGGCCGGGCTGCCTATCGGGCTGATCCAAAGAATGATGTACCGTTCAGGCCGGCGATGATCAGGGCGACACCAACCGCCAACGGTACAATAATGTACGCGATGAAATGAATTGTGTTGCCCGCCGTTTCTCCGAATTTCTCTTTCATGGGCTGGAGTTTCTTGAAAATGGCTGGATTCACAACTCGCATGACGCCCGAGAAAACACCATAGGCCAGCGCGACCGCTCCAATTCCGACCGTGACTGGATCCATTTAGATCTCCTTCCCTTCAGTAAACGTTCCCGCTCAGCTGCCCGACGGGACCATCTCGCCAGGCAATCAGTATCCCGCACCATCGCCCATCGATGATCTGCGATATTATAGGCAACCAGCACGCACTTGGCGAGAGAGTTCAGCCGCGGCGTTATTTGAACTGCGAAACTACAACGCCTACGCCCTCGATTTCCACGCTCAACTCGGTGTCCTGATCTACACAAACCAGTTCAACGGGCGATCCCGGAATGACAAGGCTGCCGGTCTGGAGGTATGAACCTCTTCTGGTCAGGGAATCAACCAGCCACCGCAGGGAATGAATCGGGCCGCCCATTATTTCAGACGCGGGCGCCTCTGTGATGAGCTCGCCGTTCTTGCGGACGGAGAAAAGCTCGTGTTCGAATGACAACTGTCGTGGAGAAACCCCGCCCCCGGCGACGATCAGGCCGGCGTGAATGCCTCCCGAGCAAATCAATTCCTGAGAGGTTGGCGGCGAGAACCAGAATCGGAAATTGTGAAGTTCGATCCCGGCGCTTACGCACTGGATCGCGTCGATTAACTGATCGGCAGGCAGACCCTCGCCGCGAAGGTCGGCGCCAATTGTAAACACCATCTCAGGTTCGACGGCGCAATTGGCGTAGTCGCGCCAGTTCACAGGCGCCCCTTCTTCGCAAACGTGAGGACTGAACAGCCGCCCGTAAATCGGTTCGTCCAGCCCAAACTGCGAACGTATCGCCTGGCTGGTACACCCAACTTTGAATCCAACAACCTCCTCTCCACGCTGGACTCTTATATCCGCGACCAGATCCTGAACCGCGTAAGCTTCCGCGATTGACAGGTCAGACACATGCGGTTCAAGCTCTCCGCTCCAGGCCCTGTCGTAGAAAGCTTGTGTGAATCTGCTCGCAAGAAGTTCGATCGATTTCATTTGCAGCCTAATGTAATGTTACGTTATGCGGAGTTTCAGTCTCGATCAGTTGTTTCGCACGCGCTGACCGATCAGGCGGCCGATTCTTATCGCTTCGGCCCATGCTTCCTTCTGGTCCTCGGCCCGCGTGTATATGTAAGCCGACGAGTTGGCTTCGGGTCCGTAACGCCTGTTTATTCCGCTCATCTCACATTCATCTCCCACGCCGCAGGTGAAGCATGGAAGGTTGCCCTCAATCATCACCTGCCCGACAAGCTCCATGTGCTCCATTTCCTGCAGTTGCGTGGACAGTGATTGCCTGACGCTTTCGCCCGCATCTTCAGTCAGGTGGGTTATAACTGTCGCGCACAACTTGCCGCCAAGCAGATTAGTCAGATGCCGCAGCGACCAGAGTCTCTCGAGAAGCGCTTTTGTGAATCCGTCTATCTGTTTGTAGGGAAGATATGCGCCAATGATGAGGGCCCGGGCTTTCTTGATCTTCTCGGCAAGTTCGGGAAAATCGTCCTCAACTTTGCAGACGTTGTCCCGGACGCACCGTTTGCAGGCCAGGCACGGTCTGACGTTGGTCTTACTCAGTTTCACAAACTCGGATTCCAGCCCGGTCGCATCCAGCATGGCCTGAATAACTCGGTCGGTATTGCTGTTTTCTATAGGACTCCCCGATATTCCCAACACTTCAATACCCATTATGATGTTCCTGTCATTCTAAGTTTGACCGCTTTCTTAGCGTATTTCTCTATTGGGGTCTTCTCTTGCATGAACAATTCAACGGGAAACACGCTGCCACGAGGTGCGCATGGGGATAACCTTGAGATCGGATACGAGTACGCGCTGATCTGTGCCGTCCGCGTTCATGATCCATATCTCCGGACGTCTGCGGCGCTGGGTGTCGAATAGAATATGCTTTCCGTCCGGCGACCAGGTTGGATTGTCGCTCGTGATCGGGGCCGGCGTCGTGGTCAGTTGCTTCTTGTCGGTTCCGTCGGCGTTCATGGTCCAGACCTGCCCGTAACGATGCTCGATCCCCGACCAATATGCGATTCGATTGTTGTACAGCCAGGCCGGAGCGTTGGCGCTGCTGCCGTCCGGCGTGTATGAAGTCTTCTTCGACTTGGTGAGCGGTTTGGCGCCCGTTCCGTCGGTGTTCATGACCCAGACCTGTCCGAACCCGCGGGCGTCTCCCGACCAGTAGGCGATCTTGTCGCCCTTGGGCGACCAGGCCGGGCAGTGGTTGCTGCCGTTGGTCGTGAGCTGCCTGGCGCCCTTGCCGTCTAGACCGGCAGTCCATATGTGGCGCATCTTCTTGGCGTCGAATCTCGTAATCGCAAGGCGTTTACCATCGGGCGACCAGGCCGGAAGGAAACCGGACGTGACCAGCCGCTCGTTCTTCCCCGCTGAATCGATAACCCAGATTTCACGCTTGCGGTTCCTGATGGAAGTAAACGCCAGCAGCTTTCCGTCAGGCGACCAGGCAGGAAAAAAATTCCCCGTCTTACCGGTGGTCAACTGCTTCCTGACGCCGTCGGGAGCGACCGTGTAGATATGTGCGTGCTGCATCGCCCGGGGGCCTGGCCGCCGGCCCGGCGCGTCAGAAAACGCGATCAGCCCGACCGGGCGCTTGACGCTCCGCGCAACCGGTTTGCTCGCCGCGTCCGGGGCTCCGTTCTTTCGCCACGATTTGGCGCCGAAAACGTACTTTGTCTTACCGTCCAGTGAGACCTTTTCCCTGGCGCCCGGTCCGAGCTTGGGATCGAAACGGACTTCGACCGCCTTTCCGCCGGTCATAATGAAGGACTTCCGCTTCTCGGCGTCGTATTTCGCATCCCAGGCTCCGTCGCCGTTCAGGTCGGCGTGTGCGACGTTCCCGACCTGAACGAAGTGCATGACCGGCTTGCCGCCGGCGTCAGTATGGACGATGACTTTACCATTACCGTGAACGAAAGTGACCCCCGTACCGCCGGCTTGTTCTCGCCAGATCAGCTTTCCGTTCTTCAGTTCAACAGTCTTAACGCCGCCCGGCGGATTCTCCGCTCTTGCAGAGACCGCCACGAAGTTCAGGCTGAGGATTGCCAATGCCGCTGCCCACAGGGCATGCCCCGGTTTGTTTGTCAACTGGTGCGCTATTCCCATGATTCATTCCTACTTTCTTCTTGTTGACCGCCAGTTTGTCCGCTTGGCCCAGTTTTGCCATGCCTGGGCCATTTGCTTCAATCGCTCTGGATATTCCTTCGCCAGGTTCTTCAGTTCCGTGCGGTCGGCGGCCAGGTCGTAGAGTTCCCAATTCTTCATCTGACCGGGGTCGCCGCGTCCGACCAGCTTCCATTTACCGTGGCGGGCTGCCTTGTTTCCGACGTGTTCCCAGAACAACCATTCGTGCGCCGTTCGCTGCCTGCCCTGGAATACGGGCGCGAGGCTCTTGCCTTCGCTGGGGGTGATCTTTTGTCCCTTGTACTCACCGGGACACGCGATACCGGCTACTTCGCAGAGCGTGGGCAGGATATCGATCACGTGTCCGACCTGGGTGGTGATCGTCCCGCGTTTGATCTTGCCCGGCCAGCAGGCGATCAGCGGGGTCG
This sequence comes from uncultured Planctomycetaceae bacterium, assembly GCA_964607575.1. GTDB lineage: Bacteria > Planctomycetota > Phycisphaerae > SM23-33 > SM23-33 > BS750m-G57. The sequence continues at coordinate 2,815 of CAZSLS010000019.1, read as the reverse complement.
CGATACCGCCCTCGTACGTCCACCGCTTGAATTTGCGAAAAGGCGTGTCGGAGGCGTTGGCCCACGGTAGATCGACGGTGCGGTAGGAGTCGATCGGTCCGGGCTTGACGTCGGGCGTTGCATGCCATGCCTCGGCGCAGGCCCCGTTGTCCGAGAGGAACAGCACCAGCGTGTTTTTTTCCTTGTCCAGCCTGCGCAACTTGTCGAGGATGCGGCCGATGTTGCGGTCCATGCGGTCGATCATGGCCGCGTAGGTCGCCATCTTGAGATCCCATTCGTCCTGATTCTTCGCGTCTTTCCACTGTGGTGTGAGGGGATCTCTGGGGGCGAGCGTCAGGTTCTTATCGATCAGCCCCATTTTCTTCTGCCGTTTGAAGCGATCTTGCCGGATCGCGTCCCAGCCAATTTTGTACTTGCCCCGGTATCGGGCGATATCGGCGGGGGGCGCCTGGATGGGAAAGTGGGGGGCTGTGTAGGCAAGGTAGAGAAAGAAAGGCTTGTCCTGGCGACCATACTTATCGAGGTACTCAAGGGCGCGGTCGGTGAAGGCGTCGGTGGTGTAGAAGTTGGGATCCTTTGGCGTAAATGGACGGATAACCTTGTCGTCAATTCCCCAGGGACGGAAGTCGCCCGGGCGTTTGTGGCCCGGCTTGGGCTCGCCGGGGCGCTGCCTGCCGGGGTTGAAGTAGTTGCAGCATCCGCTGAGCAGCCCATAGTAGCGGTCGAACCCCCGCGCGACCGGGTTGTGCGCACCGTGCCACTTTCCGGTCATCAGCGTGCGATACCCCGCCGTCTTGAGCGCCTCGGCAAGGCTGATGCAATTGGTCACCTTGCGAGCGCCGCCCGGCGAGGTTACCCCGGCCTGCTGCGGGTATACTCCGTACATGAGCGCCGCTCGCGTCGGCACGCACCGGGCACAGTTGTAGAATTGGGTTAACCGCATGCCCTCGCCGGCCAGGCGGTCGAGGTTCGGCGTTTTAATCTCTCCGCCGTAACACCCCGCGTCGGACCACCCCATGTCGTCGGCCATGATCAGAACGATGTTAGCCCGCTTCTCCTTGCCCACCGCTTCTGCCCGCCGTGAAGCGAGAAGACCAACGGTTCCCAGCGCAGCATTTCGCAGGAATGTGCGTCTGTTCATGTTCATATCTTTACCAGGTTGAACGTTGCGGATCGCCGGCGGCGATGTTCTTGGGGATTTGCCTGAAGCTATCGCCCATCGAGTTCATCAGCTCGATCAATGATTCTCTTCGCCTCCAGCGTAGTCAACACGCCGTCTTTCATCGCCTCTTGATACATGGGTTTAACGCGCGGTTCAATCTCCACTATCTTCAGCACACCAACGCGGATGCTTTTCTTTGCCGGCTTCACGCCCAGATCATACGCAGCCCAGAGAAGGGCGACAATGGCGATAACGACCACAATGAGGATGTTCCGTTTCAGGGGCGTCATAGTCATATGAATTCTCCCGAATGCTTTCCACATTCCTCACGGACGCGATCATTGTGATTCCCGCACGACAACAAACGCTCAGTACGAGCCGGATCGCCTAGAATTCCGCCGACCTCGGTGTGCGGGGGTAGGGTATTACGTCGCGGATGTTGGCCATGCCGGTGGCGAACTGGATCGTTCGTTCGAAGCCCAGACCGAATCCGGCGTGGGGGACTGTTCCGTAACGGCGCAAATCGCAGTACCACCAGTAATCGTCAACGTTCATCGACTGGGCCTTCATTCTCTCGGTCAATACGTCAAGCCGCTCTTCGCGCTGGGCGCCGCCGATGATCTCGCCGATCTTGGGCACGAGTACGTCCATGGCGGCAACCGTTTTTTCGTCGTCGCTGAGGCGCATGTAGAACGGCTTGATGGTCGATGGATAGTCGGTGATTATTACCGGCTTCTTGAATGTCTCTTCGGTGAGGTATCGTTCGTGTTCGGTTTGCAGGTCGATGCCCCAGGAAACCGGGAACTGCCATTTGCAGTCGGCCTTTTCGAGCAGCTCGATGGCCTGGGTATAGCTGATCCGCTCGAACGGGCTCTCGGCGATGTGCGTGAGCGTCTCGATAACCGTCTTGTCGATTCGCTTGTTGAAGAACTCCATGTCGGCGGGGCACTTGTCCAGGATACCGGCGAAGATGTTCTTGAGGAAATCCTCCGCCAGGTCGGCGTCGCCCTGCAGGTCGCAGAACGCCATCTCCGGCTCGATCATCCAGAACTCGGCGAGATGATGCGGCGTGTTTGAGTTCTCCGCCCGGAAGGTCGGCCCGAACGTGTAGACGTTGCCCAATGCGCAGGAATACGTTTCGGCTTCGAGTTGGCCGGAAACGGTAAGGTATGTCGGGCGCGAGAAGAAATCTTCGGCGTAGTCGATATTGCCCTCATCGTCGCGGGGGATGGCGTCGGGGTCGAGCGTGGAGACGCGGAACAGTTCGCCGGCGCCTTCGCAGTCGCTGGTGGTTATCACCGGCGTGTGGACGTAAAGGAACCCTCGAGACTGGAAGTAATCGTGGATGAGCCCAGCCATCGCGGACCGCACGCGGGCCACCGCGCCGAATGTGTTTGTCCGCGCGCGTAGATGAGCCTGGGTGCGAAGGAACTCGAACGTGTGACGCTTTGGCTGGATGGGATACGTTTCAGCGTCGGCCAGCCCGATCACCCGGACCTCGCGCCCGTGGAGTTCGACCCGCTGTCCCTTGCCCGGGCTCTCGACCACCTCGCCGCGCACGATCAGCGAGCAGCCGGTCGTCAGGTGCGAGATATCGTCATCGTAGTTGGGCAGTTCCTTGTCGGCGACCACCTGGATGCAATCCATACACGA
>CAZSLS010000018.1:0-52884 GCA_964607575.1 uncultured Planctomycetaceae bacterium | reverse complement strand
ACGATTTCGTGATCGACGGTACGGACAACTTCCCCGCCAAGTTCCTCATCAACGATGCCTGCTACTTCGAGAAGAAGGCGTTTTCGCACGCGGGGATACTCCGGTTCGACGGGCAGTTGATAACCGTCGTGCCCGGCGAGTCGACGTGCTATCGGTGCATTTTCGAAGGTCCGCCACCGGCGGGGGCCGTCCCCTCCTGCTCGCAGGCGGGAGTTCTCGGCGTACTGGCCGGAGTGATCGGATCGCTGCAGGCCACCGAGGCGATAAAATACATCCTGGACCTCGGCGACCTGCTGACCGATGCGCTGCTGACGTACGACGCGCTGAAGATGCAGTTCCGCCGCATTGAACTCAAACGCAATCCGGACTGTCCGCTTTGCGGCGAGGGGCCCGAGATAACCACCCTGACCGACGCAGAGCAAGCCGTTTGCGATCTGAAGGATTGAGAATTGAAAAAATGTCGACACTGGAAATTCCAAACGAAATATACGCCCAAATGCTGGACCAAGCCCGGGCCGAAGCGCCCATCGAGGCCTGTGGGATGCTCGCCGGCATCGAGGGCAAGGTAAGCAAACTGTACCGCATGACCAATGCTGACGCCGCCTGCGATCACTTCATGATGACGCCCGAAGAGCAGTTCGCCGTCGTCAAAGACATCCGCGCCGAAGGCCTGGCGATGCTGGCGATATACCACAGCCATCCCGAGACTCCGGCCCGTGCGTCGCAAGAAGACATCCGCCTGGCGCTCACTGATGGCGTGATATATGTGATCGTGTCACTGGCAGATGAAACGCCGGTGGTTAAAGGATTTCTAATTGATAATGGCAGCGTGACCGAAGTTCCGGTCACCATCGAGGAAGGGTCACAATGAGTTCGTCTGCAGAACCGATTTTACGTATTTGCCAGACCGTTCGGGAAGATACCGCCGGATTTCGGGGCAAAGTTGCCAGGTTTTTGAACGGTGACACAACGCCGGTCGCATTCCGGGCATACCGTGTGCCGATGGGTATTTACGAGCAGCGAGAGGAAGGCAGATTCATGGTACGCGTGAGGATAGGAGCGGCGCTTGCGACGCGCCCGCAGTTGGAGCGGATGGCCGAACTGAGCAAGCAATACGGTAACGGGATTCTCCACGTTACGACGCGGCAGGACATTCAGCTTCACGATATTGACATTGAGAACACTCCCGACGTGTTGGAGAAATTGCTGGAGGTGGGGTTGTCGTCGCGCGGCGGGGGGGGCAATACGGTTCGAAATGTCACCGCCTGCTCACGGGCGGGCGTATGCCCCAAGGAAGTGTTCGACGTCGCCCCTCATTCAATAGCGGCCGCCGAGTATCTGCTTACCGACAGGAGTTCGTTCAACCTGCCGCGAAAGTTCAAGCTGGTGTTCTCCGGATGCGCCGAAGATTGCGCATTCGCCTCCATCGCCGACCTCGGATTCTTCGCGCATCAGAAAGACGGCGTCGATGGTTTCGCCGTCTATTGCGGAGGCGGGTTGGGTCCGAACGCTTCGGTCGGCGTAAAGGTCGAGGAGTTCGTCGCGGCCGGCGATATCTTCAAAGTCGCCGAGGCCGCCAAGAGACTCTTCGACAAGCACGGTGACCGGGCCAACAAGCACAAGGCCAGACTACGCTACGTCCTGGGGAGAGTCGGCGCCGATGAATTCGTCAAACTGTACCAATCAGAGCGGGATGAACTCGAATCGGCGGGCCTGCCGTACGAACCGCCGGAGATTCGCGATATCGACCCGCGTTACGCTTCACCCGAGGCACCGGAACTGGACATCGCGGGCGTGGCGAACGTGTCGCCCGACAAAACTCCCGGGCGAGTGACGCTGCGGTTGTGGTTGACCAATGGCGACATATCGGCCGACGATCTGGTCAAAGTCGCACGGGTCGTCGAGGATTATGGGCAGGGGCTCATCAGGACCACCCAGCAGCAGGATATTCTTATCGCGGGCGTCGCCCATGAAGATATCGAAAAGGCGACCGGCGAGTTGAAAGATCTCGACGCGGACGTTTCCGGATGCGTTGCGCCCAAGGTTGTAGCCTGCGCCGGCGCATCGACCTGCAAGCTCGGGCTGTGCCTGTCGAGGAATCTAGCCGACGCGATTACCGGGAAACTCACCGGCAGCGATCTTTCCGCCGAGGCCCTGTCGACCGTTATAAGGATCAGCGGTTGCCCGAATTCCTGCGGTCATCACTGCATATCCGAGTTGGGCCTGCAAGGGCGGGCCAAGCGCGTTGGCGGGCGGCTCGTACCGTGTTACGACGTCCTTGTCGGCGGGCGGACCGTTGAAGGCGACGGCCGCCTCGCCGAGATCATCGGCTGCGTACCGGCCGCCAGAATACCCGACATGCTCGCCGAAGCGATGAACGGCGGTATCGATGTCGAGCAGTTGAAATCGCTCGTCGGAAAGTACGGCGACTTCAGCGAAGAATCGCTTACCGAAGACTGCTACCGCGACGCCGGTTGCGACAATGAGTTCAGCCTGGCCGGGCGGGGTCCCGGTGAGTGCGGCGCCGGTGTGATGGACATGATCAAGTTCGACATCGACGAGGCCAGGGGCGCCATCCAGGCGGTTCCGGCAGACGACGATGTCTACAGGTCCGTAATCGCCGCCTCGCGAGCGCTCCTGGTGACGTTCGGCCAGGAACCGGGAAACGATAGAGAGATATTCGCCTCCTTCAGCAAGCATCTTATCGAGCCGGGTTGGGTCGATCCCAAGGCACAGAAGTTGCTCGACGCGGCCGTCGACTGGCGGATGGGAGACATCGATTCGCTGGTCGAACTGGCCGGCGAGGCCCGCGGGCTCACGCAGCGAGTCGATGAGTTGTTCAAGTCGCTGGATGCGAGTCTGAAGTTCACCGTCGAGCCGGTGGCCGGCGGCGACGAGCCGGCGCCCGACGAGTCCCAGAGCAATCTTGCCGACCTGCGCGGCGTGGCGTGCCCGATGAACTTCGTCAAAGCGAAGCTCGCCCTGGAACAGGTCGAAGTCGGCGATGTGCTGGAGGTGCTGCTTGACGAAGGCGAACCGGTGAGAAACGCCCCTGCCAGTTTTGCCGACCAAGGCCAGGAAATCCTGGAGATCGCGGATATGGGCGGATATTTCAGCGTAAAGATACGCCGGAAAAAATAGCGATGTGAATGCTAAAAAGTCAGGAAAAACAATGCATATTGCAAAAGACATGACTGAGTTGGTCGGGCGGACACCGATGGTGTGGTTTAACGCGGCGGACGAAAAGTACCCCGCGAAAATCGCCGGTAAGTTGGAGTTTTTCAACCCTGCCGGCAGCGTCAAGGATCGCATCGGCGTGAGCATGATCCTGGCGGCCGAACGCGATGGCAAGATCGCACCCGGTGCGACTATCGTCGAACCCACCAGCGGGAATACGGGTATCGCTCTGGCCTGGGTGGCGGCGGCACGCGGGTACAAGCTGATACTCACCATGCCCGAATCGATGACGCCCGAGCGACGGAAGATACTCGAACTCTTCGGCGCCGAGGTGATCCTGACACCCGCCGAAGAAGGAATGCTCGGCGCGGTCGACCGCGCCATGAAAGTACTCGATACGATCCCGGACGCCTTCATGCCCCACCAGTTCAGGAACCCCGCCAACCCGCAGGTCCACGCCGAGACCACCGCCGTGGAGATATGGGAAGATACTGACGGGCAGGTCGATATATTCGTCGCCGGCGTGGGCACCGGCGGAACTCTTACCGGCGTGGGCAAAGCGCTCAAGGAGCGAAAGCCCGAAGTCAAGATCGTCGCGATCGAACCGGCCGGTTCGCCCGTGCTCTCCGGAGGAGGGGCAGGACCGCATATGATCCAGGGAATCGGCGCCGGATTCGTGCCCGATGTACTCGAGACCGATCTGATCGACGAAGTAATCCTCATCGAGAACACAGAGGCGTTTGAACAGGCCAGGAAGCTGGCTCGCAGGGACGGTATTTTCGCGGGGATATCGGCCGGCGCCGCCGCGGCCGGGGCGATCAAAGTCGCCACCCGCCAGGAAAACGCCGGAAAGCTCGTAGTTGTCGTGCTGCCCGATACCGCAGAGCGGTACATAAGCACGATGCTGTTCCAATAGTCCAATAAAAGAATCCCGCAGACGCTGCGGTCAGACGGATAGAACAAGAAGAAATGCCGGAAACCGACATTGACATCGACGCCCTGTCGTCATTGGGCCCCGAAGAACTTCTCCGCTATGCAGCCGAGAGGTTCGGCGATCGCGCCGCGCTAGGCACGAGCCTGCAGAAGACCGGAACGGTTATGATCGACATGGCCCACCGGCTGGGGCTTTCGCTCCGCGTGTTCTTCATCGATACGCTTCTGAACCACGACGAGACGTACGAATTGCTCGGCGAGTTCGAGAAGCGGTACGGTATAACGATCGAACGCTTCAGCCCCGACCCCGACCAAATCGAATCGCTGAACAAATCGGTGGGGCAGTACGCTCACTTTCTCGCCCGCCCCATGTGCTGCCAGGTCCGCAAGGCCGCCCCGCTCCAGAAGGCGCTGGCGACCCTGGACGTCTGGATTTCCGGTCTGCGGGCGGATCAGTCCGAGCACCGGCGCAAGGAGGCCTCCAAGGCGGGCTGGACGCACGTCGCACAAGATCGCACTATCCTCAAGCTCAATCCGCTGCTGGACTGGACGTCCGAGGACGTCGACCGCTACATCGACGCCAACAAGGTACCCTACAACAAGCTCTACGACTACGTCTCGGAATACGGCGAGAAGTACAACGTAATTGGATGCCGCATGTGCCACATTCCCGTTCGCGACGAGTTCGACCCGCGCCTGGGCAAGTTCCCCTGGGAACAGAGCAAAAAAGAATGCGGCCTCCACGACCACGGAAGCGGTATCTGATCTTCCCGGCGGATGCGCAAATCGTTGACACTCCCGCGAAATGAAGGGATACTTACCCCTGACGCCCCGGTATGGGGGAGAATTGTCTTCAGGAGTAATACCGTCATGATGCATTTTACGCGAACGTTTATCAGTTGCATGCTGCTTGTGAGTTTGTGCGCCGCCGCTGCCGACGGGCAGGAATGGACGCGGTTCCGCGGGCCGGACGGCACGGGGATAGGGCAGGCAGATGGTATTCCCGCTAAGATCGACGAGTCGTCTTATGCGTGGAAAGTAAAGTTGCCCGGGCCCGGTCACTCCTCGCCGGTGCTGTGGGGGAAAAAGATATTCCTGACCTGCGAGGGTCCGGGCAAGATCAACGCCCCACGACGACGGAGAGGAGGGCCCGCCGGCCCGCCGAGCAAGGCCAAGCGACAACTCGTCTGTCTCTCGGCGACTGATGGCAAAGTGCTCTGGAGGTGGCAGGACGAGTTCACCACGTACAGTCACAACCGCCTGAACAGCTTCGCAGCCAGCACACCCGCCGTCGACGCCGAACGCGTTTACCTCACGTGGGCTTCGGGCGGGAAGTATTTCGCGGTGGCGGTAGACCACTCGGGCAAGAAGGTTTGGCAGCGCGAGTTGGGCGATTTCAGAGCCAAGCATGGGGCGGGCGCTTCTCCGGTCGTTATCGATGGTGTCGTGCTGGTGGGCAACGATAATATGGGCAAGACCAGCACGCTGAGCGGTCTGGACGCCAAGACCGGCGCCGTGCGATGGAAGATCGAGCGCCAAAGTGGTCCGACGTCGTACATCGCGCCGACGATATACCGACCGACCGGCGCCAAGGTACAAGTCATCTTCGCCAGTTGCGCCGAGGGCGTCACCAGCGTGAACCCCGCCGACGGAAAGGTAAACTGGCAGGTTGATTGCGATTTCACCCTCAAGGTCGTGGCCTCGCCCGTGGTCGCCGGTGACCTGATATTCGTATCGGCCGGTCGCGGCGGGTCCAGGGAGTCAGCCGTCATCCGTCCGCCTAAAGGCGCCAAGTCCGCATCAATCGCCTTCAAACTCGACAAGGAAGTGCCCTACGTCCCCACACCCATCGCCGTCGGCGGCTACCTGTTCGTGCTGAACGACCCCGGTACGCTGACGTGCATCGAGCCGGCGACGGGCAAAAAGCTCTGGCGGGAGCATTTCAGCGGTACGCACTACCCCTCTCCGGTAAGTGTTGGCGGGCGGATCTACCTGATTAACAACAGGGGCGCCATGTCGACAATCCAGGCGGCCGCGAAATACAAACTGCTTGCGACCAGCAAGCTGCCCGAAGGCACGCACGCCACGCCCGCAGTCGCCAACGGATGCATGTACATCAGAACGATCAATCACCTGATTTGCGTCGGGGCGAAGAAGTAACGCCTACTTCGGTGCGACGACCTTGATAGTCAGCGGGAGTTTGTGGTCTATGGGGGCAAGGCAGCTCTTGTTACTGCACGGTTGGGCGGTGAGCGTTAATTCCAGCTTCACCTGCCCGGCGGGGAGGTCCCCGGCGATCTTGATCTTTGCGGGGATTCGTACTTTGCCTTCGTAGACCGACAGCGGTTCGTCGGCGAAACCGAATGTGGCTTTCTTGCCCGCGGGCCAGACGGTGTCGGACAGCGTCACCTTATCGCTGCCTTTGAGTTTCAGGGCGGTGGCGATCAGGTTCTTGGTCAGCGGTTTGCTGGAGTTGACGTGCCATCCCTTTTCGATCGTTATCACGATATTCAGGTCGATACTCTTACCGGGAGCGACGGTCAGGGACGATGCGAACGCTTCGACCTTCACCGGCCCGGCCTGGGCGATCGCGTCAGGTTTCTTGCCGGTGGTCGCGGTCGCAGGCGGGGCGGTGTCCAGGTATCGCCCGGCCGCGTGCAGCAATGTACCCATACTGCGGGGCGATCGCTGCATGAACATCAGGAAAGCCTTCAGCGACTTTTCCGCGGCGGCGCGGTACTTGGCCTGGGCGGTCAGGTGACCGAGTTCGACCAGCAGCCTGACCGCCACCGCATTGCCCGCCGGTACGGCGCGATCGAAGGGGTCTTTGGTGCGGCTGAGCAGTTCCTCGTGGTCGGACGATGTGAAGAAGAACCCGCCGGCGTCCGGGTCGGAGTAGTGCTTCAGCATGACGTCCGCCAGCGACGCCGCTTCGGTCAGCCACTTCTTGTCGCCGGTCGTCCGGTGCAGTTCGACCAGCGCCAGTCCCAGGAATGCATAGTCGTCGAGGTATGCGTTGAGTTTGGCGCCGCCGCTACGATATGTCCGCAGCAATCTTCCGTCTTTTCGCATGTGTTTGAGGACGAATGCGGCGGCTTTCTCCGCCGCCGCGATCAGACGGGCGTCCTTCAGACCGCGACCGCCATACGCCAGCGCCTCGATCATTAAACCGTTCCAACTGGTCAGGATCTTGTCGTCCTTGTAAGGCCATATCCGCTTGACACGAACCTTGAGCAGCTTTTCGCGGGCGGCGGACAGACGCTTGCGGAGTGCGTCCGGGTCGGTCTTGAGTTTCTTGGCGGCCGCTTCGAGCCCCTCGGGGAAGTGGGGGATGTTCCCTCCGGGCTTCTTTCTGCTGGCCTGATCGTAGAAGTTGCCCCCCTCGGCGAATCCGTAGGCCTTGCAAAATTCGTCGCCCGCCTTTTCGCCGAGTATCTCGACGACTTCCTTGCGTTTCCATACGTAGAAGAGCCCCTCCTCTCCTTCGCTGTCAGCGTCGAGGGCGGAGTAGAACCCTCCGCCCGGATCGGTCATCTCGCGGAGTACCCAACCGTAGATATCCATCGCCACCCGCTTGTGACGCTCCTTGCCCGTCAGCAGGTATGCATTGACGTATGCCCGGGCGAGTTGGGCGTTGTCGTAGAGCATTTTCTCGAAGTGCGGGAGCAGCCAGATCGGGTCGGTTGCGTAACGATGAAACCCGCCGCCGACGTGGTCGTGTATCCCGCCGCGTGCCATCGCGTCGAGCGTGAAAGTGGCCATGTGAAGCAGGCGGGCGGATTTCGTTCGTTTGTACTCGCTCAGCAGCAGTTGCAGGTTGCTGTGGGGCGGGAACTTCGGCGCCCTTCCGAATCCTCCCATGCGCGGATCGAACGTCATGGCCATCACGCCGGTGGCGTTCTCGAGCAGGCGGTAGGAGATATCGCCTGAAACAGTCTTGCGATTCTGCCCGGAAGTGTAGCGTTTGATGCGAGCGGCTATCTCGCCTGATCGTTTGAGGATCTCGGCGTTCTGGGCCTTCCACGCCTTGGCCAGTTGGGTCAGTATCTTCTTGAAACCCGGTCGTCCAAACTTGTCGTTCGGCGGGAAGTAGGTCCCCGCGTACCACGGTTTACCGTCCGGCGTGAGCCATAGCGAGTTAGGCCATCCCCCCTGACCGGCGAGCACTTGCGTGGCGGTCATGTATATCTGGTCGATGTCCGGGCGTTCTTCGCGGTCGACCTTGATCGATACATAGAACTCGTTGAGTATCTTCGCGACCGGGTCGCTCTCGAACGACTCCCGCTCCATGACGTGGCACCAGTGGCAGGTCGAGTAGCCTACCGACAGGAATATCGGCTTGCCTTCTTTCTTGGCCTTGGCAAACGCCGCGGGTCCCCAGGGGTACCAGTCAACGGGGTTGCGGGCGTGCTGGAGGAGATAAGGGCTTTTTTCGTGGACGAGCCTGTTAAACTCCTTGCCTCCGTCAGCCGGCAGCTTTGCGATCTCTGCGGCCGGTGGGAGGGGCTTTCGCGTGTGGGCGGTCTTCTCCGCCGCCGGGCACGCCCTCTCGGAGCACGACAGCATCGCCGCGAGCGCCACCAGTATGATTACGGTACTCAATCCGCTTGTGGGGAACGTTCTCATAATTCTCGAACCTTCTTTCGGGGTCAGGAATAACAGCGGTAATCCCGCTGAACCATTCTAGGCATGCGAGCGGTCGCACCCAAGACAAACTCGCGCCCCGGCGAAACAGTTGGCTCACCGATGACTCGCTCGATATAATCCCCGCAGACACCGTTATTACGAGGACAGTGGCATGAGTATTAAGAAGGTATCGAAGGAATCGGTTGTTCCTGTCAAGGTGCCGGACGGGATATGGTCCGGTTCGAACCTTGCAGAGATTTTCCCCGCTAGTGGGGACACGAATATGTCGTGCGGCGTTCATGAGTTGTTTGCGTCAGTAATAGTGGTCGAAGAAGCTCCGGTTGATGATGTCCTGTACATTCTCGAAGGTGAGATGGAGATCGAGGCCGACGGTATCGTCGAAACCTACCAGGCCGGCGACTTCGCATATCTCCGCGCCGGCGCCCGACAAACATTTACGGTTCGCGACAGGGTGAAACACATCTACGTAACGTATCCGCGGGATTGGTCGAACGAATAGGCGGCGGATTACTTCGCCTTCGCCAGTTTGCGGGTTTTTGGGTCTACTGAGTATTTTCGCCAGTCGTCGAGGTAGGGGAGGTTGCAGTCTATCCAGGTGTAGAGTACGCGTTGTTGGGCGGAGGTTAGTTTTACCTTCTTGTGGTTGGCGTCGGTCAGGCTTTTGGTCAACGGGCTTACGCGAGAGCCCCAGGAGCCCGGCGGAGTGATGTAGTTGTAGATGTCGGCGCGCTTCACGTACTTCAGCAGCGACCAGTACGATTGGTACTTGTAGCATTTCTTGTAGCCTTCGGCGTAGATGCAGTAGACGTTCGGGACGAAGGCCTCGGCGGTGTCGCTGTTGGGGCGGAGGTCGGGGGCGACTCCGGTATCCTTGTTCTTCGCGTCCTTGGCGCCGTGGCAGGATGTGCAGTGTTTGTCGAGTATCGGTTGGACCAGTTTCGGGAAGCCGAACGTCTTGACGCCCCAGGGCGGGGGGGTGATCGCCGACGGTTTGCGTCGTGCGGCCAGCGACACAGTCTTGAGGGGAGTGGTGTTGGACGGTTCGTGACAGCCGACGCAGCCCATCCGTTCGCCGGCCTTGATGTCCGTCGTCATCCGCATCGTGTGGAGCCCCCGGTATTTCTCATCCAGTACGGAGAAGAATACGGACTTACCGGCTGGTACGCGGAAGCTGGCTGACCCGTCGGATTCTATCGGGACCGTGCCGAGCACCGTCTTGGTCTCGAACCCGCCGATACCGGACCAGAGATTCACCGGAACGGTGCGGATACGGCGTTCGTGGGCTTCGACGATCTGCAGGTAGCGGGCCTTTCCGTGCATCGATTCGGGCAGACCGATATTCACGTTCTGGATCGAAAACACGCCGCTGCGCTCGCCCGGTGCGGGTACTACGTCGGGTATCACCGGCGGTTTGCGGCGCGGGCGGATCGGCATGGGGAACATCGCCGACATCGTCTTGTCGCGATAGATCAGTTCCAGCGTTCCGTACACGTCAGCCAGGTATATCGCAACTTCACCAGCCCTTCTATTATCCGAAGCGCCCCGGCCGGCCGGGTCGTAGGAGACCAGGAAATACTTCCCCGCCACCAGCTTGTCCGACGCCTTGCCGAGCGGGTAGGGGCAGTCGGCCGAGCCTTTGACGAGGATTTCGTGCCCTTCCTTGCTGTCGCGTCCGTACTTGAGATCGACGATCAGGATGTTCCCGCTGCCGTCGTTGTGATGGTGTGCTTCGACCGCGACGACCTTTGACGTCCCGGGTATCTGGCGGCACATGGCGTAGTTTCGTTCTCGCGTGAGGAATCCGCCGACCACGCGCGGGTTTGTCCCATCCGGGCGGGCGTTCCAGATCAGTTGCGTCGGGCGCCAGAAACGCATCACGTATTCCCATCGCGTGAACATGATGGTCCCGTCGTCCATGACTGACGGATCCCATTCGCCTTCCTTGGCGAGCGTTATCTGTCGGATGTCGTCGCCGTCTGGTTTCATGGTGAACGTGCAGTCGGCCCACGCCCAGTCGCCGCACTGGACGAATCCGCCGACCCGCGGCGACATGAAAGCGATCCGCCCGCTTGGCAGGTAGATCGGGTCGGTGCTTTCTTCGCGCAGGGATTTGGCGTTGGTGATACGTCTTGGCGCACTTGGCGGCGAGAGCGACATTTCCCACACGTCGAACGCGGTTCCGTTGCCAAGCGACTCGTAGTAGGCACGGTTCAGATAATTCTTCGGGAGGTTTTTCACCGGCTCGATGCGGGTTGTCGGGGCGAAGGCGAAAACTATTCGCTTACCGTCGAACGATATGTCGGGGCGGCTGAACATACCGTCGGGGAATTTACCCTTCGTCAGCGAGATGATTTTTGGCGCCGCGTCGGCGCTGATGTCCTTTAGAATGCATATCTCCCCGCCGAGGCGATTATACCGCGACCGCCGCCGGGAGCACTGGTGGTTTCGCGTCGGATGATACCGCCGCACAAACAAGATTCCGCCGTCGTCATGCAGCAGTGGATTCTTAAACGCCAGCCGCCGCACCGCCTGACGCGCATCGAGATAGACCTTCTTCCACGCATTGGCGTCCGAACTCCCGGCCGCGAGGAGCGCCTTGCGGGCTTTGTTGATCGCACGCAGCGCTTCGGCGTCAACTGACAGATCCTTACCGCCCAGTTGACGAATGTCAGCCAGAATCTTCTCGCCGCGCTGCAGATGCTTGGCGATGCGGAGCCCGATCGCCTGAACCGACCCCGCCGGGGCCCGGGCAGGCAGGTTCCGCTTTGTCGCGGCGGGTCCGGGCAGCGGTGCCTTGTCTGTGGACCATATCCGCACGTAGCAGACCAGCGCATTGGCCCCGGCGACCCTGATGAATCTCAGGTCGAGTGTCTTACCGCCGGCGTATGCGGCCTTCGGGATGTCGTATACAAAGCGTCCGGGTCGCTTCACGGGCAGTTTCAGATCGCCATGGACTACTCGCCCGTTGGCCTCTAAGCGCTGGACCCTGTCGGCGTTGTCCAGATAGACGACGTCGACCTTGTAGGCGGCCTGGGGGTTTGGTTTGAGATATCGCAGCACGCAGGCGTTGTTATCGAAGATAATCGCCCGATACTCATCTGGCGCCTTGACCATGTTTTTCGGATAGACCCACGTCTTACCAACAATGACATGCTTCTGGGCAGCAGTACCGCAATTGTCTTCCGCCACCAGGTGGTAACCCTTCGGCGGGGTGAATTTCCCCACTTCCTCAGCCGCCGCGCCCGCCGCCACGGAAAGAAGTACAATTACGCCGAGATGCCAATCGCGTCGTGTTTTCATACGGTAGCGATTATACCCGAACCGCTTGCCGATTCTTACGAGCGAAATTATTTTGTGTGATTTTGGTTAAAGTAATTAAGTCTGCTCAGACGATGCAGACAGTGTAGAGTTCTGTCGCTAGTTGGACTGGAAGCAGTGAAAGAGAGTCGAATCGCCGGTGAAGTTGCTGCATCGGCGCTGGAAAGTATCTCATTTGGACGCCTCTCTCGAGACGCCATTCTTCGCTTCTGGGGCGCTGGGTACGCCGGGTCCTTGCAGGCCCATCGAATTGGTCCGTCAGGTGACCTTTACGGTCAGGGAGTCTCTTCATGTTTTCTTATTTCTCGCGGTTCGCTTACCGTTTTCAGGATCAACCGCTGCGTCTAGCCGCCATGGCGGCGCTGGGGATACTGGTTCTTGCGATTATACTCGCCAGTGTCGGCAGGTGGCTTCGCCGCCGGCGCCAGGATCAGCCCGACCGCTGGCCCGCACTGGTGACCGGGTCTCTCGGTTCGGTGCTCAAGGTGCTGATCGGACTGGCGATCCTGGCGCTGCTGGCAGGGCACTTGTCCTTCCAGGCCGCCGAGTTCTCCCGCCTGCGAGGCGGTGTAACGCAGCGATGCTACAATGCGGTCAAAACCATCTGGGGACGCCCGCACATCCAGAGGGAAATGACCGCCGATCTGCTGTACTATACCACCCACTACTACAACAAGGACGGTCTGGAGGTCGATTACGCGAAACTGCAGGCCGCGATCGGACCGGTGGGATACCGCAAGGTCCGCGCCGAACATCTCGTCGAGGGCAGTGCGATCAAGGAGGCCGATCACAGCATCGATCTCTGGATGAACTATCGCCGAAAGGGTGGCGGGTGGTATCCCTGCTTCGAGACTAACTGCCGTTTCACGTATACGTTGCAAAACTTCTCCGACCGCCCGCTCAGCGTCCGCTGCACGTTTCCGCTGCCCGAGGACCAGGGGCTCCTGGACCACCTGACGGTACTGGTCGACGGGAAGAAGCCCTCCGGCCCGGTCGTCATAAGCGGCGACTGTATGACCTGGTGGTCGCACATGGAACCCGCCCAGCCCCGCAAGATCACGGTTTCCTATCACAGCCGCGGCCTGGACCATCTGCGTTTCGAGCCCGGCGCGGGCAAGCAGCTTCAGAAGTACCGCATCGTCATGAAGTGCAAGGGTATCGCGGCCGGCGACCTGAACTATCCCATTGGATGCATGACGCCGACCGACAGCAGCGACGCCGATGGCAGCGCCACGTTAGTCTGGAACCTGGACAACGCGGTGACGCGCCTTGGAATGGGCGTAATCGTCCCGACGAAGAAACAGGAGGGGTATTACGTGGCGAGGGTCTTGTCGGCCGGTCCGTGGGGGATGGTCCTGTTGCTGGGCATGGTTATCGTCACGCACCTTACGATGGGGCGGACGGCGGCGTGGTTGCCGCTGTTGCTGACGGCGCTGGGTTACTACTTGTACTATCTGCTGATGGCACACGTGGGGGACTACGCGCCAGGGCTGGTCGGCGGGATGCTGATCTCTGGTGTTGTCATGACCTCGCTGGTAGCGCTGCTGCAGTTCATTTGTAATCGCGGACCGGCTGGATGGGCCACCGTTATCCTGTTCGTCCTATTCTGCATGGTCTATCCGATAGTGCGGATATCGGACTGCGAAGGGCTCCTGATGTCGGTGGTCTACACGCTGCTGCTGGCGTATACGATAGTACTGATCGTTCGTAGAACCCGTGCCGAAGAGCCAGTCGCCGCCGAACCGTGTGCATAGCAGGCCAAGGGCGTCGCAAGAGAACTTCCCGCCCCGTTTTTTCTGGAAACGATGCAGTCTCAAGCACCTGGGGACGTTATTATATATACCACCAGTTGCCCTGCGGCGCCATTGGGCGATGGAAATCGGTTGACCTACGAAGACTAATAGATTAAAGGCGGTATGTATGACCCCGGCGATAAGATTGAGACTCGCTGCTGCATTGACGGTATTCGCGATTGCGCTTACCGGCGGAGTGGTCCTCGCGGACGCCGCCAGCGACTTCGAGACGCTTTTTGGAGACGAGGCGAAAAGAATCGCCGCCACCAGGACCAAGACTGACGATGTGAAGTTCGCCGCCGCCTTACTCAAAGCCGCCAAAGAAATGCCCGATTCGCCGGCGTTGCAGATTCTGCTGTACGAGAAGACGTCTCAATTCGCATCGAGCGGTCTGACCGGTTTCGATACGGCGATGGAAGCGTTGGGACTGCTCGAGAAAGCGGTCCCCGCCAAGAAGACCCAATGGCTGGAGAAGAAGCTGGAGGTCGTCAAGTTCCGTTTCGACAAGAGCTACGGTATGGCCCGCAAGACCACCGGCGGACCGTACATGGAGATGTTGGAGGCCATGGCGGATGCTCACGTCGCCAAAGGCGAAGGTACCCAGGCCAAGGCGCTGTACTACCGCGCCCGTTCGATCGCGACGTACATCAAGTCGCCCAGGGCGGCGGAAATCATCGCCAAGAGCAAGCGCGCCGGTGCGATGGCCCTTCAGCAGGTTAAAATTAAATCGCTCCATACCAAGCTCGCCAGGGACGCCCAGGACACAGCCGTCCGCAAGGAGTTGATAAACCTCTACGTGATCGCGATGGACCAGCCCGCCGAAGCCGCCAAACTGCTCACCGACGATCTTGACGAAGTTACTCGAACGTACATTCCGCTTGCGACCAAGAAGCTTGATGGTCTCGACGAGGCGATCTGCCTGGAACTTGGCGACTGGTACTACCTGAAGCTGTCGAAGAACGCTCTGGCCAGGGGCAAGCCCGCGCCTCTGCAGCGGGCGGCGGGATACTACCGGAAGTTCCTGAAGGATCACACCCGGAAGGATGCCCAAACGTATCGGGTCAAGGCGGCGTTGACGAAGATCGAGAAGGATCTGGAGAAGCTCGGCGCGTCGGTGGACGGGCCCTCGTTTGGAAAGACGATTACGCTGGATTTGGGCAATAGTGTGATGATGAAGCTGGTGCAGATCCCCGCGGGGAAGTTCATGATGGGCTCGCCGAAAACCGAAATCGGTCACGAGGAAAACGAAGGCCCTCAGCGATTGGTGACGATCAGCAAACCGTTTTTCATGGGCATTAATGAAGTTACGCAGGCCCAGTACCAGGCCGTCGTCGGCGAGAACCCGAGCCGATTCAAAGCCCCTCGGAATCCCGTGGAGATGGTGACCTGGGCCGATGCGATGGCGTTCTGCAAGGCGTTGTCGAAGAAGACCGGGCGGGCGGTGCGTCTGCCTACCGAAGCCCAGTGGGAATACGCCTGCCGGGCGGGGAGCAAGACTCGATTCAGCTTTGGAAATGACGAAAAGGATCTTACCGCCTACGCATGGTGCAGGATCAACAGCGATAAAAGGACGCACCCGGTCAGTGGTAAACAGGGAAACTCTCAGACCAATATCGCCAAGCTCAAGCAGGACCTGTTAGAATTGGAGGACGAGCTCAAGGCTGCCTATAAGGCCAGGGGCAAGCATGTGAAGAGGCGGGTAAGCGAAGCCAAAGAGCGGATTATGCTGCTGCTGGCAGGGGCGCCCGGACCGGAAGCGGTGAAACTGAGGAAACGCCTGGTCGAGAGTAGACGAACCGAAGCGGCCGTGCTGCGCAAGGAAGTGGCGGTCATGATGCGCAAGGACACCAAGTCGAGAGCCTGGGCCGCGCGGATCAGGGAAAAACAAGCCCAGTACAAGGTGCTGGTGCAAGAAGCCGATGAACTGGACGGCGTCGGCAAGGGCGCCATGGTCTTGAAGAAGCCCAACGCTTTCGGCCTGTACGACATGCACGGAAATGTCTGGGAGTGGTGCCTGGATTTGTATGATCCGAAGTTCTACGCCAAAGGCAAGAAGATCGATCCGGTGAACATTTCTGCAGCCCCCAAGGGCAAGTACCACGTTACTCGCGGTGGCTCGTGGGGGCGCGATCCGGTATACTGCAATTCCGCGCATAGAGGCTTTGGTTATGCCTACGCCAAACACTTCACCGACTTCGGCGGTTTCCGCGTGATAGTTACCTCGAAGTGAAACGGCTTGTTGCAACCTACCACAATATTTGTGAGAAAACACCATGAAAATGAAGTGTCTATGCGTGCTTGCACTTTCCGTGCTGCTGCCGGGCTTGAGTGCTGCTGCCGGGGCTGAATCGGCTGCGGATATTATCAAGACGTCCGGCGCTAAGGGTGGGGTGGTCGTTCATGTCGGGTGCGGTGATGGGAAACTTACCGCGGCGCTTCGGGTTAATGACAGCTATCTGGTCCATGGGCTCGATAGCGATCCGGGTAAAGTCAAAGTTGCTCGCGAGAACATTTCGGCTGCAGGGGGGTACGGGATGGTTTCTGTGGCGACATTCGACGGTGCAAATCTTCCCCACGCTGAAAACTCGGTGAATCTCGTTGTAGTCTCCGCTGGATTCAAGATACCGGATAAAGAGATACTGCGCGCCCTCGTTCCGGGTGGTGTGGCGCTGATCGGCGGTCGTAAGCTGAGCAAGCCCGTCCCCGACAATATCGATGATTGGAGCCATTTTCTCCAGGGTCCGGAGAACAATCCGGTGGCCAGGGACACGGTTGTCGGTCCGCCGAGGCACATGCAGTGGGTCGCTGGTCCGCGCTGGCTCAGGAGCCATGAAGTGCCCAGCGGAATTTCTTCGGTAGTTACCGCCGGGGGACGGATATTCTACACACTGGACGAAGGGCCGATCGGCGTTACCGACTCTCGCCTGCCCGAAAAATGGTCGGTGATCGCGCGGGACGCGTTCAACGGTATGCTGCTGTGGAAGATCCCCTTACCGAAGTGGGGTTGGCAGACGTGGCGGGACGTCTGGCGAAAGCAATACAAGGGCGAGATGGGGTGGATAAAGACTTTGAGTTTTCGGACGAGGAATCCGGGCGACTACGTCAGCCGCATGGTCGCCGACGGCGAGCATTTGTACTTCACGTTGGGCAACTCGGCGCCGGTGAGTATTATCGATGCGGCCAATGGAAAAGTCCTCGCCACCTGCCCGGGATCCGAATCGCCCAAGAAGCTGCTCTTGAGCAACGGTGTCCTGATCGCGCAGATAGCGAAGGGCATACTCGCGTTCGATTCACGCACGGGAAAGTCGCTCTGGAAGATCGACCAGAGAGCAGTGTCGCTGGCGGCTTGCGGGGGGCGGTTGGTCTATCGCAGTGGTGGCAGGGATATCCGCTGCGTGGACCTGACCTCCGGCAAGGGGTCGTGGGAAGCGAAACTCACCGTCGAGGGGCAGATACTGATCTCCGGCGGGACGGTTCTATCGGTCTCCGGGCCGGCGATGCATGCGGTGTCGCTGGAGACGGGCGAGACAATCTGGGAGAAGGGCAAGCAGGGAAGGAGACGCGGAGGCCAGCATCCCGGCGTGTACATAGTCGACGACACGATCTGGATCGGATACCGCGGGCTGCGAATTGATCTTAAGACCGGAAAGAAACTCCCGTCACTGAACGTCAAAGGCCTCTGGAGCCCGCAGCACCATCACCGCTGCTATACCAACAAAGCGACCAGCAAATACGTTATCGGCGCCATGGAGGGGATGGAGTTCCTGGCGCTGAAAGGAGACCCGCACTCGCGGAATAACTGGGTCAGGGGCAGTTGCAGACTGGGTATCGTCCCGGCCAACGGTATGACATACGTGCCGACCGACCAGTGCTACTGCTCCGCCGGTGTGAAAATTCTCGGGTTCAACGCGCTGACGGCAGCCAGGGATTTCGGACCGGTTGATTCCCCCGCGAAACGATTGCATAAGGGCGCCGCATATGGAAAGAACGGCAAGCCGGCGGGCGATATCGCCGGTAGCTGGCCGGCGTTCCGGCACGACTCGCTCCGCAGCGGGGCGACCGGCGCGAAACTATCGGCAGAGCTCAAATCCGCATGGCAGGTTCAACTACCCGGCAGCTTGACCCAGCCGGTAGCGGTTGGCGATACGCTCTGGATCGCCTCCCGCGATACCCATACGCTTTATGCCCTCGATACCGAAACGGGCAAGAAACGCTGGAACTTCATTGCCGGCGGGCGAATCGATTCGCCTCCGACGATCCACAAGGGGATGGTGCTGTTCGGATCGGCCGACGGATATGTCTACTGCCTGAGGGCGACTGACGGCGAGTTGGCGTGGCGATTCCGCGCCGCGCCTCACCAGCGTCTAATCGGATCGTTCGGTCAGTTGGAGTCGGCCTGGCCGGTGCATGGCTCGGTGCTGATGCTCGATGGGTTGGCGTACGTGTCAGCCGGTCGGTCAACGTATCTCGACGGCGGTCTGTTCCTCTACGCCATCGAACCGGCGACGGGCAAGGTGGTTTACCAGCACCAGGAACTCGGTCCATACGAAGATCACACCAAAGGGTTCGGGCATTCGTATTGGTCCGAGGGCGCCCGCAACGACGTGCTCGTCAGTGACGGTGGGTACATCTACATTATGCAGCTTCGCTTCGACAAGAAGCTCAACCCGGCGTTGACGAAAACGATATCGCTGCTGGGCGATCGCAAGGCTGGGCGTCATGTTTTTTCGACGGCCGGTTTCCTGGACGATGAGTGGTACAACCGCACGTTCTGGATGAACAGCAATATCTGGCCCGGTTTCTATCTTGCCAACCAGTCTCCCAAATCCGGGCAACTGCTGGTGGTCGACAAGAGTACTACCTATGGCGTAAAGACGTTCTGGACGCGGAATCGCCACAGCCCGATGTTCTTCCCCGCCACCAGGGGATACCTCCTGGTCGCCGACGATAACGACAACGAACCGATCCTGGTCGGACGCGATAAGGGCAAGGCCATCGAATGGCTCCCGAAGTTCAATCTTACACGAGGCGGCAACGATAAGGGCAGGAAGTTCGGCCCGAACCTCGGCGGCGCCCCGCAGCTCAGCGAAGTCAACGCATACACGTATAACAAGGACAAGGGCGTGGGATACTCCCGCGTCAAACCGCCGAAATGGGCAGTATGGGTCCCGATTCGCGTAAAGGCGATGGTAAGCACAGCGGACAAACTCTTCATCGCGGGCGCCCCGGACACATTCGACGCCAAAGACCCCCTCGCCGCCCTAGAAGGGCGAAAAGGCGGGCTCCTGCGAGCAGTCTCGACGTCCGATGGCAAGAAACTTACGGAGTATCCGCTGGACGCTCCCCCGGTACTCGACGGCCTGATCGTCGCCGGCGGAAAACTCTTCATCGCAACCCGAGACGGCAAGGTGACTTGCTGGCGGAAGAAGTAGATTACGTCTCTGGCTTTTTGTATTTGCTTGAAGGGCCGAAGGCCCGACGCGATGGTAGCCGGGCCCTTCCGAAGATTATGCAACAAGCGTCCCAAAAGCGCTAAGCCGCAAGCGGCACGACTTCACGATCGTTCGGGTTTTATCAGGTTCGCCGCTTGCGGCTTAGCGCTTTTGAGGGTCTTCTGGAAGAAGGCGATTGAGTCGGCGACGGTTTTTTGGGCGGTGGGGGAGTTTCCGTTCCAGAACGCGTGGCCGCCGCCTTTGATCGTTGTCAGTTGGACCGGCACGCCGGCTTTGGTGAGTTCTTCCTGTAGGAGGATCGACTGCTTGTGGGGTACGACGCGGTCGCCTTTTGAGTGTATCAGGAGGAACTTTGCGGTGTCTTTGTCTACGTAGGTGACTGGCGAGATCAGTTTTGCCTCTTCGGCGTTTCCGGAGAAGCGTCCGAAGGCGGTCATGTCGGCCGGTGTGGCCAGGGCGACTACCGCGTGGACGCGGCTTGAGACGCCCTTGTTGCCTCCGTCGCCTTCGAGTTTTTCTGCTTTGAAGCTCGTGCCCAACATGGCTACCAGGTGCGCACCGGCCGATCCGCCGAACGCGCCGATGCGGTCGGGATCTATGTTGTACTTCTTGGCGTTGGCGCGCACCCAGCGGACCGAGGCCTTGGCGTCTTCGATACATTGGGGGACCTTTACCTCGGGCATGAGGCGATAACCTATGCACGCGGCGGCGAAACCGTTCTCGGCGAACTTTGATGCGAATCGGGCGAATCTGTTCTTGTCTCCGCTCCGCCACCCGCCGCCGTGGACGGTGATTATGCACGGGATCTTGCCTTTGGGCGGATTCTTGGGCAGGTACATGTCGAGCATGACCTTGCGGTCGCCGTAGGTCGCGTAGACGATATCGCGTGCGACCGTCACCGAATCGGGAACCTTGGACTTCGCGGTGCGTCGCTTGGCTCCGAACACGCTGGTAGTGAACACCATGCAAATCGCCAGAAAACAAATGCGCTTTTTCATGTCGGTCTCCAAATGTTGTAATCGCGTAGGATACTATTGGGCCTTAGCTAACGCCACCACGCGACCTGATCGCAGTGTCACGAAGATTCGCCCGGTTGCGTCGACCGCTATACCCCATCGCACCGGGATGCCGCCGAGGGGCTGGGTCCAGAGTCGCTTTCCCGTGGATTTCTTGTCGGCGACCAGCGACCATCCGCTGTCGCTGTGGGCAAACGACAGCACAGCGTTGGGGGCCTTGACCGCCGGCTTGCTCCATTGCGTTGAGCGGTCGTAAACCGGTGCGGCGAGTTTGGAGTAGAGCGGCTGACCACTGACTCTGATCTGACCGTTTCCGTCGATCGACAGTTCCCTGCCCCTCGGACCGCGAGAACCTGGCGGGGGGGATCCGGTCAGGCAGTCTCCGGTGGCGGTATCGTAGATGCCGGGTGAGACCGCGTTCCCGCCGGCCAGATAGAGCCTGTTTCCGTCCAGCAGCATTCCGCCCTGGACGCCGACGCCCCTGCGGGAGAAAGTGTCGATGTGCCCCGAATCGTTGTTCTGCCACTTGATCTTCCCGTCGGCGGCGCCGACTGCGTAAACGTGAGTACCGTCGAAGTTGTTCATGCCTGCCGCGAAGTATGCGATCCCGCCGCGAACAGCCACTCCTGCAGCGACCGGCCAGGTCGACTGCAGCCTTTCGTACACGGGGATCATCCGCTCGATCGGAGCGCCCCGGAATCGCCAGAGGAGCCTTCCGGTAGCCGCTTCAAATGCGTACGCCCATCCGTCGGCCGATCCGACAAACACTCTTCCGCCTGCGATGGTGGGGGGGTATCGCACCGCGCCGCCGGTGTAGGCGGTCCATCGTCCCTTGCCTGTGTTGGCATCCAGCGCGCGGACAATGCCCGCTGCATCGGCCACAAACAGCAGACCGCCCGCCGCGGTGGGGGCGGTCAGTTCATCGTTCTTGAACGTATGGCTCCACGCGGGAGAGACTTTCTCGGGTATTTTCACCGCCGTTGCGCCCGTACGCTTGTTGTTGGCGCGATACGTGCGCCAGTCCATCAGCGACGCGTCGAATTTCGCGATTGTCCCGATATCGCCCGCGCCCTTTTCGAGGCGCTTGGATGTGGCTTTTTGGTTGAACTTGAACTTACCGGCCGGTCCGCACGAAATCACGCCGAACATCTGCAGGTTGCAATCGCAGGTCCACGGTACCCAGTAGGTCAGACCATTGGCGATGACTACCCCGACGTGGCAGGAAGGTCGCATCGGCGAGATCCACTGGGGCTTGCCTGCCGCCAGATCCAGACGCACCGACCCGCCGTGAGCGCGGAAGAAAATACCGTCGGCGCTGCCGGTCGATCGCGTACACGCCCGTCGCGACACGTTGTATCGCGCCAGAACCTTGCCCGTCATCGCGTCCAGCTTGAGCGTGTGCTGATTTCCTCCGCGAGACTGCGGGCCGATGGTGTAAAGCCCGTCGTCGCGAATGACCACGTGCAGGTCTTTGGCGGGATACGACCACATGAACTTGCCGTCGGCCGCCGAAATCGCCGTCAGGTGGTTGACTTGCGGGCCGATGAAGTACACGCCCTTGTCGGTGCACTTGAGATAGACCGTGGACTTCCACCCGCCAACGTAACCGTGACCCGGGCGGTACGAACCAATCGCCTTGAACAAGTCGGCGTCGCTGGCGGCTGTGCGGCGCCAGATGTCCTTGCCGGTGGCGACATCGAGCGCCGCGAGATATTCCCCGAAACGCGCGATGAATATCCGCTTGCCCTTCATGCAGATACCGCGCGAGTCGATAGGCTTATTCTCGGTATGGCTCCAGATGACCTTCTTGGTCTTCGGATCGATCGCCACCAGTGTCTTTCCGAACCCCCAGGTATACTTCGGCTGGTTGTATCCCTTGGATATCCCGCCCCAGGGCCAACCGTGCCTCTTCGCTCGCCACCGCGCCTGCTTGTCGGCGGTTTCTGCCTCGCCGACCAGGGCGTAGAGCACGCCGTCCTGCAGCGCCATCCACTTCCAGAACGTTCCGCCGGTGAGTTTCTCAGGCGGTGTAATTTCTGAGGTCACCTTTCCGGTGTTCGCGTCGATGAGTTTGCACGACTTGTCGTCGGCGAGGTAGAGCGTTTTCGGCGTGGCGATCATCGTGCAGCGGTCGACCATGATTCCGTCGGGGAGTTTGCGCTTCCACTGTTGCGTTCCGTTGAAGCCGTTGACCGCAATCAGCGTGTCGATAACGCCTTCCTCCCGCTCATGCCACGCCACGTGCCCGAACGCCATGAACAACTTACCCCTGGACGCCACCGCAACCTGCGGCGCCGGTGCGTAACGCGGCGAGGCGATGAACTGCGTGAGGAACGGGGCCCTCGCCAAGCGGTCGTTCGACTGGGGATTGTTGTCCGGACCGTGGTAGGGATGGGACCAGTCGTCCATCCCTTTTGGGAACGGTTTGCTCAGGCGGGTTGTCTTGCCCAATACTGACTCGCCGCCTGGCCGGAGGACGCGGAGGATTTCAGCTCGGGCTTTCCGATCGACGGCGGGAGCAAGGACGACATCCGCCATATTGTCGGCCAGATGAATCCGCGACGAATCTCCCTTGACGACGAAGAGTCTCTTGCCGAGCAGACCGGCCTTACTCGCCGTCCGCCGCGCAGCAGCCACGTCGTCATCATTGGGAAGTTGGAGCAAAACGTTAGCGTTGATCCGTTTGACGAGTTCCAGGGCAATATTGCCCGTCTTGTCGTCGATCGTCACGACGCATACCCCGGTGGGCGGGTCGGTGGTCTTGGGGGTTTCGGCGGATAGTCCGCCCGACAGTAACACCCCGCACAGCACTATGATGAACGTTTGTCTCTTGATGATTCCCATGAGAGCATTCCTTTCGTTCGAATTGTGGTTGACCATTCAGATTATCCGCCATCCCTGCCGGTTTTCAAGGGGATTGCCCCGTGCAATCCGAGGCCCTATCATAAGCGGTATGGAAAGCAGCACGGAAAGCAACGCAGTTGACAGCACCGTTCTCTCTCGCCGGACGCCGGGGGTGCTGGCGATATGTATGTCGGCGATGCTGATCGGCGGCTGCTTTTCCAGGTCGGTCGATCCGACGCTCGGCGGGATCGAGGAACAGCTTACATTCGATTACAAGGGGCATTACCTGAACCGGACGCAATGCTTCTCGCCGGATGACAAGTGGATCGTATACGACACGCGGATCGACCCCGACAAGATCGGTTCTACGGGCACTATCGAAAAGGTGAACGTCGAGACTGGCGCGATGGTCGTGATGTACAAGGCCCCCAACCAGATGCAGCACGGACCGGGCGTCGGGGCCGTTGCGTACAATCCCGTTAAGAATCGGATACTCTTTGTTCGCGGGCTGTTGAACTGTAATTTTCTACGGCCTCACGGTTACAGGCGGCGGGTCGGCGTGATGGTCGATGATTCGGAGCCCCTGAAGGCGATAGGCGCCGACGCCCGCGATGTTACCGAGCCGTTTACACCCGGCGCGCTGCGGGGCGGAACGAGCGGGCACACGTGGAGCGCCGACGGTGAGTGGATAAGCTTTACTTACCAGGACGCCATCCTCGGTCAACTGGAAAAGTCCGGGCGCAAGAGGCTCGACCTGCGAACGGTAGGGGTCTCTGCGCCGCTCGGGCGGGTGAAGGTCGATCGCGACGCTGAAGGCGAGAATAACGATGGGGCGATGTTCAGCGTGCTCGCCGTGCGGGTGGGGGCCAACCCCAAGCCCGATTCGGACGGAATCGAGAGGGCCTACAACCACAGTTGGGTCGGCGTCAACGGGTATCTCCGGCCCGACGGTACGCGGCAGAAACGGGCGATCGCTTTCCAGGGCATCGTCGTTGACAAGGCATCCGAGGGAAAATCCGAAGTATTCGCCGAGCGGGTGTCCGAAGTATTCATCGTGGACCTGCCCGATCGCATCGACGTCCCCGGTCCCCACGGGCCTCTCGAAGGCACGTCCACCACCCGCCCCATGCCGCCCAGGGGCACGATCCAGCGCCGCCTGACATTCAACACCAAGCGCAAACGCCCGGGTATCCAGGGGCCCAGACACTGGTTGAGGTCTTCGCCTGACGGTAGGTGGATCGCGTATCTCGCCAAGGACGATAGCGGCGTGGCCCAGATACACCTGGTCTCGCCGAACGGCGGTAAGGGCGTGCAGCTTACCCGCAACGAGTGGCCGGTGGCTTCGTCGTTCAACTGGAGCCCTGACGGACGATACATCGCCTACGCTATGGATAACTCCATCTTCGTAACCGATACGCGCGAGGGGAAAACGTTCGGTAGGTCGATTCGGATGACCAAGCGGTCCGGCGATCAGAGCAGGCCCGACGAGATCGGGATCGCATGGTCCAATCGCGGCGACAAGATCGCCTTCTGCAGGCGCATCAAACACGCCGGGATCAGGTACCCGCAGATATTCATCCTGACACTGGGGAGAAAATGATGAAGGACAGGAAAGAACAATGAGCGACGCCGAACTCACCACCCCGCTGCGGGGCATAATCCCGCCGATGGCTACGCCGCTGCTCGATGGCGACACGCTTGACGTCGAGGGCACCGGGCGCCTGATCGAACACATACTTACCGGCGGACCGGGCGGTCTGTTTATCATGGGCACGACCGGGGAAGGACCCTCTCTGGGCCATCGTCTCCGCCGTGAAATGATCGAGCATACCTGCCGTATCGTCGCCGGGCGCCTGCCCATCCTGGTGGGAGTCACCGACACGTCTCTGGTCGAGTTGCTGGTGCTGGCGGGCAAAGCCGCCGACTCCGGCGCCGCGGCGATTGTGGTTACTCATCCGTGTTACTTTCCTGCCTCACAGGGGGACATCCTCGAATACCTCAAACGCCTTGCCACCGAGTCGCCACTGCCCGTGTTCCTCTACAATATCCCCAGCCACACCAAGCTCGCCTTCACGCCCGAAACCGTCCGTGCAGCAGCCGATATCCCGGGTATCGTAGGGATAAAGGACAGTTGCGGTGATATCGAGAACTTTCGCCAACTCCAAGCCGCACTGGCCGACAAACCGGACTTCACGCTTCTGGTCGGTCCCGACAAACTCACCGCCCGAGCAGTCGCGATGGGCGGACACGGTGGAGTAAACAGCGGGGCTAACCTGTTTCCGGAACTCTACGTATCACTTTACCAAGCCGCCCTCGACGGCGACCAGGCCACAGTCGACACGCTGCAGGAGAAAGTCGTGCGGATCTACGATACGATCTATCATGCGGTGGAGGATCCATCGAGTTACGTCAAGGGTCTCAAATGCGCGCTGTCGTGCATGGGAATCTGCAGCGACACAATGGCCCAACCGCTCCAACGCTTCGCCGAGCCCCAACGCCAAATCATCGCCGAGAACCTAAAACAGATTATGACGTAACGGGCCTACTTCTTCGTGACGTACACGAAGTACGATCCGCCGAGGTCCTTGCCATTGGCGTTGTGGAACCACGATTGCAGGCGGGGCTTGTCGCCTTTCTTCAGGGATACGGTGAACGCTGCGCAGGCATCGCTCGGCGCCATCTTCTTCGTGAGTTCCTGCTCGCCGATCTTGAGTTTGGCGCCGGCGACGGGTCGCCCGTTGATGCCCCTGAGCTTGTCCTTCGGCAGGACGCCCGAACCTTTGGGCCAGCCGCAGACCCCGATCTCGTATCGCCCGGTCTTCTCAACCTGCAGATCCCAGTAACCGTTCTTGACCCCGCCCCGGATATTGTGCCAACTGTCGGCGTACGAGCCGATCCAGTTGGCTGAGCACAGGAATGTCTCCGGTTCGGTCTCGACCCCGATGCTGATGGTGTTAACCTCCTTCTGCAGCGGCGTCATTTCGGTTCGCCACGCGGCGTAATGATCCCTCAACGCCTTGGCGATCTCGGGCTGTCCGCTTATCACGTTAGTTTTCTGGCCGGGATCGTCGGCGAGGTTGTACAACTCCCTGTTATGCACCAGCCGCCACTTCTTCCAGAGCACAACGCCCGGGCGGCCGAAGTCCTTGTACTGAATTACGATCTTGCGATCGGGCAGTTTGTCGCTCTTGCCCTCGATCAGTCCGGCGAGGCTCATCCCGTCGAATTTAGTTTTCGCGGGCTTCTTCAGACCGCACAGATCCAGCAGCGTCGGGAGGACGTCGGTGCTGTGAGTAAGTTCGCCGACATCGCGAGGCTTGTCGAGCCCCGCCGCGGGCCAGCGCAGGAAGAACGGGACCCGATGCCCGCCTTCGTAGTACTGGGTTTTGTGCCCGCGCATGCCCGCGTTGAAAATCCGATGACCACCGGCCGTACCGTTATCCGTCATGAAGATCATGATCGTGTTGTCCCGCAATCCGGTTTTCTTCAGGAACTCCTCGAGACGCCCCATGTTCTCGTCGAACTGTGCTATCATGCCCAGGAACCTGTTGCCCTTGCACATGTCCGAATACTTCTTATCCACGATGTGCGGCCAGTGCGGCACGTTGGTTGGCAGGTAGCAGAAGAACGGTTGTTTGGACTTTTGCTTCCGGGCCATCCATTTCATGGCCTCATCGAACCAGACGTCGGTGCAGTAGCCCTTGTATTGCTTCCGCACGCCATTGTGTTCGTAGATGTCATCGTTGTAATCGTTGGACCAGTGGTCCGCCATCGATGTGATTCCCCATGCTCCGTGATGCACCGTTTCGTCGAATCCGCGGTCCTGGGGGCGGTAGGGATTGTTATCGCCCAGATGCCACTTCCCGAAGTGTCCGGTGGTGTATCCGCCGGTCTTGAACATGTCGGCCATCGACGGGATACCGCGCCTGAACATCGATTTGCCCTGGCAGACGAATACCGCACCGTTGCGAAACGCCTGCATACCCGTCAGCAGCTCGCCGCGCGTCGGCGTACACATAGGCGCCACGTGATAATCGGTGAAGCGGACGCTCTGGGAGTGAAGTTTGTCAAGGTTTGGGGTCTTCAGCACCGGATTACCATGACACGACAGGTCACCGTATCCCTGGTCGTCTGTCAGGACGAGAATGACATTTGGTTTCTTCGCATTCCCCGGCGCGGCGGCCCGCAGGGGGGATACCATCCCGGAAAAACCAAGTGATGCGGCACCGAGTCCCATGTGCTTGATAAAATCACGTCTCTTCATGCGATATATCCTTTTAGTACCTTTGGAGGTATCTGTGTGCTTCTAATAACGCCAGAATACAGTAATGCATTGCATCCGGGCAAGACGTAATGGGGTCAGCCGCCAATCATTGCATTCGGGCGAGGGGTTGCGATATGATTGTATCGCAAGCCCCGCACTTACTTGCTGGGATGAAAGGGTAATACGCATGGTAGTTAAATCAGATTCCACACACTCCCGCAGAGACTTCCTCAGGATCGCAGCGATTGGCGCCGCCGGCGCCATCGCCTGGCCGAGGGCGACACGAGGCGCCGAGAAACGCCCGCCGAACATCGTTGTCATCTTCCTCGACGATTCGGGCTGGGCGGACTTCAAACCGTTCGGTAAACCCAAGTACGACACGCCCAACGTCCGAAAACTCGCCTCCGAGGGAACCTGCTTCCACAACTTCCATGTGCCCCAGGCCATATGTTCGGCCTCGCGCGCCGCACTGCTTACCGGTTGCTATCCCGGACGCACCAAAATGTTCGGCGCGCACGGACCGCGGGCGCGCGGACTCGATCCGAAATTCGCGACCACCGGCGAGGTCCTCAAAGCCGCCGGATACGCCACCGCGGTTTTCGGCAAGTGGCACGTCGGCGACCAGCCCGCCACGCGACCCCCGGCACGCGGGTTCGATGAGTCGTGCGGGCTGATGTACTCCAACGATATGTGGAAACACCATCCCGGAACGCGACACTTCGACAAGTGGCCGCTCCAGTTCTGGGACAACGGGAAGATCACCATCGAAGACGTGAGCGCCGAGCAGCAGAAGAATCTCACCACCTGGTACGCCGAACACGCCGTAAGCTTCATCAAACGCCACAAGGACAAACCGTTTTACCTCTACGTCCCGCACTCCATGCCCCACGTGCCGATCTTCTGTAGCAAGAAATTCGAGGGCAAGAGCGGGACAGGGCTCTACGGCGACGTCATGATGGAGATCGACTGGTCGGTCGGGCAGATAACCAAGGCCCTCAAGGACGCCGGCGTCGAGGACAACACGCTGATTATCTTCACGTCCGACAACGGACCGTGGGTTTCATACGGTAATCATGCGGGCAAGACACCGTATCGCGAAGCCAAAGCCACCGGATTCGACGGAGGAATTCGCAGCGCATGCGTCATGAAGTTCCCCGGACGGATCAAGGCCGGCGCCGTCTCGCAGAAGATGCTGTGTACTCTCGATTTTCTACCCACCTTCGCCCATCTTTCCGGCGCAAAACTCCCCAAAAACCCGGTCGACGGGAAGAACGTCTGGGACATCATAATTGCCAAGAGCGGCGCGAAGAATCCGCACGAGTACTACCCGTTTTCCACCGGGGGAAGGCTCGAAGGCGTAATCTCCGGCGACGGCCGCTGGAAACTGCACCTGCCACACGGTTATCGAAAGCTCAAGACACCGGGCAAAGACGGCAAGCCGGGAAAATACGAGGGCAAGCGGATCGACCTGTCGCTCTTCGACATGGCCAACGACCCGTACGAGAGCAAGAACGTAATCAAAGACCACCCGGAAGTCGCCGCCAAACTCAAAGCCCTTGCCGACGCGCACAAGAAGAAGTTCTTCTCCCGGCGCCGGTAGGCAGGGGCGGTTTACGAATCCAGTCCGAATTGCCACCATGCCATGATGCACGCGGCGATTCCGGTAACCGCGAACAACCAGAATGAAACCTGCGTCCAGCCGGCGTCTGTCGAACCGACGATCTGCTGAAGGCACCATAGCCCGGCGACCAGCGGTACGCACGTTGGAAGGAGCAGGTGGTTCCCGAACAAGCCTGTACCCTCCGACAGTTTTCGCGACAGGATCTGACCGGCGATAACACCTGCCCCCAGACCGATAACAAGCACCAGGCCCCACCCGATGTTGGTGATCTCCTGATGGATCTCGCCCTCCATCCACGCGATGAACTTCCGCAACAACCAGAATCCGCCCCAGCAGACAGCGATAGCAAGGGGCAATCGAATGGCGATCTGCACCGCCGCTTTCCTGCAACCAATCGCAAGAGTCCAATCACTATTGTCTGCCATGCTCTCTCCAGTCTGGTTGATAGCTAATAGGTAACATCTGAAATCATTTCACCGCTTGAGTTTCCGTTGGCCCAGGCGGACGCCGGCGGGGCGGCGGACCGGGATCTGCAGACCGCCGCCCGCTTCGAGTTTGTCGAATAACTGCTTCTTCATAGCGGCGATCTGTTCGCGGTAGGCCGGCGTGTCGATCAAGTTGTGACGCTCTATCGGATCAGTCTTCAGATCGTAGAACGCGTCGCGGTCCCACAGGCCGTAGTGGAAGATGTACTTGTAGCGGTCCGTTCGGATCGCAAAGAGCGTGGGAGTGGCTGGGAAGTTCCACTCCCAGTGGTATTCGTAGAGGATGTGATTCCGCCAGAGGATCCTGCGGCCTTGAAGGAGGGGCAGGAACGATTCTCCGTCCATCTTCGCCGATTTCGGGACCGCTGCGCCGGCCGCTTCCATCAGCGTCGGGGCGATGTCGATGTTCTGCACCATGGACTTTATTGTCGTGCCCGGTCTGATCAGTCCCGGCGCGTAGGCGAGCATCGGCACGCGGATTGACTCCTCGTATGCATCGCGCTTGTCGTAAAACCCGTGCTCGCCCAGTTCAAAACCGTTATCGCCCATGTACAGCACGAGCGTCGTTTTACTCAGGCCGGTATCGTCGAGGTGCTTCAGCAGGCGCCCGAGGTTCTCGTCCAGCCCGTGGACGGTCTCGCAGTACTGCTTGTAGAGGGCGTCGAACGAGGGGACCGGATCGTTATCGAACTGCCCGGTCTCCATGTGGTCGATACCGTGAATGCTGTAGCGGCGGTCACGGACCCACTGGGGCTGACTCTGGTAGTTGCGCTGCGTGTTGCCCATGGTCTCGGGGCGTTTGACTTTCGCCTTGGCGTAGCGTCCTTTATGTCGCTTGGCGGGCTGGAAGGGGTAGTGGACCGCCTTGAATGAAAGGGCCATGTAGAACGGCTTGTCGTCGGACTTGCGTCCCTTGAGCCACGCCAGGGCCTGATCGGTCAGGATGTCGGTTGTGTAGCCCTTGAAGGGTTTGCGTTTGCCGTTGATGTTGAGGGTAGGGTCGAAGTAGGCGCCTTGTCCCTTGAAGCTTACCCAGTGATCGAATCCGGGTCGGGGTTGATCGTGATCGTGCCCCATGTGCCACTTGCCCACAAAGGCGGTTTCGTATCCGGCCTTCTGGAGATATGTCGGGAAGAACACGGTTCCCTTGGGTACCGGGCGCTGGTTGTCGACCACGCGATGGTGGTGCATGTATTGTCCGGTGAGGATCGACGCGCGGCTTGGCGAGCAGAGCGACGTGCTGACGAACGCGTTTGCGATGTGTGCGCCCTGTTTTGCCATCCGGTCCATGTTAGGCGTTTCGAGGAAATCGGGCGCGCCCTTAACGAAACTCATGAAGTCATAGCGGTGGTCGTCGCTGAGTACGAGTATGACGTTGCGTTTGGGCGGCGGAGCGGCTTGTGCGGAGGGGGCAAGTCGCGATACCGCCAGCGCCGCGGCGCCGAGGCCCACCGAGCGGAGAAAACCTCTGCGGTTGGTCGGTGTTCTGAATGCATGTTTCGCTGATGTCATGAGTTGCTTCCTTTCAGTGCAGGCACAGAGCGTACCATCGACCCAGGCGATAGGCAAGCTCAAGGGAGACTAGAGCGGAATAAGAGTTTTGGACTGCGGCGAGTTCTCGCCGCTTTCACTCTTCAGGGCTGCCCCCAATTACCCAGAACCCGGGAGGACCAAAGATATCCTTCTCGCAATCCCGATAAGACTCTATAATGACACTCTGCATCAGAGGAAATGAATTACCTTCGTTTCTCAGGAGACTTGCGATGAAGTTTGAATCCAACCTTCAGTGGTGGTCCAGCCGGTTGATGTCGACAGTACTCCTCGCCGCTGGCTCAGAAGTAGTCACCTGACGTGACAGAGAAGAAGCATGAAAAAGATCGGCCTTGTAGGACTCGCGGTGTTCTGTTGTTTAGTCGGCGGTCTTGGCGCCGAACGCAAGACCACGATCCCCGCGTGGGCGAACGTGTCCAAAGAGCAGATCGCCGAGGCGAAGAAGCTGGGCGTCCCCGTCGCATTTGCCAACTCCGCCGGCGTGAAGTTTGTGCTGGTCCCGGCCGGTGAGTTCATGATGGGAAGCCCCGATAATGAACCGGGCAGGTACAAGGAGGAAGGCCCGCAGCACAAGGTGAAGATCCCCAAGGCGTTTTACATGTCGATTCACCAGACAACGCAGGGACAGTGGAAGGCGGCGATGGGCACGACCCCGTGGAAAGGCCAGCGAGCGGCGAAGGACAACCCCGACCACGCGGCCAATCATATGTGTTGGAATGACGCTGTGGCGTTCTGCGCCAAACTCGGCGCCAAAGATGGCAGGTCTTACAGCCTCCCGACCGAAGCGCAGTGGGAATACGCCTGCCGCGCCGGTTCCACCACACGTTATTGCTACGGTGACGATATCGGCGAAAAGAAGCTCGGCGAGTATGCATGGTATCACGAGACCGCTATGGCCAAGCCCGACCAGAGGTACGTGCATCCCGTTGGCGTCAAGAAGCCCAACGCCTGGGGCATTCACGACATGCACGGAAATGTCTGGGAATTATGCATGGACGTTACGCACAAGAACTTCGAGGGGGCGCCTGCTGACGGTAGCGCGTGGCTGAAAGGCGGCGTCCCTCTCAATAAAGGCGAGCTTCCCAGAAGGGTTCTGCGCGGTGGCGGTTGGCGCAGTACGAACAGGCGCGTCCGCACAGCCAGTCGGTATTCGTATCCGCCGGCGCTCCGCAGTTACTACGTTGGTTTTCGCATTACCTGCGCGGTTCGGCAAAAAGTTAAATAGCAATCCGTCTGAAAGATTAGTAGCCTTCGTCTTTTCAGGAGACGCATGATGAAGATCGAATCGAATCTACCGTTGCGATTCAGTCGAGTTACAATAGCCAGATGCCTTGCCATTGGGCTGGCAGTAGCAGTGGTGTCGCCTGCCCAGGCCGGATCGCTGGTGATTCCCGCCTGGTCGTTTTCGCGGGGCAATGTCAAGATTCATGCAGATCCGAGCAAATACGCCGATGCCGGAGCGGTAGTGGTCAGCGGGCCTGCCAAACCCTGGGGCTGGACGGTCGAATACGACGTCGACTTTCCTGTCGCAGGGGACTACACGCTGGAGATTCGCTATGCAGCCAACCAGGCCCGCCCGATTGAAGTATTCTTTAACGCTCGGAACATGGGCAGGTGCTGCCTGGGGGTGACCTTCAGTTCGGCTCCCGGAGCCAAGCCGGGCGAACTAACGCCCAACAGCAGCGGAGCCAGGTGGGAGGGGCTTCGGAATGAGTCGGGCAGGATTATCGTGCTGAAGGTCGCAAAGAAGGGGATCCATACGGTGAAGATCACCCGCGGCGGGCCGTTTCCGCATTTTGTTACGCTGCGTCTGAATACGGCGGCAGCCTTCCCGGATGATTGGAATCCGCCCAAGTTCAAGGTGCGCAACATCGAAAGCGTTCCGGTGGAGTTTCGCAAGGCCCTGGCGCCCAAGAGCGGCGTTGACGTTGCGGCGTTGCGGGCGCCGATTGAGCCCACGCCCAATGTCAGAGCTCCCGGGAAGTTTGAAGTTGACGCCTGGACGTTCGATCGCGGTAACGCCCGGATCTATGCAAGTCCCGAACTGTACGCCGATTTCGGTCCGCTGATCGGCAGCGATCCGAAGAGCACCGAGCCCGGAGTGGTCGAATACGACATTGACTTCCCCGTAACGGCCGAATACTCGCTTTACGTAAAGTACGCCGCGGGCGAGGCCAGACCGCTTGATGTGTTCGTCGACGGTAAGCCCCTGGCCAAGTCATGCCTGGGCGTGACCTTCGGTTCGGCGCCCTACGAGCACCCGATCCGATTCTCGTGGGACAGCGGCAGCGCCGTCAAGAAGTCCGAGCACATCGTCGACAAACGCGGAAGGGATGTCAAGCTGTCGATCACCAAGGGCACCCATACGCTGAAGCTGGCCCGCGGCGGTCCCTTGCCTCACCTGGTGAGCATGCGTTTCGAGTCGTCGAAAGCTTTCGAGAAGGACTGGAAGCAGTCCGTCCGCAAAGTGCGGAACCTCGACGGTGTTCCCGCCAGGCAGCGCGCCGCATTCCTGCCGGCCGATGCGGTTAACGTGGCGGCATTGCGGTTGGCGATTGCCGATACGATCGAGACTTTCGGGGCGCAGTATCCCGACGGTCGGAAGCACCTCAAACAACTTTCCGAACTGGAAGCCAAACGGAGCGCCGCGGCGGGCGAGCAGACCCAGGAGATAGACGACGCTCTGACGCAGTTACGCCGCGAGGCGATGGGGGCCCATCCGGCGTTGAAGTTCGACTGCAAAAAACTCCTGTTCCTCAAGCGGACCTCCGGCGGATATGGGCACACCTATACCGATCAGCATGCCAGCGGCAGCGGCGGGAATATCTGCCTCCTGTCGCCGGTGAGCCCCGATGGAAAGGTCACCAATCTCGTGGGCGAACTCGACGGCGGGTTGTTCGACCGGTTCGACCTGTCGTACGATGCGAAGAAAGTGGTCTTTGCTTACAAGAAGAAACGCGCCAAAGACCAGAAGGGCAACAAAGGGCAGGTCTTCCGCATCTACGAAATCGAGCTCGACCCGGCGACGGGGCTGATGAAGGACGGCTCGCTGAAACAGCTTACTTTCAGTGATGCCGCCGAAGCCAACGCCATCAAGTGCCACTCCTGGCAGCGACGCGGTTCCGATCGCGGTTTTGACGATATGGATCCATGTTATTTGCCCAGCGGAAAGATTGTATTTGCGTCCACTCGCTCGCAGCGTAACACCTTCTGCGGCGGTTCGTCGGTCACCACGCTGTACGTCATGGACGCCGACGGCAAGAATCTTCACCGCATTTCGGCTGGCCCGATCAACGAAACCGCCCCCGCGATACTGGACGATGGTCGGATCGTGTACACGCGATGGGAGTACGTCGACAAGGGCCTGGGCAACGGACAGAGCTTGTGGGCGATACGTCCCGACGGCAGCGGTTCGGACCACGTGTTCAAGAACAATACCGTTCGACCGGCCGGTATGAGCAACGCCCGCAGCATTCCCGGTAGCCGGAAGATCGTGACGGTCGGCGGGACGCACCATTTCACCGCGGTCGGCCCGGTGATCCTGGTCGACACCCGCCTGGGCCGGCGCGGAACCAAAGCGATGGACACGCTCACCCCGGAGATCGGATATCCGTGCATGGGGCACCCGATATACAAGTTCGGCTTCTTCATGGACCCGTACCCGTTCTCGGAGAAGTTTTTCCTGGTTTCTCACAGGACAGGCGTAAAGACCAAGAAGCGCTCTCAATACGGGATATACGTGTTGGACGCCTGGGGCAATCGGGCGAAAATCGTTTCGGACCCGGAGATCTCCTGTTTCGAGCCGATCCCGCTTCGTCCGCGCCGCAAGCCCATGAAGATTGCCTCGGTAGAGGAACTGGCAGTGGCGAAAGAGGCGAAAACCGGTACGCTGTTCTTGCAGAATGTCTACGAGGGACTAACGGGCATCGAACGCGGAAGGGTCAAATACTTGCGAGTGATGGGGGTTTTGGAGCAGCCCTGGGGCGTTAATGCGATGAGGGAGGTCGGCATGAACGTCGACGTTCACCGCAAGAAGGTCTACGGCGTTGTGAAGGTCCACCAAGACGGTTCGGCGTTGTTCAAAGTGCCCGCCGAAGAGAACATTCTTTTCCACGCGCTCGATGAGAATTACATGGCGCTGCAGTTGATGCCGACGTTCATCAACCTGATGCCCGGCGAAAACAGGTCCTGCATCGGTTGCCACGAACTGCGCAAGAAGGCGCCGCATCTGGGCGCCCGCCCGACGGCGGTAACCCGTCAGCCCCAGACCATTACGCCGCAACCGGGAGATACGGCGCCTCGCATCGTTCACTACGCTTCGGACATTCAACCGATCCTTAACAAGCATTGCATCGGTTGCCACGGCGCGAAAGATCCCAAAGGTCGCCTCGATCTTACCGGCGAACTGACCGCCAGATATAACCGCTCCTACGAGAACATCATCGGCAAGGGCCTGGTCAGCTACGCCGACTGCCGATACGGACGGGCCAATTTCCGCGCGACACCTCCGCTGACCCGCGGTTCGCATCGCAGCAGTTTGGTTGCGCGGATTCGCAGGGCCCCCTGCAAAGCCAAACTCACCCAGGCCGAGTTCCTCAAGATCACTACCTGGATCGACGCCAACGTCCCGTACTACGGAACCTACAGGGGCAAAAGAGAACTCAAGGACAAAGACTCTCCGGACTTCCGCCTCCCGCCGCTGGCGGGGAAGTAGGCTTGCGCTATTTGGCCTTCACGTCGAAACAGTAGAGGTTGTTGTCGTAGCGGAGGTAGAGTCTCCCGCCGTAGACCACCGGGTGCGCCCAGCTCTGATCCATTCCGGGCACGCTGACGGTCCCCTTTATCTCCATTCCCTTCGGCGAGCAGGTCGCCAGGGACGCCTTACCGTCCTTTTGAGCATACAGATAGAACATACCATCGGCCCAGCAGATCGAGCCCTTACCGCCTACCTTTTCGCCATCGGTTGTCCACATGGTCTTTCCGGTCTTCAACTCCAGGCACGCATACCCATTCTTGTTATTACCGTAAATGTAACCGTCATGGATCACGAATCCGCCGACGATGCAGTCCATGTCATCGGACCGCCAGAGTTCTTTGGCTTTGACTTTCCGGCCTGACGCTGACAGCTTCATGCATATCCCGCCCTTACCGTAACCGACCGCCCAGTAGACGTATCCGCCTTCGACGAACCCCGGGGTGGGGACGCGGCCTCGGGCGCCCTTGGCAAAGTCCCGGGTCCACTGGATTTTTCCCGTCTTGGCGTGGATGCAGATCAGGCCCTGGTTGGCGCCGTTGATGATGATCGGAACGCCTTCGTAGACGACGTAAATTGGCGAGGTGTGTGCGGCCGCTGAGTACTTGCCCGACTTCCACACCGTCTTGCCCGTTTTCTTGTCCAGTGCGACCATGAAGGCGTCTTCACCGCCGGGGGTCACTATCGCCAGGTCGCCGATGATCAGCACCGACTCGCTGCGTCCGAACGTATGGCCTTCGGGAGTGATTCCGTTGAAATCTTTGTGGATGTCCCGCATCCACTTTGTCTTTCCGGTCTGTGCGTCGCAGCAGATGACAATACCCGCGCCGGTTTCCAGGTAGATGTTTCCGTTGTCGTACGTGGGCGTCGAACGCGTACCGGGATAGTAACCCCGGTAGCATTTTGTAACGTTCCGGACCCACTTGACCTTTCCGTCCATATCGATCGCCGTTACGTAATAGCGATTGCCCGGAAGTTTGTATACGTTCTTGACCTTGGGGAGCGTGGAGGGATTTCCGGGAGGCCTGCGCCCGGTTGTGTAGATCAGTCCGCCTCCGACCGACACGCTGGAGAATCCCTGCCCGATCAGGGGGACTGTCCACATCAGCTTCGGTCCGCCTTCGGGCCAGCTCTTCAGCAGACCCGTGTCGGGCGACTTCCCGTCGCGGTTGGGACCGCGCCATTGGAACCATTGATCGGATGTCTTGTCCACCGGCTTATCGGCCGCCAGAGACGCCATAACGGAAACAAGCGTAATACCGATGCACGCTGCAATAGACGTTAGTTTCAAATCCATGCTGATTCTCCTCTTACGATTAACGGTGAATACGGAGGTTATTGCCGATTCGCTGGAATAGGATTATCCTATACGCGTTAAACGAAGAAGTTGTCAATTTGCGTTCTACAGAGAACGGGTACAGGGATATTATGAAGACTAAACTGATTTCGGCGATAGGGCTTGTGGGGCTGATTTGTGCGACTGCGGCGGCGGATTACGATTTCTACGCCGCCACGCAGTATCCCGGCGCGAAACTGCGCGATGGTGTGGATATGTACAAGGTCAAGCAGGCCGGCTCGGGCGATGCGAAGGCATACAAGCGCCGCGACGTGAACTGGTGGCCGCGAAAAGGCGTGGACGTAATCGACGTCAAGCCGGGCATGCTGCTTCGGACCTGGACGCCAAAACGATCGCATGTCTCAGTCGGCGACAAACCGTTCAAGGCGCACCTCATCGCGTTCCGCGGTATGGGCAACACCATGAGCAGCAAGTTCCGCGGTGACGGCGGTCCGTGGGAACCCGGCGTGGTGCTCCGTCTTGCCGATGGCCGGAAGCGCTGCTTCGTGCGCGGAAGCTTCGACGGCGAAGATAAGAAGTTCATCATGGACCTGTACGTAAAGGAGATGGCCCGCATCGCCGCCGGTCTCGACAAGACCGTGTATGTAAAGTCGCCGGGCCTGGACACACGTTACCCCAACAACGCCAAGCCCGGCCAGCCGGGCACGATGCAGGTCGAGTCGCCGCACTTCATCTGGGTCTCCGGAAGTCAGGCCGGAAGCGAGGGCGACCCGTGGATAAACGCCAAGGCGCCCGACAAGGCCCAGTGGTATCGCGACGGTTCGATCAAGTGCGCCGAGTACTGGTGGGACCTGAACGAATACGCCGGCAACCTTATGGAGTATTGGGACAGGAAAACCAAGTTTAAGCATGCCGTCACCGTCGCAGGCACGAAACGCGACGGTCACCAGTTTATCGGCGGTTACGCCGGCGGCGGATACGGCGCGTGCATTCTGAAAGGCGCAGGCGGCGGGCCTTGGGCGCCGGGTCTGTGGCACGAATGGGGTCACGGAACGCTGCCCAACGGGATACCGTTCGGTGGCGGAGAGGCCCAGGCAGACATGCACCAATGCATGGCTGACCCCAGCATGCTCAAGGGCAACCATCACATCAAAACGCCGTGGCGGAATGTTTTCAATGGCGAGGGCGGATACGGGTACACGATGTTCTATAACATCACCGGCGACGATCCGAACTGGGGATACGCCTGGTTTACATGCTTGCCCCACGGTATCGATGAGTTCAGCATGCTGCATACCGTCGCACGGGTCGGGCGGCAGCGCGGATTGTTCAAGAGCGCCATTCGCGGGCTCGGCGATATGGTTGGCGAATACGGCGCCCGCCTGGCGACGTTCGATTGTGAGCTTGAGAATCTCTTCCGAGGCCGCTACCGCGCGCCGGCGCAAAACCGGCTCGAATCTGTCGACCGGAAAGCCGGCGTTTACCGCATACCGTTCGAGGAGGCGCCCGAACCGTTTGGCGTTAACATCGTGCGATTGGCTCCCGACAAAGGCGCCAAAGAATTCACCGTCGATTTCAAGGGAGTGCACGACCCGGACTTCTACAGCGACTGGCGCGCGTGCATTGTCGCGGTAGGCTCCGATGAGCAGCGACGCTACTCGCCTATGTGGAACAAGGGCGAGATGAAAATGAAAACTCGCGACGGCGATAAGGCGTATTGGCTTACGGTTACCGCCACGCCGACGGCGTTGTTTACCGACAGACAACTGGCGCGAAATCATTACAGCGGTCGCCATGCCCCGCGTTATCCCTGGTCGGTCAAGTTCACCGGCGCCGTTCCCGACGAACTGCGCCCGAGAGCGGGCGGGCCGGTCAAACGCCTCGGCGAGGAGACGCTGCACAAGTTCGCCCTCTGGGCCAACTACGCGATGGACCGCCGCGAGAACACGCTGCTGGAGGATTGGTACAGATTCCCCAGCGGCGCCGACAGGCGATACGGAAAGCGCATGGG
The DNA here is from genome assembly GCA_964607575.1 of uncultured Planctomycetaceae bacterium. Classification (GTDB taxonomy): domain Bacteria; phylum Planctomycetota; class Phycisphaerae; order SM23-33; family SM23-33; genus BS750m-G57. The sequence continues at coordinate 13,721 of CAZSLS010000018.1, read as the reverse complement.
CGTGAATCTTGACGGATACCTGATCGGCAGCCCCGCATTCGTCGTCGACGGCGAGCGGCGGGGCTTCCGCTTCGATGGGAAAACGCAGTACGGCGAACTGTGTCCGCGAGCGGCGGATCTCGGGGCGATTACCGTGGATGTAGCGCTGAAACCGGAAGGCTCGGGAGCCCGGACAATATTCGATTTCGGGAGCGATTCGGACAACTGTTTCGTGCTGAAAACCGCACAAAACGGAACGCCTGAACTTCGCGCCAAGGTCGGCGGTAAGACAGTTGTTTCGATGACGGGCTCCAAACCGCTGGCGAAAGATAAGTGGGCGACGCTACGGGTTGAAATCGACGGGGTCAAGACCGCACTCTGGCGAGATGGGAAAAAGGTCGCCGAAAAGGCGTCGACCTTCCGCCCGCGCGATGCGTTTGGCGGCGGCGACAATCGCAACTTCGTGGCGACCTCGCGTGACGCATCGGGGCGGTTCAAAGGCGTTATCGACCACGTGGTCGTTTACCACACGGTGCATGAAGATTTCAGCAAGCTGCCAGCCCCCACGCGAGATGCGCCCAGGCGCCCGACGGCGGAAGTAGTCAAAACTCTCGCCGCGGCCCGCGGGAACGTTGACGAGCTTAACCGCAAGATCTCCGAGATGAGCCGGAAACTGTCTGAACCCTACAATAAATTCAAGACAGAGCAGGATGCTCGGGCAAAAGTGCTGGAGAAACGATCGCCCATCCTGACCGCGGCGAGGGCGAAACTCAAGGCCGTCGAAGACGCGATGTCCAAAAGCAAAAGCGATCTGGGCGGCGAATTCGACAAGCTGCCCGATTCGGTAAAGACCAAGACCGAAATTGGCGTACTTCGCAAGCAGTTGTCCGAAATTCACACGCAGTTGCGAAAGCTGCTCAGCGAGCGCATTAAAGCCGACAAGGAATTGGCGGGGATCAATGCCCAGCGGAAAGATGCCGAGGAAAAACGCCGGGCGCTGGACAAGAAGCTTCGCGACCAGTTCGAGAAACGCCCCGATGTAATCGCCGAGCGAAAGGCAATCGGCGTGGGGAGGAAGCTCAAGGACAAGGATGCCCGCAAGAAGGCTTCCGATCGCGATCGGGCGTTGAATAAGCGATGGTCCGATTATCGCAACAATAACACCCGGTACGCTGCGCTTGCCAAGCTTCCGCGGGGACTTCAGGACAAATATCGCAAACGCGAGAGGCTGCTGTCGGACGAACTGAACAAGGCCAATCCCAAACTGGTCGACAAGCAGCGCAAACTCGACAAACTCGCCGGTGAAAAGGATCGCGAACTGCGAGATAAGCGCGGCGTGTACGTTTCGAAGGGAACCGCCGCGATGGTCCTCAAAGTCGCCGCGGCGAAGACCGAACTGTCCAAAGCGCACGGCAAGGCGATGGCGCCGTATACGCCCGAGAAGCTCTGGATGGACAGCTTCAACTACCAGGTCTATCGAGGCTACTACAACACGAATTACAGCAGATACATCAGCCAGCACGTCAAGGCCCAACTCGGCGGCGCCACGCAGCGGGATGATATCGGCCTGGCCGAGCGTTTGCATAAGAGCGAGGCGTCCGGCGGCGGGTGGTCCACCAGCATCGATTGGGACTGGCGGATGAGGCAAGAGGTCTCCGGTGAGATCAAGGACTTACCGCTCATGCAGAAGTGGATCAAGCGTGCGCGTGGTCCGATAGTTACGAAAAAACCGGCGTCGGTAAAATGATTTGCCATGCGAGCATATAAAAGGAAAACTATGAACCGGAAGCTAATCAATATCGTGTTGGCTGTGTTGTTGTGTGGAATTGCGGCAGCGCAGGACACCGCTTCAGTGAAGTCGCTCACCGCCAAGGATTACACCGTGCCCGGCATCGAGATGAAGATGAAACTCATCCCGGCTGGTTCGTTCGCTATGGGAAGCCCGAGCGATGAAATATGTCGCCGCAAGGACGAGGTCGCCCACAAGGTCACGATCTCCAAGCCGTTCTACATGGGCGTCTACGAAGTGACCCAGCGCGAGTTTTACAAGCTCATGGCGCCGCCGGACTACGACTACGAAGCCTGGCGGTTCAAGCGCGGTCCGATCCACGACCAGATGGCGTTCTGCTGGCGATATCCCACCGGCGGAGGTCTTATCAACGGCGCCGGCGCCGTCGGCGGGAAACTGACCGACCTTAACCCGATGGAGTGTGTAAGCTGGGCCCGAGCCCGCGAGTTTTGCAGCAAGCTCACCGAGATCGAACGCAAGGCAGGACGCCTGCCGAAGGGTTACGTCTACCGCCTGCCGACCGAGGCCGAGTGGGAATACGCCTGCCGCGCCGGGACGAAAACGCCCTACAACGTCGAGTGCGACCCCGGCGATCTGAACTCGATCAGGAAGTTCGCTCACGTCGCTACGTTTAGCTTTACGGCCTTCGGAACGCGCAAAGTCGGCGGGCGCAAACCTAACGCCTGGGGACTCTACGACATGCACGGTAATGTGTACGAATGGTGCCTCGACTGGTACGGACCGTACGATAAATCCGCCGCCAGGGATCCGACTGGTCCGGCGGAAGGAACCGAAAAAGTCGTACGCGGTGGATGCTTCTCCGGCGTCCACAAGGGCGACAAGAAGCGGCACGACAAGAAGGATCTCGACGAGCAGGTAAACCCGTTCCTGCGATCGGCCGCTCGCTACAGCGTCCCACCCAAAATTTCCTCTTACGCGATCCTTGGCTTCCGCGTAGTGCTGGGCGTGGAGAAGAAAGCACTATGATTGTGCTTGAATCGCTGTGATCGCCACGGTGTTTACGACGTCCGGGACGGTGCATCCGCGACTGAGGTCATTTACCGGTTTCTTGAGTCCCTGCATTACCGGGCCGATCGCTACTATGTCGGCGGTGCGCTGGACGGCTTTGTAGGTGTTGTTGCCCGTGTTGAGGTCGGGGAAGATGAAGACTGTCGCCTGCCCGGCCACTTCGCTGTCGGGCATTTTCGCTTTGCCCACGCCTTGGTCGGCCGCCGCGTCGTATTGCATCGGTCCGTCCACTTTCAGGTCGGGAGCAAGGCTGCGCACTTTCTCGGTGGCCTGTCGAACGCGGTCGACATCCTCGCCCTTGCCCGACTTCCCCGAGGAGTACGACAGCATCGCCACTCGAGGTTCGATCCCGAACATGCGGGCGGTTTCGGCGGAACTCAGCGCGATGTGTGCCAACTCTTCGGCGGTGGGGTTGGGGTTGATCGCGCAGTCGCCGTAGACCACGACGCGGTCTTCGAGGCACATCAGAAAAACGCTGGAAGCCAAGACGCATCCAGGCTTTGTGCGGATGATCTGGAAGGCGGGGCGAATCGTGTGGGCGGTGGTGTGGGCGGCGCCGGAGACCATACCGTCAGCGAGGGATTCCTGGACCATCATCGTCCCGAAGTAGCTCACGTCGGTCATGGTGTCGCGGGCGGCATCGGGCACGACGCCCTTGTGCTTGCGAAGTTCGACGTACCTCTCGACAAAGTCCTCGCGCCACGGCGAGGTCAGCGGATTGACGATGTCGGCGCCTTCGATCGACACGCCCAGTGCCCCCGCAGCCGATCGGATTTCCTCTTCATCGCCGAGCAGCGTGATGTCGACCACCTTGCGGAGGAGCAGTATCTCGGTGGCGCGCAGGATCCGCGGGTCCGTACCTTCGGGCAGGACGATTCTCTTGCGGTCGGCCCGGGCGCGGTGCAGGAGTTCGTACTGGAACATCAGGGGCGTCATTCGGTCGGATCGCGCGGCGGCGAGACGATGGTCGAGTTCCTCCAGGGGCATATGGTTTTCGGTGATGCTGAGTGCGGTGGCGATTTTTTGTTCGTTTTCGGACGTGATTGTTCCGACGACCCCCGCGGCCTGCATCGCCGCGGTGAATGTGTCGGTCTTGACGACGAGTATGGGCACCCGCCGCTTACCGAGACCGTCGAGCAGGCGGTGGACTTGCCCGACGGGCTTGAGATCTCCGGTCAGCATGAGGCCCGAGACGCGCGGATAAGTGGTCGCCGCATCGGCCAGGATCACGCCGATGGCGATGTCGGCGCGGTCGCGGGGCGTGATCACCAGGCAGTCGTCCTCGATATGGTCCAGCACATTCGGTAGTTGCATAGCTGCGACAATAATGGAGTCGACCTTGCGGATGAGACCCTCTCTGTTCGGGTTGACCGGTTCTGCGTTCAGGGCTTCGGCGATTTCGCCGACGGTTGGCTTCGACAGCAGGGGGTCTTCCGGCAGCACGTAAGCCGGAACCGTCACGCTGTGAGTCTCGTTCATCGCATCGCGGACGGCTTGGATCTGGTCGGCGTCTGCGCGATTGGCTACGATCGCCAGCACATTGCAGTTTTGCGCATCGAGGGATTCGAGCATCACGCCGACCGCGGCGGCGATCTGGGTGGGGTTCTTGTCGATGGCGTTGACCACGGGCAGGACCAGGCAGTTGAGATTATTTGCGATGTCGGCGTTGAAGTCGAACTCCAGCGGGGCGGCGATTCCGGTATAGTCCGTCCCGACGCATACGATGTATTCGTAGTCGTCCTGGATATCCCTGTACTTGGCGATGATGCGGCTGTGCATTTCGTCTATCTCGCCATCGCCCACGAGCCGGCGCATCGTCTCGTGGGTGACTCCCCAAAAACTATCGTAGTCTGCACCGAGCCTGTATCGCGTTGCGATCAGGTGGATCAGGTTGTCGGGGGCCTCGCCAGCGCGTATGACCGGGCGGAAGAATCCCACCCGAAGCCCCCGTGCAGCCAAATGCTCGACAACTCCCAAGGCGACAACCGACTTGCCGCTGCACGCCTCGGCGCCCGCGATGTATATACCCTGTGCCGCCATATCTGTCTCACTTTCTTCAGCCCGCACTGTAATTGCGATCAGATACGGTATCGCTGTTCAATGACGTCATTCTATTCCGCGGCCCGACAAAACAGCCGAGTTCATACCCTATCGGGTATAAAGCGGCTATGCAATGGCCAGTGTTGTTGGCGTATGGAACTGTTGGCCTGCGGGGTGTATTATTGCGGTGTGGCGAAGGGAGCGAGACCAATGGAATTGTGCGTGATAGGCAAAATCGTATCGGACCGCACCGAGCACCAGTGGGTCGGATGGCGGGAGAGTCAGTGCGCTATTGACATCCTGCCGCAATACGCCGAAGGGTTCGAGGGGATCGAAGATGTCTCGCACGTTATCGTGATCTACGCGATGGACAACGCGGGCAGCGCTCGGATGAAGGTCGCTCCGCAGGGGAAAGACAGTTCGCCGAGCGTGGGTATCTTCGCAACGAGATGCCCGTGGCGGCCGACGCCGATCGGCGTGACTACGGTTCGATTGCTCGGAGTGGAGGGCAATGTGCTGAGTGTCGAAGGGCTCGATGCGATCGACGGTACCGAGGTATTCGACGTCAAGCCGTATTGGCCCCAATATGACGCGGTGGGGGACTGCAGCTATCCCCGCTGGGTCGATGAGTTGGAGTTCTAATCCGCACCGGCTCGGAAATTGGCGACAGCTTCACTCGTTCGGAGATAGCGGTTGTAGATGCGAAGTCGCACGATGTCGGCACCTGCATTGGCGGACAGTTTGATTTCGCCGCCGCCTACGGTTCCGATTTTGCGGTCGAATCGTCCCCAGCCGAACTGACGCCCGCTCGTGGCGCCGTCGCAGAATTGCCCGTCGACCACGCAACTGACGACTCCCGGTCCGCCGTCGACGATGAATACGACGTGATGCAGTTTGCCAGCTTTCAGGAGTCCGGTGTCTACATCCCACTTGCCGCCGCGTTTGCCGTCGCTGAATTCAACGGTCAGCGTTCCGGTCGCGGTTTTTGTGACCGTCAGCCCCTTGCCCTTACCGCCCCGGCGGGAATCGAGGACCACCTTCGGACCTTTCAGGCCGTCCAGGCGTATCCACAGATCGATCGCAAACCCGCCGCGTTTGGACAGGTCGGGCAGTTTCGCCATGGGTGCGCCGGTGGTGAGTTTCTTACCAGTGAGATCAACGACCATACCGCGTTTGGCGGGGGTCTTGCGGTCAAACTGCGACCAGAGGCCTTTGAGCAGGGACGGGTCGATCTCGTGGACGCGGGCGATTTCTTTTTCGGTTTCGGTCACCCAGTACCGGCCTTTCGATTCGATCAGGTCCGGGTAGCTCATTCGCTTCTTCGGATTATCGTGGTACAGCAGGATTTCGGGTTGCGACCACCGGATAACGCCATCCACCTCAACGCCCCCGCAGAGCCATACCGGGTTGCGACCGGTGTAGGTCTTGCCTCCGTTCTGGTGACACCAGAAGAGGAACTTGCCGTTACCGCATCGCCATATTTTGGGGCAGGCGCGCGGATGGCGGATGATTCGCCCGCCGGGGGAATACCGCATCGCCAGCGGTTTGGACCAGGAGCGCCCTCCGTTGCGGCTGTAGGAAATCGCCGGAAAACCCTTCGTCGTGCGATACACGCATGCGAGGCTTCCGCCCTTGGACAGAGCGGCGAGATTGTGCTCTTCCTGCACCGATCCGAACTCGGGATGCCTGATACCGCTCTTGCCCTCCGGCAGCATTTCCCAGTAAATCTTCGCGGGGTCTTTTTCGGTCAGGATGTTGTCGCTCCGGAAAAGCCACCCCTCGCCGTTTCCCAGGAAATACTTGCCCAGTTTGGTGAACGAGAAGTAGACCGTGTCGCCGACAACGATTGGCTTGCAGATACCCCAGAAGTGATGGATGACCTTGCTTTTACGTCGGATCGTATCGCAGGCGGTGGTCCGCATGGGCAGGCGGTATCGCTGCTTCGACCAGGTTCGCCCGCCGTCGTCGGAATACTTGAACGCATACCACCCGTGCGTGTCGTCGCGACCGAGATGGACGTTGTCGCCGTTGTACGTGTAGAACGCGTAGATTCGCCCGAACTTAGTCACCAGCGGACACGCCCATGAAGCAGACGGTCCGGCGGGCGACTCTATCGCAACCAGCTTCGACCACGTCTTGCCCCGATCGCTGCTGACGGCGGCCGCCACGTGCTGACCGCCGGCGCCCTCGCGCCCCTTGCCCGTAGTCAGCACGCACACCCAGTTACCGGTCTTCGTCACAGCGATGTATGGCTGGTCTGCGTACTTCAGCGAAGGCATGACCAAGCCCGTTTCAACATTTCGCAAATCGTCCGCCGGCGCGGACGTCGCGATCAGGCAGGCGATTGCGCAGGCGGTCAGGATGTGTACTCGGTTCGTTCTCACAATAACTCGCCGGCTATCTCCCGGCGCGGAGGCGTTTGGTTGGTTCGCTGCCGCCGTTGAGGACGTGCAGGAGGGGCAGGGGTCTGTCGACGCCTTCGATGAAGTTGGGGCGCCTTTCCCACGGCGTACTCGACAGCACGTTGGCCAGGTCCATCCAGTGCTGAAGGCGTGCGACGGGCAGCCCCTGGATCATGTGGAAATGATTGGCCGGGGCGTACTGCTTGTACTCGACCATGGTGGCGTATTTGGGTACGATCCACGAATGCGGCCAGGTGATGTTGGAGGCGGTGGCTACCGCGTTGGCGAGCCTGGCGGGCAGCTTGATTGTCGTCGCCTCGTCCCAGATCATCGTGAACATGCCCGACAGTTCGCTGTAAGCGAGCCTCGCGGCGATTCCCTCGAGCCCGCCGGGACTGGTGAACGTAACGCTGTTGCCCCCGCCGGGGAAGTAGTACAAAATGGCGCCGGGCATCGAGACGTTCTTCATAATAGTTGCAACCGATGCGCCGGGTTTGGCGGCCCAGTCCAGCGAGGCGGAGCCCGAATTGTCGCCGTCGACGAAGCCGGTTTTCGCCCACGCAGTTCTGCTGGTGAAAGGCACCTTGAGTTTCCTGGCGAGCGAGCGGATCTCGGACGGCTCCCACACTTTGCGGAAGTCCATGAACAGCGGCGGATTTCCGCCGGCAAGCCAACTGGAAACCAGCATGGTAATCATGCCCTGGACGTCGGCTTCGGTACCGAACGCCAGGGGCTGCTTCGGACCGTTATGGTCGAAGCTTGTGTTCAGGAGCGATTCGGCGATGTCGCAGATCGGCAGGGGGGTGCATCGCGGGTCCGAGCCCCACTCGAGCTGGTTCATGAACCCGCCGGCCACCGCGTCAACCTCCGCCAGCAGATCGCGCATGATCAGGTACATCGCCAGTCCGCGGAGGTAGTTTCTCTCGCCGTTGGGTTGGCTGAGGTCCAGGCGCTTGCCCACGTGCCCGCGGATCCATGCGTCGAGTTTCTTGAGTTCCTTTTTGCTGTAGGCCCCGCGCGCGAGCATGTCCGACAGGAGCTTCATGTCCAGTCGCGTGATTTCCAGCCCGAACGTGTTGCGGGTTGGGATTATGTGGGCCATCGCGGTTTCCATGCCCATTGAATCGTGTCCGAAGACCACGGCGCGGCGCCCCTTCAGGCCCGCATATGTCATCGCCGCGTAGCACCAGTCGATCAGGGCATCTCGGGTGGGGGCGGTCATCTTCGGATTCTTCCCCGTATCCGGCCAGGAGCCTACGTTCAGTGCGGTCAGGCGTCCGTCCTGGGCCAGCGCGCCGTTGATCGAATGGGCGAAGACCACCCCGGGCTTCGGCGCGCTGTTTCCGCAGGTGATGTTCACGGGGATATCGCCGGGCAACTGCGCCAGGAGGCTTATCACCGTGAGTTGGGCGAACGCCCAGGTGTCGGGGCAGCAGACGATCGCATCGACCTGGGCGGCGCGGAACTGGCGTGCGATCATGTCGGCCTGCTTCTCGTTGTCGATAAGCGTGCGGGAGAACACCACGTTTACCGGCGTACCGTCCGGCATCGTGACGTTGCGTGCTATTGTGTCGGCGACCATGGCGATGATGTTTGACGCGCGCTGGCGGCTGGCGTCGTCGATACGCGGATCGGCGGGGCTGCAAACGCCAATGGTGACCGTGCGGGGCCCGCTGGTGGTCGAGTCTTTCAGTTCCGTCGCCGCCGAAGAACGTGCTGTGGCCATTGCTGATATTCTCCTGTCATCTCCGCGAGATGAGTTTCGCGTAGTCGTCGCGTTTCCGTGCCCACAGGTCCGCTGCCTGCGGGCGGTAGTCGGTCATTTCGGTAGATTCCCGCATAACGCCGCGGATTGCGTCGGGCCCGTCGATTATTCCCATCGCCGCGGCCTGGACAAGTGCGTTGCCCAGCGACGTGCCCTGCGGCGCCCCGGCGCGCGTGTCGATGTCGCACGCATCGGCGGTGAATTGGCACAGCAGCGTGTTTGCTATCCCGCCGCCGACCATGTACAGCGAATCAAACCGCCGCCCGGTCAACTCCGCGATCGTTTTGAGGCGATCGTTGTACTCCAGCGCCAGCGACGTCAGCACGCACCGCACGAGTTGGCCCGGTGTTTTCGGCAGGGGCTGACCCGAGCCCGCCAGCAGCGCTTCGAGTGCCTCCTGCATGTCCGCCGGCGCCGTCAGCGACGGATCGGCAACGTCGACCAGGCCGGTGTATTCGGCGGCGCGTGCCTCGGCGGTCATGCGATCGTAGTCCCACGGATCGTCGGGGGTGTCCCATTTGCGGCGGAGTTCCTGGACTAACCACAGGCCTGAGATATTCCTGGCCAGGAACCAGCCGCCAAACGTGTACTCATTGGTGAAGCCTAGCGACAGGCATGACGGCGTGCAGATCGGCTCGTCGATAAGGGCGCACAGAAGACTCCATGTACCGCACGAAAGAAACGCCCAGTTATCACCCTCCGCCGGGACCGCAGCCGCCGCTGATGCGGTGTCATGCCCGGCCACTGAGACCACGGGTATTTCAGGCAGTTGCGTCTGCTGCCTGACTTCCCGGTTCAGCGGGCCCAGCACGGTCCCCGGCTCGACGAGCGGCCCGAACATGCTGCGTTTCAGACCGAACGCCCGGATGATCTCGGCGTCCCAGCATCCGTTGACGTCCATCATACCGGAGGTGTTGGCGATAGATTTTTCGCTGACGGCCCGCCCGGTTAGAAGATAGTTGACCAGATCGGGCATGTTCAGGAACGTTTCTGCGATATCCAGCCCGCGATCACCGTCGCGCTGCATCGCCAGCAGTTGGAAGAGCGAGGCGATCGCCCAGGGTTCGTAACCGGTGCGGCGGAATATCTCCTGTTGCGACATGATCGGCTCGGAGTATTCGTGAATGCCCTCGGTGCGCGAATCGCGGTATTGCACCGGCAGGGAGACCAGCCGCCCGGCGCCATCGAGCAGGCCGAAGTCCACACCCCACGTGTCGACGCCGATGCTCGTTGGTTGCACACCGCGCCGGCCGCACAGTTTCAAAGCTTCGATGATTTCATTCAGGAGATAGGGCAGGTCCCAATAGCGCGTCCCGGCCATAACGGCGGGGCGGTTACCCCAGCGGTGGACCTCCTGCAGATCCACCCGCCCGCCGGCCAGCGTCACGAGCATCGCCCGCCCAGACTCGGCGCCAAGGTCTATTGCGAGAAAGTGATGTCCGTCTTCCATTGTCACCACTCTTGCGACAGGAAAGTACGAATGAAAACCAGACTACGTGGTCGTTTTGTCTTTTGCAATTCGGCTACTGCGTTGCAGGTTCAAAATAGGAGACCGGCGGGGCGCCTGCGAGACGGTGATTCAAGTAGACAGTCTGCCGGATTCTTGCGATGTTTTCCAGTGAGGCCACATGATGTGCGGCCTGTTCGAGGGAGACGCTTCCTACTCCCACCCCGCCCCGCCCGGCGATAACGCAGGCTCCTTTGTGCCAGCGGAGCATGTTGGCGATGACGTCGAAACTCGCGTCGGAGTGGGTAAGACCGACCCTCGGGTTCAGATACACCGCTTCGGCGTCGATGGGCTTGAGCACGGGATGGTCTTTCGGGTCGCTGTAATCGATGGAGACCGAATCGGGATGCGTCAGCGCTTCGATTCCGAATGATTCAAAAATCACCGCCATTGCCTCGGCGTTGCCCAGGGGACTCAACGTGAACATGCAGGTCTTGTAGCTGGTGTTTCGATAGATCGCCTTGTGAAGTGCGAGTTCATAGTCGTCTTCGGGGCGTTCCTGCAGATCCATTCGCGCTATGGAGATTTCGAAACCCTCGGGCGCAGCGGCCGTCGGGCAGTAGAGCATTTCGTTCTGGGTGACCTTCTCGCTCATCGAGCCGGTTCCGAACGGCGAAATGGAGTTATAGAAATTGAATCGCGCCCGCTCTTTGAACGCCGAAATGGTATTTGCGTCGTCCGTGTCATACTGGCCGAGAACAGATGCGTCGAACGGTCGAACCTTGACGGGGTAGAGGGCGTCTGCGCCGTCCCGGCGAATCCTTTCGGATATGGCTCGCGTGTCGATCCCTCTGAGGCGGGCGGCGATCTTCAGGCTCGCGGACGCCTCGACGAGTCCCAGCCAATGCAGACACGTCGCCAGGCAATCGCCACGGACGAAAGGACCGTGCCCCTGTACGAGGGTCACCGGGCTCTTTTCCAGGTAGACCGGAATTCGGTCTTCCATTTCCTTCGACCCCGTGGGTTCCAGGTAGTAGTCGGAGGAGACGGCCCCCAGGAGGTGCGAGCCGGTGCAGTCGATTGGGATGAAAGAAAAGCGATCCAGACCGTCGGCGGTTCCATCGTACGCCAGGAAGTTCTGGTGCTCCTTCGTGTCGAAGCTGACCGCTGTCGCCGAAAGATAGTGACAGTGAATCGCCGCCTCCGTGCCGGGAATGGAGAGAATCCGCCGATGAATGGTGGACTCGGTGGAGGCCCGCCCGTCACCCCAACTGACTTCATCGAACTTGAGCGGGACGATGTCGCTCGGTACGAGGGAGCCCTGCTGAGATCCGGACGTGGTCATGAAAAACGACTCCCGATCGTCGGGGTGTCGAAGGGAAATATTACCGCTATGCGTATTGTTTCCGCCGGTGAACATGATCGCCTTACCGGTGGCGTACATGGCGTCGTATACGTCGCGTTTGTCGAATTGCTTTTCAGTGCTCATATTCCCTCCGGGGTTGCGGAGTCTTCTTGCAGGAACTCTTCGAGGAGCGTTTCGTCGAGGGTTTGTTCGGTGGGCAGTCCGTCTTCGTCGAGACCTAACGATTCGTAGAATTCGTGGCGCATCCTTGAAAAATCGCTCCTCGAACACTTCGTCTCGACACCGTCGACGGTGATCGCATCGTCGAAGAATCGATCGGGCAGCCAATCGTCCTGGGATGTCAAGCCGCAGCGGTGGTTGAAAATACGTTCCAGGATGAGGCACCTTCTGGCGATATGCTCCAGGTCGCTGGCCTTGAGTTCGGCGCCGATCACGTCGTTCAACATGTTCACCAACTCGTCGAGGCTGACTGAAAAACCGGCGAACGCGCATACGCCCAACGTGTCATAGGCGATATTCTGGTAGCAGACGTTCCTCGCCACCAGCGCCGCGCCCTCTATCTTGTTCCCCGGAAACTCTCCGTAACCCGCGCAGAACGCAAGCGGCGCCGAGTATCCGCCCTGGAGGTGGCATCCGCCCCTGGGACTCATCATGTAGGAAAGCCCTTGGGTCCAGGTGGCTCGCGGATCGTAGGCGGGCAGTTCCATTCCCTTGACTGTCATCGACGCTTCGCCGTGGCCGAACTGTTGCGCCAATCGTTTGGCGCCCCGGGCGACGGCCTGACCGATCCCGGTGTTTGCGGCGGCCGCTTCGATGAGCGGAACCAGACAACTCGCGTTTCCGAACACGGGGGGCCCGTATTGGGAAACGAACGGTTCGGCCTCGGTTATGAGGGCGGCTTCAGCTTCCGTTCGTTGGGACGGGTCGGTCGCGTCGACCTTCTCGTAGATTTCCATCAGGGCGGCGATGGTCCCTCCTATTGAAATCGTGTCGAACCCGTAGCGGTTGCAAAGGTAGTTGGCCTGCGTGACGACTTGGAGATCGTAGATGTGGAGGTTGGCGCCGAGCAGGGAGACCGTTTCGAATTCGGGGCCTTCCCCGCTCGATACGATGTTTCCGCCTTCATCGACGATGTGGCTGATCCGCGTGCAGGCGATGGGGCATTGGCGGCAGGCGCCGCCTTTTACTTTGACGCGGTCGTGATGCAGGAACGCTTCTCCCTGGATCTTCGCGAGATCCGACTCGTCGTGGCGGTTGTCCAGGAAGTTCTTGTGCAGCAGCTCGTCGTATTGGGCGAGCATTCCCATCAGCCCGTTGGTTCCCATGGACGAGAGGATTCCGTACTGGCTCTTTGCTTTGGTGATTTTTCCGACCCGGAGCTTGGCCAGGGCTTTGTAAACCGAACCGGAGATGTTCTTCGGATCCAGTCCGGCCGGATTGTAAGCGGCGACGGGGCTTTCCCCGCGCACCGCAATGGCGAGAAGGTTTTTCGAACCGAATACCGCGCCGGATCCACCGCGTCCCAGGGCCCGTCCGCGGTCGTTGATGATGCATGCGATGGGAGAGAGGTTTCTGCCGGCGGCTCCGATCGTCATGACTTTGTGCTTTTTACTTGTGATGGACTGGACCGCATCGGTCACCGCGTCCACGTCGGCGGGATTGGCTTGCGGGGCGGGCTGGAGGCGAGGCCCTTCGGCGTCGATGATGAGGAGGGCGGGTTTCTTGGCGCGGCCTTTTATCACGAGGGCGTCAAAACCGGTTTTTTTGAAGTCAACACCCCATTTCCCACCGCTGTTGGACGAGCCGACCCCGCCGGTCAGAGGAGACTTGAACGCCACGTGAAACCTGGACGCGGTTGGTGCGTTTGTGCCGGTCACCGGCGCCGTGCAGAATACCAGGACGTT
>CAZSLS010000017.1:0-55338 GCA_964607575.1 uncultured Planctomycetaceae bacterium | reverse complement strand
GGTATCACGTTTCGATTGCCTCTGGTATTCGGCGTTCAGTGGACAAATAGTAAAAGCATCTTCGCAGACCGGCGGCCCAGTGGCAAGTCAGCGTTTGTTTGCGGCGGATGGACAACTATAGCGCTTCTGGGAAGGAATACGGAATTGTTTCTTGTCCTGAAGCATGCTATCCTATCTAAGGTACATTGGCAGAGAGTCGAGGTGATTGATGCGGTACAATTTCGAGTGGGACCTCGAAAAAAACAAACGAAACCAAAAGAAACACCGGGTGACATTTGAACAAGCGGCTACCGTTTTTCGTGATCCTCGTATGCTATCTTTGTACGACGATGAGCACAGCGAGGCCAAAGAAGAGCGTTGGATAACCTTAGGGCTTTCGGCTGTAAGCGGGCTGCTCATTGTTCATCACACATTCAGAGAGATAGATGCCGAGACGGTCGACATCCGGATATTCTCAAGCCGGAAGGCTACAAAGCAGGAAATCAAACAATACTCGGAGTGAGTTATGAAAAAGCAATATGATTTTTCAAAGGCGAAGCGGGGCAAATTTCACCGACCCGACGCCAAATTGAACATACCGGTCTATCTGGAATCCGAAGTACAGGAGTTTGTCGACAAGATCGCTGAGGCCAGGCAGTCAGATACGTCAACAGTAGTTAACGAATTGTTGAGGTCCGACATGGACCTTGCCAAAGTGCTGCGATAAGCACAATTATCATTTCCTCAGGAGGCTCGTGAACTTCGTCGCCCTGCATTAGACCTGAGGAAGGCGAAGTCAGCTTTCGGACTACCCTTTGCTACGGCAAGTCATCGGTTCGCTTGTGGAGGGTGGACGACTATTGCGCTTCTGGGGAGTGATTTGGCGTTCGTTACCCATCGGCTGTGGCAGCGGTACTCGCACAGACCGCACCCCACGCACTTATCGGCGATGATGTGCGGGGCCTCGATCTGCGACATTGCCTCCAACTCCATATCGCTGACCGTGCCTTCTTCGATCTCGCCAATTTCCAGCTTGATGGTTCGCATTTCGATGGCGTTGTATCCCGCGGTGGTGCATTCGTCGAAGCAGAGTTGGCATTCCTCCAGACCGCAATGCGGCAGGCAGATCGATGCGTCGATTTTCGCCACGCCCATGACAAAGCGGCGTTTCTGATCGAGCGAAAGCGGTTGGATTGCTCCGGTCGGGCAGACTTGCGTGCAGAAGTTGCAGTCGGGATGGCAGGCGGCGTGGGTGGGTATTACGATGGGCGTCCAGATCGCATCGAGCCCCGCATCGAGCCCGGCTGGGTGAAGAACGGGCCCGGGACAGACCTGAATGCACTGTCCGCACTGGACGCACAAGTCGAGGAATTGCTCTTCGGCAACGCTGCCCGGGGGGCGGATGGGCCTGTTGCGCGCGTTTCGAATCAGAGCCCATTTCGCCACCGCGCCCGCGCCGGCGCCGGCAAGCATCGCCGCAATAGCCGCCCTGCGCCCGGAGTGGGCGGGCTCGCCGGCGTGCGGGCTGAAACGCGTGACGAACGAAATCGCATCGGTCGGGCAGACCTTTCCGCAAGTCTGGCAGAATGCGCACGCCGCGTGCCGCGTGGTGAAGTCGTCTTTAACGGCCCCGAACGCACACGCATCTATACACTTGCTGCAACCGGTGCATGCTGAATCGACGCGTCGCTCGTAGATACGGCCCGCCGAGGCCAGTGACAGCAGCGCACCGCTGGGGCAGAGGGTCCGGCACCAGAATCGCCGCCCCAGCAGACCCGCCAGCAACGTCATCGCCAGTATTCCAGTCGATATCCAGACCGCCGGTCCGGCTGGGCTGAGAGTCTCCCATCCCCTCGACATACCGCCCTGGGCGCGGCCGAGAGAAAACACCATCCCTCGCGTGAGGACAACCAGCGGCGCAACGAAGCCGGCTAGCATAACGCCGAAGAACGCCGCACCTATCACCGCGGCCAGAACGCCGTACCTTATGCGAGTCCACCACCCAGTTGCGCCGAGGTGCATCGGGCGGGTCCATCGCCCCACGAGTGAGTCAAAGGCGTCGATCAGCGTGCCCATCGGGCATATCCACCCGCAGAAGACCCTGGGCATGATGATGCAGAGAAGTATGACCGCCGCGGCCCCGATGAGCGCTCCGACAAGAACCCTTGCAGCCACCGCCGCCGAGACGCCAACTAACGGGTCCAGCCAGAGGAAGAACTCAACCGGAAGGGTCTCGGCATCCGACAGCGACTGGGAATCAAAGACGTGGCCCGGCGGGAATGAGACACCGAACAGCAGGTAAAGCAGCAGCCCCAACGCTGCTATCTGAACGCAGCGGCGGATCATTTTCGACCGGCCTTCCTGATCGCATTGAGCGTCGCGTCGACAATCGCCTGGGAGGTCACCGTAGCACTGGTGACGGCGTCGACCTTCAGCGATTGGCTGTCAACTATTCGCTTCGGGATGATCTTCGTGGCGTTCTGGTGGATTTTTTCGGTGTGGCGGACGGTGATATCCGTGATGCGCCCGCGGCGGACGGTGACGGTCACCCGCAGCGGTCCGGTATAGCCCAGCGAATCGCCGTGGTATTTTCCGTCGGGCAGTTTGCCCGGTTCGAGCGCGCCGATATCCAGCAGATCGATCTTGCCCCGGACTTTCTTGACCCGGCGGGCCAGGAGGTGGCGTCCGTAAGGCTGCTTGCTCTTGGGGTACAGGGCGGCGGCTTGGACGTAGTTCTTGCGGGCTTGGGCTTTGTCTCCAAGTTCCGCGTACAGGTCTCCCAGGGCCTCGTAGACATTGGCCTGGTTGGAGACTCGCCACTTGTCGGTCGGCAGGTTCTTCATCGCCTGTCGGGCGGTCGCTTTCGCTTTGGCGTACTCGCCGAACGTGCGATAGCACGACATCAGGTCTATATACGCATGCGTGTTTCGCTCGGGGTTCTTACCGATAAACTCTTCGTATGCCCGTGTCGCCCAGGCCGTCTGTCCGCCCATGAACAGGTACATCGGCCATTCGTGCCCATTACCGATATCGCGTTTCTCGCGGTACAGATACGTCAGCTTGACCGCCTGGTTATTGCCCTCGGCGGTCCCGAGCCCCAGTAGTCGGCGAATCTCGATGCGCCCCTTCTTCCACGGCTGAGACGTCTTCCACTGCACGGTCGTCCGGGCGAACCAGGGCGGAGGAATCTTCAGTGCAGCCAAAGCTTTGGTCAGCGACGGCTTGGCCGGGCGAATCTTCTTAGACTTCTCGGCGCCGATACCAAGCGAAGCAACCAGAATCACAACAGTGACAGAGAAAGAAAAATGTTTCATATGACACTCCCTTTTCAACCTCTCAGGCCTCCCGGTCCCGATGCATCGGGCGGCCTCAGAGCGGTTGCACTGATTATACCAATATGGATACCTCGGGCAAGTGAATGTGGTCCTCTGAGGGCCTTGGGGCAAGAAGGTTTCTGGGCGAGCGTTACTACATTCATACGCCAACGCCCGGTCGGCGGCTTGCGAATTGGGCTGGTGCGGCGTACATTTGGGACTTGAATGGCACAGGTATCTCTCGAATTTGACGGCATTCGCAACTTGTCCCTGTTGATAACGCTGCTGTTGTCGATTGCGAGCATCATGATCGCCGCGGGCATATGGCAGTTCGTGAAGCGGCGCGTACGACAGGGGGTCATCTGCCTAGCCGCCGGTCTGGGCCCGCCGGCGATGATCCCGACGATGCTGGTTGACTCGGCGTTGAGGTACCGCAGCGGAGATTCTCGCGGCGGGCGGATGTCGTGGCTGGTGGCGGTTATCGTGGCGGTCGCTACTACTCTTGCGGCAGGGGCGGTTGTGGCTACCGGGTCGGCCGGCGGGATGTTCTGGCTTTGCGTGCTGGTGATCGAGGTGGCTTTGGCGATCGGCGTGTTCTACGCTTCGGTCTTCTCTCACTTGGGCGTCGGTAAGCTGATTTCGCTGATGGCGCTGCGGTGCGCGGCCATTCTGGCGCTGATGCTGATTCTCTTCAAGCCGGTCATACGCCTCGTGGTCGATACCGACAAATCCCGCCCGCTACTGCCCATACTCGTCGACCGCTCGGCTTCGATGGGCACCATAGACCAGGGCGAGACGACGCGCTACTCGCAGGTTGTCGACGCGCTTACCGCACACCAGGAACGCATCGAGAGATACTTCCGACCGCGGTGGTTTCACTTTGCCAAGAGTACCGAGAAAGTCGATTCACTCGATGAACTGACCAGGCTCACGCCCAGCGGCGAAGGGACTGACGGTACGGACCTCGCCGAGGCCGTCAGCACCGCGGGGGCAGTCCGCGATGATAAGGAAGAACCGGCGGGCATACTCCTGTTCTCCGACGGTAATCCGACCAAGGGGTCTTCAGTGGCTGAGAGGGCGAGGGAGGCGGCTGTCCCGACCTTCGCGGTTGGCGTCGGCGGGCGGTCCGATTCGTCCGCCAGCCGCCCGAATATCGAGATAGTATCGGCACACACGCCCTTTGAAGCGGTCAAGAACAACGTGACAACCCTCGACGTTCGCCTGCGGATCACCGGGATGCCCAATTCCACGGTGCAACTTGCGGCCAGGGAGGTGGGCATCGCCGATCCGGTCGCCCAGCAGGGCGTTACCGTTACCAGGAACGTGCAGGAGACGTCGATCAGGCTCAAGTACACACCCGGCGACCGCAGCCCGCAGACGCCCCTTAAGAAAGGTCAGCCCGATATCCGCATGCTCACGGTAGCGGTCGCCGCACATCCCAAAGAGGCGATTACCGACGATAATTCCCACCAGTTGCACGTGCTGATAACCGAGCCCCGCATCCGCGTACTCTACATCGAGGGCTCGATCCGCCCGGAATACAAACCGCTGCGTCGCGTTTTCGACAGCGACCCGAACGTACAGTTGATGTCGCTGATCCGCATGCGCGAATCGCAGTTTCAGGCATCCGGAAGTATCGGCGGGCGGAAACTGCTGCGCCTGCCGACCACCAAGGACGACTTCGACCGTTTCGACGTTCTGATCCTCGGCGACCTTGACCGCACGTATCTCAGCGACAGGCGCATGGGTGATGTGAGGCTCACGCGGATAAAGGAGTTTGTCGAGGGCGGGGGGGCGCTGCTGATGCTCAGCGGCGCCAACAGCTTCGGGCCCGGGGGCTATGCAAACACGCCGGTCGAGCAAGTACTGCCCGTCCTGGTTGGCCCTCGGACGCAGGAAAACGAGGCCACGCCGTTTCTGCCCCAACTGACCGCCGAAGGCGCAAAGCACAAGATATTCGACGGGATCGACAAGTACATGTTCGGACCGGGAGGACGCAAACCCGACCCGAACCTGCCCCGCCTGCCGGATCTCAACGGATGCGCCACCGTCCTCAAGCAGACTCTCGCCGCGGAAGTGCTTGCTGTACATCCCTCACGCCGGAACGCAAACGGACCGCTTATAGTGCTGGCCGTCAGACAGTTTGTCGGCGAGGGACGCAGCGCGGTGCTGACGGCTAACAATACTTCGCTGTGGAACAGCTTCATCCGGCAGCGGGGTGGTGGCGAGTCCAACCCGTACCAGCAGTTCTGGGGACAGCTCGTACGCTGGCTGGCCGGCGTGTCAGTCAAGAGCAAAGACGCTACTCCGTCGGTAGTGCTGCGGATGGACAGGAGCTACGCCGGCGCGGGCCAGCCGACCAAGTTCATGGCCCGAGTACTCGACGCGGACAGCAAGACCGATTCGACCGCGACGGTCTCGTGCCTGGTAACGCCCATTGCCGGAGAGGGACCCAAGCGGAATCTCTCGCTGGTATACAAGGCGGGGACCGGACTGTTCGAATACGATGCATTCCACATGGGTGTGGCGGGGAAGTACCAGGTGGTCGTTACTGCCGTCGATAATCGCACTTCCAAGACGATCGGGCGCGACGAGATGACCCTGATTATCGAAGGCCATTCACAGGAGACCGATCGCGTGAGCCTCAACACCGCTCTGCTTGCCAGGGTGGCTGGGGCGCACGGCGGGCAATACGCCGAACTGCCCGGACTCAACGATGTGATTACGCAACTGATCGCTCGTGGGCAGGCGTTGGCAGGCGGTGGACCGAAGATGACCACGTACCGCCTCTATAATTTCACGCTGTTGTTCCTGGTGTTTGTGGGGCTGCTTACTACCGAGTGGATTCTGAGGCGAAACTGGCAGTTGCACTGATAGGCTCATAACAGGCACCGATTACACGGCTTAGATGATGGCGTCCTGCGGGGGTATCTTCGGGCTTTACAAGATTGCATTCGACAGGTGGTTTGTCGGGCGATAAAAATCCGCTATTGACGTCGAGAACCGGAGTTTTTGGGTTGGCAGAATTCGGACTTTGTGATATGATGGGGTATGTAGTGGAGGAGCTTCAGAAGCACCGGAGGACAATAGGATGACCGAAGCAATTATCAGAGAGAGACTGGCCGAACTCAACGATCTGCTGGCGACGTCGCCGTTCCTGGCTGACAGCAATGACAAGAGCGATAGCGGAACTTACTTGTCCGGCGCGCGGACCACAGACCAGGCCGTCGGACAGGTAATCGATACGGTCAGGATGAGGATTCGCTACCTGGTGCTCGACCTTGAAGCGACCAAGCGTGAAAACCAGTATCTTCGCCAGATGCTCGAGATCCGCAGACCCAAGAGAAAGGACGACAAGAACGACGGTCCGGATTCCTTCTGATTCTTTCCGATTTCTTCTCGTGCAGTACCGCCAGGCTCCGCTCAGACTTATCTGAGACTCCCGGGTTTTGGCGTCCCCTTGAGAATACTTCCCCGTCGAGTGTTTTCGCTGCGCTTTTAGAGCGCGTTTTGTGCTGCGCTATGTAGTGCTATTCAGCAAGTTTATCGTCCGGTGGGGAAATTCGGTAGGGCTCCTGGACGCGCTTCGGCAAAATAACATCATTTTTTCTGATGCTGTTTTTGGAAGGGAGCCGATATAGCATTGCCCACAAATAGTGGCCAACGTCCGATAATAATACCATATATTGGGCTGGAATCTGGACAAGCGATTTTCAGGGCTCGATTCTGCAAGAGTCCCGACCGAACAAGAACCGAAAAAAGTTATCAAAAAATGTCAAAAACCGTGATGTTGACCTTGACGTTCGGTCGATGTTAGGCGTATGATAATACGAACAAACACCGAAAATGGTAACAGGCAAGTGCCGCTACGGCCGACGCTGGGTGCGAAAGGCAGTAGTTGAAATGGCAGATGCACCGTTGTGTCAGTTTGGACCGGGCGGCGATTACGCATACGCCTGGCCGGAGTCAGAGAAACCGTATGTTGTGTCCTCCGGCGAGATGACAGGCGAATCTGTGGCGTTGGAAGCAGAGATGCTCGCTCTGGCTCCTCCGTTGGTGAGTCTGGGGCCAGGCGGGCTTCAGTGGACCCGGAGTCCCGGCGGTTGCGAAGATGTCGGGATTGTCCAGGCCGATCAGCTTGCGGCCGCTGCGGTAGCCGACAGACCTTCGAGCGTGTTGGCCAGGGCGTTGGGTGCTCTGGGGCGCATGTTGATTGGCAGCGCCCCGGGGGACAGCGGTGTCCTGGCGACAGGCTCGGCGCCGATTGAAGACGTTGCGATGTCTGGAAGGCAACAGGCAAAAGTATTCAGAGAGAAACCATTCACGCTTGTAGCGGTCAACAAGAGTCAGGAGAACGAAGATGACAACTGCACGTTCGCGAAGCGGGACTGCAACGCCGAGACAACTGGAGATACTGAAGTACATTCGAGGCTTTCGTATCCGCAACGGTTATTCCCCGACGATGCAGGAGATTGGGGATCACCTGGCCCTGACAAAAGTGACCGTGTTCGAACACGTCGCAGCCCTGGAAAAAAAAGGACTGCTGCTTCGAGGCGAAAAGCACAAGGCTCGCTCTTTACAGGTTTCTGACAGCTTCGAGTTTTCTGACGAATCCGCCCTGCGCATGCCGCTTGTAGGGCAGATCGCCGCCGGTATGCCACTTGAGGCCATCGAGGACACCCAGAGCCTCGACCTGGGTGAAATGTTTCCCCACTCGTCGGACACATTTGCACTCCGCGTTGTTGGCGACAGTATGATAGACGAGCAAATCCGCGAGGGCGACTATGTGATCTGCCGCCGGACGAATTCCGCACGCGACGGCGAAACGGTGGTGGCGCTTTTCGAAGACGGTGAAGCAACGCTGAAGAAGTTCTTTCGAGAAAAAAACGGTTATCGCCTCCAACCAGCTAACAAAGCATACGATCCGATCTATGTGGATAACCTCGAAATCCAGGGCGTTGTGGTAGGCGTGGTGCGGACGGTGTGAAGACGGCGGACGACAACGACAACGACCGCGAAACCGCGAGCGGTAACGGCGAAAGCGCAAGTGGTGGACGGCGGCGAAATGGCGAATTTAGAGCTGTAGTTTGTGTTTGAGTTTGTCGCCCAGTAGGTTCAGGGGAACGCGGGGACGACCCAGTTGCACGTGGGGTTTTGCCTGCCCGTGATAGTCTGAACCTCCTGTCACCACCAATCCCAGGCGTCTTGCAAGCTGGAGATATGTGCGGCTTTGGAAGGGCGAGTGGTCGGAATGGACAACTTCGAGTCCGTCGATACCGGCGTCAACGAGCCGGCGGACCATCAATTCCAGTTGAGCGGAGTTCTCGTAGTCCAGGTGTACAGGATGGGCGAGGATCGCAATACCCCCGGCCTGGTGAATCGGATCGATAACCTCGCGGGGGGTGAGCCTCTCCTTGTCGATGAAGGCCGACCCGGTGTTGCCCAGATATCGCTGGAAAGCTTCGGCCGTTGAGTGAACGTAGCCTTTGCGGCGGAGGGCTTCGGCGATATGCATCCTGCCGACGACGCGACCTTCTACCGATGTTGGAGAACCGGACATTACCGCCAGGACATCGGAGAGTTCTATGTCCATTCCGAGTTCCCCCAGGCGTGCGATCATCTGCGGATTGCGCTGGTTGCGGGCTCCGACGAGATCCCGGGTAAGTGCGCGAAGATCGGGAGCCTCTTCGTCTATCCCCAGGCCCAGAATGTGCAGCGTACCGGAAGAGAACTGCGCCGACAATTCGATTCCAGGGACGAAATGCAGGTCCGCGAACTTTTCGGCAGCGGCGCGGGCTTCGGGCAGACCGGCGGTCGTGTCGTGATCGGTAAGCGCCACCGCCGCAAGTTTGGCGCGATCGGCAAGGGCGATCACGTCGGCCGGCGAGCAGCGTCCATCAGATGCGTTGGAGTGTGTGTGGAGGTCGACGAAACTGCGCATTGTATCTAAGTGTTACACTGGCTGGAGTACTTGGAGGGTGACTCCGACAACGAGGTTGAGGCCCTTTACTTTTTCCGAGTACTCGGCCATATGGGGCGCAGATACGTGGGCGTTGAGCGCTTCGAGGTCGGACCACTGTTCGACCGCGGTAACCACATTGTCGCGCAGGGGTATCTGCAGGCTGATACCGCTGTCGACGTCAACCGCCGGTCCGTACACCAGGCATCCCTGCTCGGCGCGAACTTTTGGTACGAGTTCCGCGAAGATTTCCAGGTATTCGTTCCGCCTTCCGGGCGCGATCTCGATTGTGGCAATTACATGAATCATGGTCTGTTAGTTCCCTTCTGTCGGTTGATTTCGATGGGTGTGATGGTTCAGTCGCCTTCCAACCGAATCAGAATGTACACGATTTGCCCCTGGTATTCAACACTCCCCCCGGATACGCCGGTCTCAGGCGTCGAGATAGTCGAAATGCCCGCCCTGGCAGCAGGGGCAATCGGGCGACACCGCGGACGCCAGACGCTGGATCTGATTCGTCCAGAAGTTGATCTTCGTCAGGAATGGAGATATCGCATCGGATCTGCCGGCGAGTATCTTCAGCGCTTCGGCGGTCTGCATTGCGGCTATGGTCGCAACGGCGGGACCGAGCACACCGGCCTCGCGGCATGTCGGATCGGTACAGACTGGTGGCGGGGCGTCGAATATGCATCGGAGGCAGGCCGTTCGACGCGGGATCACGGGCATCAGTTGGGCTTCGGCGGCGACTACGCCGGCGAAGATCCAGGGCAGTGAATATTTGACCGAGTAATCGTTGATGATGAATCGCGTGTGGAAATTATCCGTACCGTCAACTATCAGATCGGTCCCTTCGGCCAGAGAGGCGATGTTGCCCGCATCGGCGCGGAGTTGGCGAGCTTCGACGATGACTGCAGAGTTGATTTCCGCCAGCCGTCCGGCCGCTGCGAGAACTTTGGGCCTGGATTCGGCGGCGTCAGCCTGATCGTAGAGGCCCTGGCGGTGGATATTGGTCAGGTCGACTTTGTCGTCGTCGGCGATTATCAGGCGTCCGACGCCGCTTCTGGCCAGAAGTTCCGCCACCCACGATCCGAGCCCGCCAACGCCAACTATGAGCGCCGAAGCGCCCTGGATCGCACGTTGCCCCGCCAGGCCAATTTCGCCAAAGGCCATCTGTCGCTGGTATCGCAGCATGTCATCGTTCGATGCGGTCATTGTGCGGAACAGTGTAGAGAATTGACGTCCCTGCCCGCAAGAGGGCGGATTGGGAGATTTGTGATTTTCGAGTATCCATATCGTATATTTCCTGTAGATATAGTGCGGTTGGAAGGATACAAAAAATGTACTTGCCCTCTCGAGTGAACCCCATGTGCGGGAGGTGTCGCAAGAGACTGCCTCGATCCAGACAAGGTATTGCATATCTTTTTGCGCTGTTGATGCTTGTGCTTATGACCGTTATGACGGTCGGGCTTGCGGCTTCGACTAACGTGAACCTCAGTCGCAACGAGCACATGAAAGACTCCCTTTCGGCCCAGTTGTCGGCTGAGAGCGGGTTGCAGTTCACGCTCATGAGTTTCACCAAACTCAGAATGCCCGCGGCCACGGACAGCGCCACTCTGATGACGAATCTGTCCGAAGGGCTTTCAGACATACTTGACGACACGACCAACGTGGGCGACCAGGAGGTCTCTTACACCGGTTCTACGATCTCGATACCGGCGATAACCGCGGGCACTTCGAGTTTTACCTGTTCGATTCTAGCCCTCACGCCTGATGCGGACGGTACGCCGCGCTGCCGCCTGATTGCAACCGGATCGTGCGGATCGGCGGTGCGGACGGTAAGTCTCGATATGAAGATGGTGGCCGTCTCGGCGGATGCGTTCAATTATGCCATCGCATCCAAAGGGAGCATATCCGTCAGCGGGAGCGCGACAATTGACGGTATGACATCGCCGGACGAGGCAAACGTCCTGTCGATAAATCAGGATGCCTTTGCGATCTCCATTGGTGGGAGCGCCACTATCGGCGGCGATCTGTTCCTGACCGCCGAGGGTGAAGACTCGGTATACCTCCAGGGCGGCGGGCTCAGCGTCGGCGGGTCGTCCGACATCGACGAGATAGTCGGGAATCACGTACACCGCCTCCCGGAAGATCCCGACTTTCCCGAACTCGACCTCACGCCTTTTCAGAACTTGGCTACCACCGTGATCGACTCCGATACCGATCTCAGCGGTCCGGGCCTGGTCGTAAACAATGCCCGTATACTCGCCGGTACAAATCCCGAATTCAAACAGGATACCGAAATCAACGGTATCCTGTACGTCGAGTCGCCCAACACGGTTACTTTCAAATCGAAGGTCACGCTCAACGCGATCGTAGTTACCGAGGACGCCACGGGACTACCCGGTCCGAACGTACTCGACTTCAAGGGGCAGGTCACCGCCCCCGGTGTCGATGCCCTTCCCGACACCCCGGAATTCGAGGCCGTCAAGGCCCAGAGCGGAACGGTCGTCCTGGCCCCGGGCTTTTCTGTGCAGTTCCGCGGTAGCGTCAACAGTATCAACGGGACGATAGCGGCCGACCAGTTCTCATTCCTTGGCAACTCGAATATTTCCGGTGAGATTGCGGGCACGATTATCGGTCTGTCGTCCGCCAGCCTGGTGATGCAGGGTAACGCGACGATACTGGTCAACAAGCAGGATTCCAACGACACGCCGGCGGGATTTGTACACTTCAAAGGTCTCGCCGTCATCGCCGACACGTATTCCGAGGGGAACTGAATTACGCGGTGACGATGGATGTGCGGTTGCACGATATATCGTCGCCGGCCGCAACGAGATGTCGTGTATTAACGTGATGTCGCAACAAAATACTTCCCGGCGAAAGACCTGTAACTACTGTGTGCTTGCCGTTTTGAGGTTGGAACACGGTTTGGCACGCGCCGTGCATATGGAGGGATGAGATGCAGACAGAAATAACGACAACCCGAAAACGATGCAAAAGAACGCGAGACCGGGTTGTCGTGACGCCCCGGCAACGAAAGGACAGAACCATGACCAGATCAACCCGCGGATTTACACTGACGGACGTGTTGGTTGCGATTACCATCTTCGGCACGATCTTGGTCGCAGTCATCCCAAACTTGTAACGCTCTCAGCGGTGCAACCGCGGCCGAACTCACCGCGGTGCACCGGTGGGGGGGGGATTAGCTGGTATTCGTCTTCGATTCTCCACCCTTTACCCCCGGCCGATCGTTGTCCAACTGCAGTCATGGTTTGGACGGCGATGTGGCGGGGGTTTTCTTTTCGGGTTGCTCGGCGATGCAGTAGAGATGCTGATCGCCTCGCAGGAAGATTTCGCCGCCGACGATGGCCCCCGACGCGTTGATGCTTTCATCGAGCCTGTTGGTCGCCAGGATTTTGAGTTTCTTGTCGTGGCTGAGTACGAGCGTCATGCCTGTGCGGTCGGTGATGTAAACTCGATTGGCGGCGCCCACCGGCGACGCGTACACGTTGCGGATAGCGGGCAGGCGGTAGGGGCCTTCGGGGTCTTTTCCGGTCTTGGCGTCCAGGCGCGACATTACGGGCTGATAGTGGTGGAGGAAGTAGAGACTCTTTCCGTACAGCAGGGGCGAGGGCACATACGGAGTATTGCGCCGGCGGTTCCAGATTACATGGTCGCTTCCGGTGATGTCGCCTTTGGCGCCTGTCAGGCGAATTGCCAGCATCCCCTGTTTCACGTAGCTGCTACCGGCGTAGACCACGCCATCGGATGATACCGGCGAGGCCACGATGTTGGCTGACAGCCCCGCGCATTGCCAGATCACCTTACCGTCGGACAGACCGTAACCGCGCATCCTTCGCGTACCGCTGACGATAACCTGTGGTTTCCCGTCGACTTTGACGACGATAGGAGTCGCCCACGACGTCACTTCCGGGCGTTTGGTCTTCCAGAGCCGTTTGCCCGTGCGTTTGTCGAACGCCGCGATGAACGACTGGCCCGAGTGGTCCCAGTTGACGATCACCGTATTACCATAGAGCGCCGGCGAACTGCCCTCGCCGTGCGCATGCTTGATCCGCATCTTGCCCAGATCCCTGGCCCACTTCTTTTCGCCTTTGAAATCCAGGCAGTACAGCCCGCGCGATCCGAAGAATGCAAAGACACGCTCGCCGTCAGTTACCGGCGAATTCGACGCCATCGTCCCGGTGTAATGAGCATCTTCGTGGGGCAGTTCTGCGCGCATCGTCTTTTGCCAGCGAATCTTCCCATCGCGGCGGTTGACGGCGATCACCACGAACTTACTGGCCCGAGTGACCGGTCGATTACCGTGCGCCCCGTCTACCTCATGGCTTCGGGGCGGTTTATGTTCGCCGTAAGGTACCGCCGCCGTGACGAATACATAATCTCCCCAGACGATCGGCGTTGAATGCCCGCTGCCCGGAAGGGGGGTCTTCCAGCGAATGTTTTTGGTCTCGCCCCAGTTGGTTGGCGGATTGCCCCGCGGCGCCACACCCGTACTCAAAGGCCCCCGCCACTGGGGCCAGTACCGCAGCGCCTGGTTACCATCATCCGAAACCGCCACCCGGGCCGACAGCAATACCATCGCCACCAGCGCCGCGCCCCCCAGGAGCACCTGATATCTTCCTGTCGGATTCATCATATCTGTCCCATCAGTGTAGTTACCTCACCATTAAACGGAATTGCGAATTCAAAGTTGCAGTTGTTTTTTTGCAGGAGGGTGCTGTTTCTTACCGTCAATTCGTAAATCTCCGGTCTTTTATCTTGCCTTGTGCGCGGGGTCTGGGTACTTTATTGGGCTCTTGAGGTGGAAAGCGGTGTATCATCGCTTTCGCCTTTTGTATATGGACAAACAGTGAACAAGGAGCCCGCGAGCGGCTCGTACGGGTATTGGAGAACGATATGGCAGAGTATAAGGCACTGGATGGCAAGGCGATTAAGCTGGCCAGGCAGATAGCGAAGATGTGCAGCGAAGCGGGCAGCGGGCACCCCTCAAGCGCTCTGTCGCTGCTGCACATTACCACCGCACTGATGTACCGCGTGATGCGGTACGATCCGAAGAATCCGTGGAACAAGGGTGCCGACCGGTTGGTGCTGTCCGAAGGACACGCCGTGCCCGTGGTATACGCGGCGTATTGCGAACTCGGCGGAATCGTCGGGACCGCCGATCAACCGTCGGAGCTTCGGTTCGACGACGCACTGACGCTCCGCGAAGGCGACAGCGTACTCGACGGGCATCCGAATCCGGCTGTCGGTTTCCCGTTCTTCGATGCCGCCACCGGTTCGCTTGGGCAGGGGCTGTCGGTGGCCGCCGGTCTGGCCTGCGGGTCCAGGGTCGCAGGCGGAAACGCGAAGATATACTGTATCTGCGGTGACGGTGAAAGCCGCGAAGGACAGATATGGGAAGCGCTGGACTACATCGCCGACCACAAGCTGACATCCGTATACACGATCTTCAACTGCAACGGGCAAGGGCAGAGCGATTACGTTTCGACGCAGCAGTCCGCCGAGACGCTGCAAGCCAAGCTCGAAGCGTTCGGTTTCGACGTGAAGGCCATCGACGGGCACGATTGGGAGCAGGTAATCGGTGCGCTGACGGCCGAAGCCGACGATAAACCGATCGCGATAGTAGCTACCACGACGAAGGGCTGGGGCGTTTCTGAACTTCAAGACCGCAGCTATCACGGTAAGGTGTTGAATGCTGAGGGTCTGCTCAAGGCATTGGAAGAACTCGACGCCAAGGCCGTCGAACTCGGCGTATCCGACGGCGATGACGCGGCGGCACCCGGCATCCCCGCACCGCAGGTTATCGAAGCTCCCAGCGGCGAGGAGATATCGGGCGGTTCGTTCGACGAGGCCCTGACCGCCGTCGGGTGGGAAGGTCCTCTTGCCGATAAGAAACTCTCGACCCGCCGCGCATACGGTGCGGCGCTGGTGGCGATTGGCGCCGATCCGAGGATCGTCGGTATCGACGCGGACGTGAAGAACTCCACGTTCACCGAGATGTTCGCCCAGAAATACCCCGACCGCTACTTCGAGGCTCGAATTGCCGAGCAGAACATGATTTCGGCGGCCGCCGGGCTCGCGGCGGCAGGACGCATCCCGTTCGTCTCGACATTCGCCAAGTTCATGTCCCGGGCGTACGACCAGATCGAGATGGCCTCAATTTCGCACGCGAATATCAAACTGTGCGGTTCGCATGCCGGTATATCTCTAGCCGCTGACGGGCCCAGCCAGATGTCGCTTCCGGACGTTGCGTTCTTCCGGAGCATCGCACACTCGCGCCGGCGCACCGACGGGGCGCCCGCGGTCAGGGTCATGCTGCCTTCGGATGCGGTAAGTGCGTTCAAGTTGACCGAGCTGATGGCCAACGTCGATGGTATGTGCTATATGCGGACCCATCGACCGGACGTGCCCTTCATCTACGAGACTGACGAAGAGTTTACGATGGGCGGTTTCAAGCATCTTATCGACGGTGAGGACATTGCCATCGTCGCCAGCGGGTACATGGTTCACGTTGCCCGCCGGGCCGTTGAACTGCTCGAAGAAACCGGCGGGCTCAGCGCCACCCTCATCGACGCGTACTCCATACCGCTCGATACCGAAGAAATACTGAAGATCGGCGACGACTGCAGGGGACAGATCCTGGTGGTCGAAGACAACTTCGCCGGAGGGATCGGCGACGAAATCTGTGCCGCGGCGGCCGCAAGCGATCTCGGCGTCACCGTCAGAACGATGTACGTAACCGATATGCCCAAGAGCGCCAAGAGCCCCGAGGAGACCCTCGCCATGGCCTCGCTGGCGCCGAAGAATATCGCCGACGTCGCGCAGGAGATGTTCGACGGATCGGTCGGGTGAACCGCCGGTCGGATCTGAATAAACCAGGAAGCCCGGGACAAAGGCAAGAGTGTCCCGGGCTTCTTATTTGATTTTTCTTATAAAAGTGTAATGGGGCGGCCGATTACATTTTCAGGAAGTTTTCGAGCAGTTTGTGTCCGATCTGGGTCAGGAAGCTCTCGGGGTGGAACTGCACGCCGTGCGTCGGGCAGCTCTTGGATCGGATGCCCATCAGTTCGCGCCGGTCGACAGTCCATGCGGTTTCGATGAAGTCGTCGTCGAGATTGGTCGGATCGACGATCAGGCTGTGATACCTGGTGGCTGTGAACGGGTCGTCGAGACCGGCGTATACGCCCTGGGAGTCGTGGGTGATTTCGCTGGTTTTACCGTGCATTAACCTGTCGGCCCGGATGATACTGGCGCCGAAGACCTGGGCGATGCTCTGGTGTCCGAGGCAGACGCCGAGTATCGGAATTCGTCCGTGAAAGTATTTGGCGAAGTTCATCGACTCGCCGGCTTCGTCGGGCGTACACGGTCCGGGCGATATGATCAGGTGCGTGGGCTTGTACTCATCGGCGGCTTCGGAGGCGGTTCGCACGTCGTTGCGTATTACCTTCACATCCCAACCGCTGTCGAGCTCTCCGATACGCTGGACCAGGTTGTATGTGAAGCTGTCGTAGTTGTCGAGTACGAGGATCATACTGCAATCCTAGCCGCACCGCGCTCGCCGGTCAAGAAAAGCAGTAACCTTTCGGACGTTTATGCGTTATAATGCTATGGAAGCGTATTTACCTGCCTGAGAGTCGGGAGATGCATATGAATCGGTCACAATGCGCCGGTGTGATTTGCCTGGCGGGGATTTGTGCGGGGATATTGTCGGCATTGGCGCCGGCGGGTGCTTGCATGGCGGCGGAGCCTACAACAGCGCCGGCGAAAGTGTCCGCCGCAAAAGCGCTGGCGGGTCACATCGAGACAATCAAGACGGAGAAAGATCCGTCGCTCGTACTCCGCGCCTACACCAAAGCGTGTGCCTTGAACCGGATGGACCCTGAACTCAACAGTGTTTACATGCGCCGCATGCTGAAGTTGGGCAGGCCCAGAGCGGCTTACATGTCCGCGAGGATATTGTCGGCTCAGGATGTCGACGCCGGTCTGTCCTGGGCGATGATCGGATACATGATGGGCCGGTCAAACAAGTACCTCGATTCTCTGACCGCTACGGCCCGTGCGCTGGAGTTCAATTCCGACGACCCTTCGATTCTCAACAATGTAGGGCAACTGGCCGCGTGGTTCGATAACGCCCCGGCCCCGCCGAAACTCGGTAACCGCGAAAAGCGGATCATGGACAAGCTCAAGGACAAGTTCCAGAAAAGCCAGTCCTACCTGGACGCCTACAACAGGATCAATTCGATCTACGTCAATTGCAAGTCTCAGCGGGCCGACCTCGAGGGCAAGCTCACGAAGGCTGAAACCGCATACAACAAGGTCCGCACCGAAGAACTCACCATGCGGGCCGATATCAAACGGATCAACTCCCAGATCATCCAGCAGAACAAGAGGCTTGACGAACTCGAGAGGGAACTCAAGAGGAATCGCAACCGCCTCTATGCCAGAGACGAAGAGGGCAGATACTACTACAGCCGCCGCGCCGTCCTCGATGAACACGCGCGAATCCAGAGGAGTATCGATCTTGCGGAGAGCAGGAGGAATGCTCTCAGGAAAGAAGGCGCACCGACCGTCCCCAAGATCCGCGTCGCTACCTCCCAGGGCATCAAGCTCCGCAAGGACATCGGAACGTACCGGACGGCGCTGAAAGGCATCAAACCCGCCATCCTCAGGCAACTGCGATGGGACCCGCCCGCCGTCGACGGTGTTTTCACCGCCGAAACCACCCACCTGCCCCGCAAGATCAAGTCTACGACCCGCCCGAGCACGAAGGTTGTAACCAGGAATCCCGAAACCGACGCCGCAAAGAGACTCAAAATAGCCAAACTATACGCCAGCAACAAGAGGTTGGATCGGGCAAGAGAGATCATCCTGGAGATCGTCGAGAAGTACCCCAGAACCAAAGCTGCCGCCGCCGCCAAAGCACTACTCAAAAGTCTGTCCCCAGAAATTCCCGAACGGTAAATGCTCCAGCCGCACAAGACGGTCGGGGAGTCTATGGTTGGTCTTCTGTCAGACGTTTTGCGGTCGGGAGTATCAGGCGGGTCCATACGTCCGAGTTTGGAAGCCTGCTGTATTTTAAAGCTTGGACGGCTTGAAGCATGTCATTTTCGTTGCCGGTGACCACGGTGCGGAGTGAAGGGCCTACGACGGCTATTCTTCCGGTTGCATCAACTTGCGAGAAGACTACTCTCCAGAGCATCTGTGTACCGAGCGACTCGCGGGCGAAGTGTCTGGGCAGGGCCTACACAGCGACCATTGCCGGCTTTTCGCTTCGTCGCATGTAATAGGTGGTGATATGCCATTGCAGCGTTTCGGGGCCATCTTTGGCATGTGTGGTCAGATGCATGCTGGTGGTCGTCGACCTGAACGCCCTGGCGTGGTCGGGGTCCTTGCCGGTATCGGCGATTGCGCCCAGCAGTATCGAGTTTTTGCCGGCCCGAACCTGTAGGGCCTCGGGGCTTAGTTTATCGTCCGCGATGGCGCGCAGCCGGCTCGATGCAGTTTTCGCGAAGAAGAACGTGTTGGCGGCGCCCTGACATGCCGTCATGCGCTTGCTCAGGGGCGTTTCGGTGTCCCGGGCGTAAGAAAGGTGCATGCCCAAGACGATTCGATCGATGGCGGCTACGTACAGCACGACTGTTGCCAGCATCGCCACGGTCGCCAGTCCGCGTCGCATGAACAACTGTCCCAGCAGTCCGGCCGCCAGAAGCAGCAGAAGACTCGCGAAACCGACATGCTCGATCAGGTTGATAGTTGGAGGCGCGTCGGGGTCTACTCGCCACCGCCGGCTTGAACTGCTCGACCTGCCTTGCCGACTGGCGCGAGTGAGTATTTCATCGTGCCTCTCGGTTATGAATTCTCCAACAGGAATCGTGGTGAGTTTGTCATCGGCATCTGCGAGATCGACGAAGACGCAGAGAATTAACTGTCCGTATTTTGCGACCGGAGGAACTACCGAGAGCGGTTTGTTAGTCCTGAACAAACTCCCGATCCTGAGATTCTGCGCAATCGCTATGCCGTCGATGATATGTACGCCTCCACTGCTTGAACTGTGTCCACCTCTGTTGACGTAGTTGACCCTTATGTTCCAGTTTCCGTCTCCCTGGACTCTGACTTCGGTTGAGTCCTTACTACGCTGTACGTACACCCGACTGATAATGAGATGATAGCTAAGCAGGCTGTCGCCGAGTGTGAAGTAGTTGGATACTCCGCTGTTCTTTCCGCTCCGCCAGGCGACGTCGAACTCATCGGCGCGGACAGCCTTGAAACTGGTGGGGGTGACGGCTTCCATGACCACCGCCTTGACCAACAGGCGCGCCTCGGTCAACGGAGCGTTCCGGTTGGGTTTGACCTCAGCGGTAAGGGCCGCAGCTTTCTTTGTGGGTATGCGGACCGAACCGGGCCCGGTCGATTCGGAGGTGTAGATTGCGGTCGCTTCCCGCCAACTGAAGAATCCTATGGACGCGAGAATCGCCACGGCCATCGCCGCACAGACCGACCTCGTGACGATGTGGCGCTTCCTGGGTCCTCGTAACCGCACCGGGCGGACACGTCGCCTCCGGACCAGCACGAGAACAGTTACGAGCAGGATAACCAGCAGCATGACAACCGGGACACTCAGTGCTATTGAATACCCGGTTCGCATAGCTCTTTCGGAGGCCATCGCTTCAGCCTTCGCTTCCGCCTGGCGCGCCATGGCGCGTGCTTCGGCCCGCTGTTGTTCGATCAGCGCTTCTTCGATGTCGGCGGCTTCCTGCGTGGTGGGATGAACGGGCCTTGAAGCCAAGACGGATGCTGCCGCATTGCTGCCCCGCGGCGGGATATTCTCTTTCACTGGGTACGGCGACGAGTCGTGCGACGCCGTCCACGTGTACAGAGATATCATCAGAAGGAAGACCACAATCACGGTTACAATAATCCATATCCACCACGAACCGCCGTTCGCGGTGGGGCCTCCGGGACGTGAAATACCTTCCTTACGCACATATCGGGTATGGCCAAACAGCAGAAACATCGCTCCCATCGCCGGCAGCGCTGGTACGCAGATGTAACCGTTGATCTGGCCCCAGATTTCATCCTCGGCCATGCAACCCAGCCAGACAACCAGCCCCGTGATACCCACCGCCGGTAACCACGACAGCCACACCCCCCCCCCGCGTATGCGACAGCGACGCACTGACATGCGCGCAGGCGAACGCCAACAGCGGAACAACTATCGCCAGGAAATAAAGGTACGTTTCAGCCCATGGCCCGAACGGCGCTGTAAAACCGCTGTCGACAACCAGCGACCAGAGGAATTGAGGCAAGTCCAGAGCGATGCTCAGGGTCCCGATCAGACAGTAGGCAAGGACGGCGCCGCCTCCAAGAACGATCCCGCTGACGTACCGTTGCGATCGTGTGGGGGGGAGGGCGAAGGCGAATTCCTCGCTGCCATCGGCCGCATCAGCGCCACCGAAGACCATACCCGAAATCGCCGCGAATATGCTGCCCGTTGCAATGATCCACCCCGGATGGTGGAACAACATCAACGCCCACCCGCCGGTCAGCAGGACTATCAGTCCGCCCATGATCACCCACCGTCCGGCCAGCCAGTGACGCCACACCAAACCGCGGAATATGTTTACTCCGCCGCTGTGCTCGAGGCCCGAAATCGTTTCACTCGTCGCGTTCATAGCTGCATGTCTCCGAATTCGCCCCGAGCTTCCGGGCCGAAAAGGTCGATGAATATTTCTTCCAGACCTAACGGGAATACGTTCACCCGCAGATCGGGGCGTTTGTGCAACTCGTCAAGCTGGGTCTCGCTGACCATCCGCACCACCGACGTGACCACCGGGCCCTCGACCTTCGTGCGAATGGCGCCGGGGATCTCGAAGCCGTCGGGGATGGCGTCGCTATTGAAGACCACCTGTACGCGCTTGGTCCTGTTCTGCAGGTCGTCGAGCCTGGCTTCGGTTACGATCCGCCCGCGATCCATGATCCCCACGTACTCAGCCACCCGCTCGAGGTCGCTGAGGATGTGGGTGGAGAAAAAGACCGTGCAGGGCGAGATGCTGGCGATCACGTCGACCGTTTCATCGATCAGTTCGCGTCGGGCGATCGGGTCCAGTCCGGCGGCCGGTTCGTCGAGCATGAGCACCTCGGGCCTGGCTGAAAACGCCAGCAGTATCGCCACCTTCCGCTGCTGCCCGCCCGAGAGCAGGCCGATCTGACGGTCCCACGGGAGGCTGAATCGCTTTGCCAGCGAGCGTGCGTACGGCTGGTCCCACTTCTCGTAAAAGTGCCCCAGATAGCAGCACAACTCGGAGATCGTCATCCACTCGTGGGCCTTGTGCATTTGCGAAACGTATCCGATACGCTGTCGCTGCGTCGGATCGCTGCGCCAGAGGTCCTGACCGAGTATCCGCCCATTTCCGCCGGTGGGGCGCAGGAGTCCCATCAACATGCGAATCAGCGTTGTCTTGCCCGCTCCGTTTCGTCCGACGAGTCCGTAGACCACGCCATGCGGAACGCTCAGGTCCAGACCGCTGACCGCCGCCACGCCGCCGGAGAACGTTTTCGAGAGGTTGTTGGCCTCGATTGCTGTCGAATTCTCACTCATGTCGCACCTTCTGAAGTTCCTCTTGGACCACTTTCATAACCATCTCCGCTGAGGCGCCCATTTGTGCGGCCTCTACCGCCAATTGCCTGGCCAACTGTTTCAGCGCGTCCCGGAGCTGCGCCTCGGACAACGCACCAGCCGACTCAGCGACGAACGCTCCCTTGCCCTGCTTCATCTCGACTATGCCACCATGCTGCAACTCGGTGTACGCCTTGACGACAGTCGTAGGATTGACCGCCAGCGAGGTCGCCAAACTGCGGATCGAGGGTAATTGCGCCCCCGGAGCCAGCAGCCCCGAAGCGACGTAGTACTTGATCTGGTCCATCACCTGCCGGTAAACCGGCACGCCGCTGTTTGGATTTATCTGCAAATGGAGCACGAGGTGATCTCCGCGTACTGGATACTATGACTGTATGATAACACCCATACAGTAGCGAGTCAACCTATTTTACGGAAAAATGCAAAAAAAATCGGGACGGGCTAATGGCATGCGTATGTAAACCATTGGTGAGGCGTGAGATAAATCGGCTAGTTCTTCTTGCGGGCTCTGACGCGGTCGACGAGGTACTTGACGATGTGGGGGTATTCGACGAGCGGGTGGTCGTCGGTGATGATGTACGGGCACTCCCAGTTCAGGCGGGGCGAATCGTGGTACTTGAGCAGATTCTCCACGCCCATCCGCTTGGATCTGCATTCGGTTGCGAAGGGCCCGTCGCCTTCGCTCTGGAGTTTGGCTTCGATTGACTGGCGGTCATAGACGATCGGCGAGTCGGAGACCATGAGCATGTATCCCCCGCCGAAGCTCTCGCAGTATTTGAATACGTTGGCGGCTGTGGCGCGCACGAGTTCGGCCTGTTCGACGTAGCCCATGGAGTTGCTGTAAATGCAGAATACCCCTCCGGGCTTGAGGCGGGACTTGACGAGTTCCATGTACTCCTTCGAAAGCAGACAACTGCTTCCGCTCTGTACGAGATAAAGCGGTTGCTGGGTGATCAGGTCGTACTTCTTGTCGGCGTTCAGCGCCAGGCCCGCTCGCCCGTCCTGCCACATGATGTTGACTTTCGGATTTGTCGCGACGTTCATTGTCCCGTCGGGATAGTCTCGGAGTATTCGCTTGATCACCTCGTTTATCTCGTAGGAATCGACGTGGTCGACGAGTCGCGATTTGGCGAGCGTTGCGGCCGTTATACCCGTGCCCAGTCCGACCACGCAGACATCGGGTGCTCTTTCGCCCCGATGGCACAGCAGCGGGACGACCCCCAGCTTCCAGTTGGAACTGCCCACCTGGTTACCGTCCTGCACCAGGAAGGAATGCCACAACCCGTCCCATCGCATGTCGAGTTTGTTATTGACTTCGATCACGCCGTCCTTGCCGTAGTACGAAGCTACCACGTCCGATGACCGTGGCGCAAGCGATCTCCCGGTGACCCTCAAGCCCAACTGTCCCGCCAGCACGACCAGAAGCACGATCGTCGCCGGAGCGATCAGCGGGCGGTGGTTACTCCAGGCATCGCGGATTCCCCAACCGCGGCGCAGATAGAGCATCATCGCGCCCATGCCCGCGGCGATAACCAATATGCTGTAGTCCGGGTTGAACTCAAATCCGATGAGTGTGACCGCGAGGATACCCAGACAGCTTCCAAACGTGTTATATCCGAAGTATTTCCCGACATCCTGTCCCCAGGATTTTACGAAACGCGTGGCCACCTGCGTAAACAGGATACCGAAACCGAAGCACGGGATGAGGCAGGGGGCCATTACGTACATTGCAAGCGGTCCCAGCTTCGGGTTCGCCGTCGCCGGACAGAACATCTCCCGCAACGTCGGCACGAGCGCCATCGAAATGGCCGTCAGCACCAGGTAAAGCGGGATGCGGTCTTTGAGCCCCTTCGCCAGATAGACACCCAGCGACCAGAGCAGCAGAAACGCCGTCAATACGGTGGAGAACACGTACGGGCGCGGAGCAAACGACAACGCCGCGATCCGAAACAGGTACATCTCGAATCCCAGCGAAGCAAACCCCAACGCGAAACCGAGTACCAGATCCGGATGCAGGCGTCCGGTGGGGCGGGGGCCCTTCAGTTCGGATGGTTCTTCCTTGCTCGGTGCGGTGCGACCGGCCCGATACCTCGCCAGGGACATCGCCAGCACTCCCGCCAGCGAGTTCAGCAGGATCGCGATTATCAGACCGGCCTGCTGACCGATGATGGGCATGATCACAAATCCGCTGAGCAGCGCGCCGAGAACAGCCCCGAGCGTGTTCAGGAAGAACAGTACGCTCAGGAGGCGTTTCTCCTCGTAGTTCAACTGTCTCTGGCAGCCCTCCGAAGCCAGCGGTATTGTCAGGCCCATCAGGAAACAGGGGATCAGCAGCAGGGCGGCCGAAACGACCGCGTAAAGTGCCCGCAACGGTATACCGAACGAAACGGCCATCCGCTGGAATGCGAACACCGATTCGCTGATGTCCAGCGTCAGCAGGTAGCATATGCCAGCGTTGACCAGCGCCAATGTCAGTTGGACGATCGCCAACGTTCGCAGAGGGTTGCGAAGTTTCCCGGCCCATCGGCCCATCGCGTGGGCGCCCAGGCCCAGACCGAGCATGAACACCAGCACGACGATCATTGAACTGATGGTTTCGGCCCCGGCGAGGTATATCCCCACCGACCGCTGCCAGACCACCTGGTTGATGATACTGGCCACACCGCTGAGGAACAGCGACGCCAGGAGTATCGTTACGGCCCATCGTTTGGGTTTTGCGGAGGAGAGCGTAGGATTCATAGCGGTATGCTACCAGACAAGCGCCCGGTATGCAGTAGCGATTTTTGCCGTCTTTTTCCATGCGGGTCCTCCGCCGGCCGAAAAGAAAATCCACCGGTATACTGGACTGAAGGACGTTGCGGACCGATACCTATGAATATTCTGGTTTGGTACTGGAATTCGCGCGTATAATTGATAAGATGATGTGGTCGTGGGACCGACGCCGGACCACGGAACACATTTATGCTGTCGACGTCATTTCGAGGTACATGGGAGTTTGGACAATGATGTGGCATGTGAACAACCGAAAGCTTCTTTTTTATGTGGGTGTCTTTTCGGCGATTGCCGCCGTCCTGTGCTTCAGGACAGGTAACTGGGTGATTGCGGGAATGTGTCTGCCCGTTTGCGCTTCAGCCTTCGCGCTGCGTTGGCTCGCCGGACAGCACGCTCACCTGCATATGAAATAAACCGCGCACCGAGATTAGTGTGTCTCGGGGTGTCAGTGGTAGTAGTCTACCCCTTCCTTGAGATCTTCGAACATCACGTAGCTGGTTTCTTCCATGCCCAGGGTCTTGTAGGCCTGCTGGGCGGTCGAATTGTCCCGTTCAACGTAGAGCCTGAACCCGCATACGTCGGGGTCTTTATCCGCCATGTCCCCAACGAACCTGTAGAGGCGCCGGTAGACTCCCTGACGGCGGGAATCCGGGCGGACGTAAACGCTTTGAACCCACCAGAAGCTTCCGTTTCGCCAGTCGCTCCATTCGGTTGTGATCATCAGCGAACCGATAACCTCGCCTCCGGCCTCGGCGACAACGTAGAAACCCAGGCTCGGATTTGCAAAGAGGCCCGCTACACCGCGCGCAGCTGTCTCCTCGACGAGTACCTTGCCCTCGGTCTCGAGGGCCATCGCGCGATTGAACGCGACAATAACATCGGCGTCATCTGCGATGGCGAGCCGAACTATAATCGCCCGGGACATCATGTCAGGGCCTTTGTCAGCATCCAGAGCGCAAGGATCGCCGTAATTCCGTGGAAGGCATAAGCCCCGAGGTTCTCTCCTTCAAACGCGCGTTTCTTCCCGATCGCGATTTCCACGATCGTTGCGATAATGCACCCAGCCGACGCGAGCCAAATCACTATAGCACCTATCCACCACCACATCATGCACCTCCTTCGGCAGTTTCTCCCGGTTGCGGGCTGCTGGTTTGGGCTTCGAGCAGCCACACTGCACCCAGCATTACC
The DNA here is from genome assembly GCA_964607575.1 of uncultured Planctomycetaceae bacterium. Classification (GTDB taxonomy): domain Bacteria; phylum Planctomycetota; class Phycisphaerae; order SM23-33; family SM23-33; genus BS750m-G57. The sequence goes on along the minus strand of CAZSLS010000017.1, from coordinate 29,468 downwards.
AGTGCATGGAAAACGAAGGCTCCGATAACGCATGCAGACCATAGAGACGCCTTGCCCCTGATCACCTCGACTACCGTCCAGACGATACACACCAAGGCGACGAGCATCAGGATTCCACCGATCAGCTTCTTCATTGCATATCTCCTGAATTATGTCAGAGTGTCTCAATACACCCCCGCAGCGCCGCTTGTCAAGCATTGCGACATAACGCCGCCGGAAATGATTGGACCTGGGACACCCATGAGCGTTAAATGCGGGTTGCTGAAACGGATATTTAAAACGCGAAAGGGCAAACATGAAACGACGCGAATTCCTCAGGGCTGTCGGGGTAGGCGCCGCAGCCGCAACCGTCGGATGCCGCGCAGGTGGTATCAAAGGACCCAAACGCCCCAACGTTGTGTTCATACTCACCGATGACCAGCGATGGGACATGATGAGCTGCGCGGGGCACCCGTTTCTCAAAACGCCCAATCTCGACCGTCTCGCCGCCGAGGGGGCGATGTTCGAGAACATGTTCGTCACCACGTCGCTCTGCTCGCCAAGCCGAGCGTCGTTCCTCTCGGGCCTCTACGCACACACCCACGGTGTGGTCAATAACTTCACCGACTACCCGTCCAGGATGACCAGCTTTCCGATGCGCCTCCAGCAGGAGGGCTACGAGACGGCGTACATCGGCAAGTGGCATATGGGCGAGAAGGACGATAGCGCCAGGCCCGGCTTCGACTACTGGGTAAGCCACCAGGGACAGGGCAAGTACTTCGACAATACATTCAACGTAAACGGGAAACGCGACGTCAGGAAGGGTTACTACACCACTCGCGTTACCGATATGGCGGTCGATTGGCTCAAGCGGGACCGCACCAAACCGTTCGTGATGATCCTCGGACACAAAGCCGCCCACACGCCCTTTACGCCCGAGCCCAAGTACGCTGGGGTCTTCGACGATATCGACATTCAGTATCCCAAGTCGGCATTTGCGCTGAAGGGCAAGCCCAAGTGGGTCGACCAGCGGATCGACACGTGGCATGGTATTTACGGGCCGATATACGGTTTCCGCAAGAAGTTCCCGGACACGCGCCCCGAAAGCGTGAAGGAATTCGCCCATTTCGTGCGTTCTTACACCGCCACCATCAAGAGCATAGACGACAGCGTCGCCCGCGTTTACGCAGCCCTGAAGGAGATCGGCCAGTTGGACAACACCGTGCTGATCTTCGCCGGAGATAACGGGATGTTTCTCGGCGAGCACGGTATGACCGATAAACGCACGATGCACGAGGAGTCCATTCGCGTGCCCATGTTGGTCAGATATCCGGGGCTGATCGAGGGCGGTACGAAGATTCCGCAGATGGTACTCAATATTGACTTGGCCCCGAGCGTGCTGGAGATCTGCGGCGCGGCGCCGCTGAAGAAGATCCACGGGCGGAGTTGGGCTCCGCTGCTTGGGAGCAAGAGCGCCCAGTGGCGCAAATCGTGGTATTACGAGTACAACTACGAGAAGCAGTTTCCCTATACGCCCAACGTCCGGGGCGTCAGGACCGACCGCTGGAAGTACGTCCATTATCCCCACGGCGACGGTAAACCCGATCGCCACAAAGCCGAACTGTACGACCTGAAGAACGATCCCGGCGAATTGCACAACCTCATCGACGACCCCGCGCGAGCCGAGACAGTCCAGGACCTCCGGAAGGAATTGGCGCGCCTGATGTCGCAGACCGGCGCGCTACCCGACAAAATGCCCCTTGACGAAGGCATCAAGAAAGAACTGCCCGACGAGTCGATCCAGTAATTAATCGATGGAGCCCTCCGGAGGAGGGTGATCTGAACGTAGCCCAGGGCGATTCCGCAGGATGAGCCCTGGGAATGGATCGTAATAAAATAAGGAGCCCTCCGGAGGAGGGTGATCTGAAACAGGGGCATCGAAATGTCACATACGTTTACAAACCTTCTCGTCCATGTTGTCTTCAGCACACGCAAACGCGAACCGCTTATCTGCGATTCTTTCAGGGAGCGACTTTGGGCATACATGGGCGGAATGATCAAGGATGACCTCGGAGTGGCCAGGATGATTGGCGGGACCGATAACCACATTCACGCATTGCTCTCGATGAAGCCTGATGTTTCGGTAAGCAAGGCCATGGAGCGATGGAAAAGCCTGTCAACCGCGTGGGTCAAGAAGACGATTCCGGAGGCATCGGATTTTGGTTGGCAGGCGGGGTATTCGGCTTTCAGCGCCAGCCGATCCCAGGGCGAGCGGGTCGTTGCGTATATCGCGCGGCAGACGGAACATCATCGTGTGATGACTTTTGAAGAAGAGTTTGCTCAGTTGCTGGAAGTTCATGGGATCGACGCACGCGGAGCCTCGATCTGATCGGAAGTGTTGGAGGACGGTGAGTTCAAGTCACCCTCCTCCGGAGGGTTCCACGGCAACGGCAACGGCGAGACTCCGGGCTTGCTTCGCTGCGCCTTCGGTTTGTCTCGGGCCAGCGCGCCTATTGTGTTGGTATTTTCGTTTCTCGCGACAGGGCTTCGAGGGCTTTTTTGGCTTTTGTTACTACGTTGGTGTGGTCGCGGTTCACTATTGTTTTGAGGATTGATTCGAGTTTCGACAGCCCCCCGGCGCCCGCCTTGCCCTGCTTGGTCAGCCCTTGGCGGAGGATGCGGATCTTCTCGTAGTCCTGGATCCCTTCGCGCAGGCGCTCGAATCGAATCGAACTCCGCGGGCCGGGGTAGATCAGGAAGCAATCGCCCGTAGGCCACCTGCGGCGCGGGTAGTCGGTGGTCTTCAGCGGATCGATGTTGTAGCTGCACAGTGCCCACCGCAGGAGTCCGGTGTATCGCCGGGCGGCGGCGTTCCAGCCAAGCCAGGTGCTCTCGGCGGGGGGGCTGAACGGGAACGTGTTCGGGCGCCGCGGGGCGCAGCATATGTAGAACGTGGTCTGGCGTCCTTGTGCGGAGCGTTTGAGGTTCAGTTCGGGCTTTGCCTTGAACCGTATCGCAAAGCAGTAATCGTGGATGCGGTCGATGATCGATTCGAGGTTCTTGTTTGCAGCCAGCGTGATCTTCATTCCGGGCGCCACCTTATCGACCAGCGCGATCATGTTCTTCATGTCTTCGAGATGCCGCTCGTCCATCGCGATGGTGGTCTTTTCGAACCAGCCTTTGGCCTTGAGATGCTTTGCGAAGTCCTTCAGCAGGGGCGACCAGTAGTCGGTGTATGCCTTCGATCCGGGCTTTGCGGTGATCTTGACGTACTTGCCCGACGCGGCGTCCTGGTAGTACAGGTTGTTGCCCCATGGTACCATCGAATAGCAGTTGATCTGCCTGTCGATACCGCACTTGAACCCGAATTCCACCCACTTGTCGAACAATGAGTAATCGTACGTCCACGTGCCGTCGGCCTTGCGGGTGGGGGCGATCATCGAGCCGAACGCGTCCTGTGTCTGCCTGCCCCAGGGACGGTCGACGATGGTGGCGGTCAGGCATTTTTGCCCGGCGTTGGCGGCCAGTGTGAGCACCTTCTTGAGCTTGGCCCAGTGCTGAGGCGACCACGGTTTGTGTCCGTGAATGCGGGCGATCGCCCATGGATGCTGCCACAAATCCAGGTGGAACGACCATTGCTTCGGTGCGGGCAGCACATTGGGCAGCACGTCGACGGTCAGCTTGAAAGTTACCGAATGTCCCGCGGCGTCCTTGACTCCGAGCGTCCCGCCGTAAACGCCCGGCGTGGTGTCTCGGGGAACGTTGACGCTGAGCCATATCGGTCGCGTCGAACCGCCCGGAAGGTCGATCGGTCTGGCCGGTTCGAGTATGTCGCCCAGCAGTTGCCCGCCGCCCATCGTGTAGCGAACGAAGAACGGTACGACGCATTCGGCGGGGATCAGCTTGCCTCCCGGTCCCTTCATCGCCGAAGCCGTCAGCGTAACATCTTTCAGGTCGGCGCCGGTCCATACCACAAACTGCCCGTGTACGCGCTCGCCGCGCCAGGCCACCGCGGACCATTCCTTCGAGTCGGGCAATTGCGGCGTCGCATCGCGATCGTATCGCTTGTTGACCGAACCGGTCGTCCCGGACAGCTGTTTGACGTTTGTCGCGGGCTTGGGCTTTGCGTTCGGATCGATCATGTACCCTTCGATCTCCACGATGTGCCCGCCGGATTTGTTGTCCTTGGAGTTATTCGTGAACGTGGTGCGGACGTATCGCGCGGTGACCGGTTCGAACTTGAACACTCGCCCGGGCGCCTTGGCGGCCGCCTTGTTCTTCCGCTGGTCGATGACCTGCTTCCAGGCCTTACCGTCGGTCGAGACTTCGACGTGGTACTGGTAGCTCCGGCGCCCGTCGAAGTACGTGATCATGCGGATCGTGTTGAACTTCGCGGGCGTCTTCAGGTCGACGGTGTGTTCGGACGGTATCGGCGGACCGGCCCAGTGATCGCCCGCCGCTCGATTACCGTTAACCGCCAGCTCCGGTTTGCGATCGGACCAGACGTTATTGGCGGTGCAGGCGGCCTTGAGGAACAGGTTTTTGGCGCCCCTGGGGATATCTCCCGCGGCGTTGCGTGGATCGGTCGGTTCGTCCAAAGTCGCCGCCGGCGCGACGCACACGATCAGCGTCAGTGAGAACAATGTTATCGCTGTAATGCTACGTTTCATTTGAATACCTTACTCTTAGAGTCGCCATGGCGGGCGCATTGCGCAGGTCAGGAGGGAGTCGGCCTGGGGGTCGTCGATGAATCGTTCGGTTTTGGGGTTCCATCGCAGTTTGCGTCCGAGTTTTACAGCTATTCCGCCGAGCAGCGCCGTCGACGTTGCGCGGTGTGCGACTTCCGCGGGCGTCGCCGTTTCCTGCCTGCTCTTTACGCAGTCCAGGAAATTCCGCTGGTGACCGGGACTTTTTTCCAGGAGGGTGTCGCCGGGGCTGAATGCCGCCCGGGCCAGAGATTTCGGCTCGGTCTCGATCGAGTAACGCGTGTAGACCTTGCCTTCGCTACCGTGGAACGTCACGCCGTGGCGGTTGCGCGACGTGTCGGTCATCAGCAGTTTCACTCCGTTTGGATACGTGAAGTGAAGTTCGTAAGTCATGACCGTATCGTACAGCCCGTCGGTGGGGAACACGCCCCGCCCCTCGATTTCGACTGGCCCGGTCCGCCCCATACCGATAGCCCACTGGGCGATGTCGATGTCGTGTACGCCGAAACCCGCGATCCATCCGCTCTGAGAGTAGTCGCTGACGAAGTACCATCCGGTCCTGTTGACGACGTTCGAATTGTAAGGGCGCAACGGCGCCGGGCCCTGCCACATGTCGTAGTCGATATCCGCCGGGACGGGTTCGTCGCGGGGCAGGCCCGCACGTTTGCCCGGCGGCGAGCCGATCACGATTTGCTTGAGTTCGCCGATCCGCCCGTTTCGGACGAGTTGGCAGGCCTGGTGTACGGTTCGCATCGAGTGCAGTTGCGTTCCGTGCTGGAAGACCGCCCCGTATCGCTCGACGGTATCGACAAGTATCCGCCCCTCGGAAATCGTGTTGCTCAGCGGTTTCTCGCAGTAGACGTCCTTGCCGGCCTTGATCGCCGCTATCGATAGCGGTACGTGCCAGTAATCCGGGCTGGCGATGGCGACCGCGTCGATGTCGTTGCGGGCGACGAGTTCGCGGAAGTCGCGGTAGGAGGATTTGGGGTTGACCTTGGTTCTTTTCACCGCGGCCTGGCGGGCTTTGTCGCGAGGGTCTGCCACCGCGATCGCCTGGACGTCCTTCTGCGGCAGGAATGCGCCGAACAGCGCGTTCATCCGTCCGCCGGTGCCCATGAAGCCCATTGCGATGCGGTTGCTCGGCGCGACCGTTCCGGCTTTGCCCAGCGCGCTTGAGGGTACGATGGCGGGAATCGCAACGCCGGCGGTGATGGTTTTTATGAAACCGCGGCGGGAGAGAGTACTCATGTTCGGCTCCTCAGAGGCCGGTTGAAATCGGTCCATTGCTCAGCGAGTTGCTTGTCGGTCATCTTGCCATTCCGGATGCACAGGCGGAATCTCAGGACCAGGGGCTTGCCCTTGGTCAGTGCGTATTTGACGCCTTTGGACGGGAAGGTCGGTTGGAGCCAGTTCAGGTTCGGATAGGTCACCCAATCGCCGGGGTAGTGCGGATTTGCGGCGTGCTGGAAGATGGCTACCGCTACCGGGCTCTTTCCCTTGGGAGGTACGCCGACAATCTGGGCCCATACCCGCCGGGGTTTCTTACCGACCGGGTCGATGTACTTGGGAATCTCCTGGTCCTTCCGCGCGGAGAATCGCATGTTAAAGCCCCCGTAGGCCTTCTGTCCGCGACGTGCAATCGAAACGCCTTCGACCAGGGCGTTGAATTCGAATTTCAGATCGATGATCCGCAGCCCGTCGCCGGAGATTCGTCGGGCGGTGATGGTTGCTGTCTCGGCGACGATCTCTTCTTTGTCCCAGAGCCACTTGCTGGTGGCTGCTATTGTCGCGGTTTCCTTTCCGCCGGTAGCGCGGACGATCTTGTCCGGCCGCGCGAATACACCCTGGAGTGCATGGAGGTCTCGTTTCTGGGATTTGTAGAACACTTCCGGCCAGGCCCAGTACAGACCGCGATGGTGGGGGTGCTCGGGCGAATAGTCCTTGGTCAGCACCTCACCGCCCGGTCCGTAGAGCGGGTGGATGTAGTCGCTGCGGGCGACGGCGTACTTGCCTTTGGCGGTTTTGGGCACGGGCACGTTGCGAAAGTTGTACCGCAGGACGCACTTGTCGCCATCGAGTATCTCAAGGTGCTGGTCATTGTCGGCGCGGCGGACGGTCATGGCGTCCTTGCTGGTCGATTTACCGCAGGCGATAAACGCGATTGCGACGGTCATTGCTGTCGCAGCAAATACGCATAGGATATGTGTGTGTCGTTTCATGTCTGCATTGTCGCGAATCAAGAAACCGAAATCAACGCCATATCCCCGTTTAGCGGCGGGGCATCGCCCCGCGTTCGTCGTCGCGTCGTTCGTCGTTGAACGGCGAACGTCGAGCGATGCTCGACCGCTAAACCATGCTAAACCATGCGTCGGATTACGATGCGTAATGGCGTAAGCGTGCAAGAAGGCGCGATTGTCGTAAAAACCGCTTCAATCAGCTTTCATCGCGTCCTTGACCGCCTCGATCGCGTTACCATCCTGGCGCACGTTGAAGCGATCGATGTTCGGCGCTGTCGCAAGGCGCGGGCGGACGCCGATGGCTTCGAGGGTCTTGAAGGGCGGGTCGGGGATCTGGCGGATTTCCTCGTCGCCGAGGTACGGACCGTTTGCGTCTACCCAGGCGATCAGGCGGCGGAGGCTCAAGGCGTCGACCTTGACCTTGTTGTGCTTTCCGCTCATCGCGTTGTGGATCAGCTTGCTGGTATACGACAGGTGCGTCATCGGTTTGAGCGTGGCCAGCGACTTGGGGTCGCGCTCGGGGTATCCTTCGACCACCAGGCAGCCGGAGATCGAACCGGGCAAACCGTACTTGTCCATTTTGATCTTCCCGTTCCACCCGAACCGCCCGCCGACCAGTGTCAGGTAGGGCTCCTTGAACGGTGAGGGGATATCGCGCGACTTCCATCGCCCCCAGCGGGCCGACGAGTACCGCAGCGTCATGTCGAGCTTCTTGCGACCCTTGCCCTTGCCCTGGTGACACTTGCCGCAGTACCGGTCGAGAATCGGCTGGACGAATCGTTCGTACCCGATACTTACCGAGACGCCCCAGGGCGGGGGGGTTAGTTTGGCCGGCGGTTTCCGCAGCGCGATACCGGTCTTGCTCCGACCGGCGGCCGCGGCGCCGGCGGTATTCTGCAGTTCGTGGCATCCGAGGCATCCGCGGACCTCGCCGGGCATCACGCCGGTAAACGATCGCATTGTCTGGATGCAGCGGAAGTCCTTGTCGAGCAGTTGGAAGTGCAGTGCCTTGCCCGGCGGGGCCTCGAAGCAGATCGAACCGTCCGACTCGACGGGCACGGTCCCGAGAATGCGTTTGACGGAGTCCGCCTGGGTGGCGGAGATCGCCGGTCCGGCGGTCTGGTATGTCTTGTGCCACGTCGTATACGTCCTGGCGTCCGACTGGATCACGCGAAGATACTTGACCTTGTCCTTCGGAAGCAGCGGTGCGCCCTGGAAGACGTTGGAACTGAGGAACACGCCGTTCTTGACGGGCTTGTGATCTTTGCCCGTACCCGGCCAGGCCACCGCATCCCGAAGGACCGGCGGTTTCTTGCGCGGGCGGAACGGAATTGCGTGCCACGCGTTATGGCGTCCGGTGTAGATCAACTCACGATTACCGCAGGTGTCCATCAGGTAGAGGCTGAACTTACCGCCGCGTTTGGCGGAGACGAGGAAGTCTTCGGCGCTCAGTGGGTACGGTGTCTTGTATGCCTGGAATTTGCCCGCGGCGCGATAGTTGTCGTTTTCACTGGGGGCGGGTTTCGGTCCATCGCCGACTTCCGCCCAGCGCACGTCGGGTGTTACCTTGGTCAGCCCCTTGGGATAGTTCAGCCCCTTGGACGGGTCGACAATACCGATCGCCCCGTCGAACCACTGGTGGTGACCGACGCCGACGAACATCACGCGCCGTTGTCCGGGGATGGCTCGCGGTTCGGCGAGGTGGTCCGGCCAGACGCTCTGGTTGCCCCAGAACGCCGTCACGTTCGTACCGTCGGGATTGACCGTCCAGAGGCTCTGGACGCGCTTCTGCTCCTTGTCGGTGTATTCCCACCGCGAGAATACCACTCGCCCGTCGTTCAGCAGCGAAGGCAGGTAGTCCGGTTCACTGTTTTGCGAGATGATGTAGATGTTCTTACCGTCCGCGTCGCACCGCGCCAGGATGTAGGCGGGGAAGTCGGGCCCGCAGCGTACGTAAGTGTGGCCTCGTGTGGTCGAGAACATGATGTGCCCGTCGGGCAGGTAGATCGGGTCGAGGTCGTCGAAGTCGCCGAAAGTCAGTTGCTTCAGGCCCGTACCGTCGGCGTTGATCTCGTACAGGTGGAAAGAGATGTCCTGCTTCTGCTTCTTCTTCTCCTTCCCCGGGCGCTGGACGCCGTGAAGGGCGTTGAGTCCCGACTTCGACCAACCGACAACTCCCGCTGAATGACGGAGCCCCAGGCCCGTGCGATGCTGGCTACCGGAACCCCCGCCGGTGAAGGAGTTGAAGTTCTCAGAGAACACTATCGTCTTGCCCCCGGTCACCCGCAGATTGTCGATCGCGCCGTAGAACCGGGTCGAAGTGGTCTTGCCCGCGGGCGAAAGTCTGAATCGGAGCTTGCCCGATCCGTCTCCCTTGTAGGTGAAGTTGCCCGGGGTGAAGGTCTGCGATCCGCGCCACCGTCCCGGTGCGGCCGCGTGGGAGGCCACGACCTTGCCGGATGAGTTGAGCAACTCGATCAAAATCTTATCGTCACTCACCGTCGTCTGGCCGCCGTCCGCCCATACCGTCGGACCGATGTCGAACGAGACTCTGTAGCTGACGCCCTTATCGTTGGCGGCGAAGGCGTTGTTCTGGGTGACGATGTTGTTTCCACCGGGCGAGGCGAGCAGTTGCAGTGCCCAATCGGACGAGTCGGGCGAAGTTCGTTTGCAGCAGTAGATCACCTTTTTCCCGTCGAAGGACAGATCCGCCCGCCAGAAGAAACCGCCCTTGCCTTCCGGTACGAGCGATCTGGCCGGAGCACCCGGATCCAGGCCGGCGATTATCAGGCGGCCTGCTCCATTGGCCATGAAGTTGTTGCGATGCCGCGACTGGTGGGGCCATTCTCGACCGCTGGGATACGGGTTGTCGACCAGCAGCACTTGCGTGAAATCGACCGCGGGGTTCTTCAGGACGATCCGCCGCTTGGCGCGTCGGATAGCGAGATAGAGTTTTGTTGCGGCGGTCTTGTTGCGAGCGTCCAGGGCGGTCAGTTGTTTGTCGAGATCGGATAGTGCAGCCAGGTCAGCTCGAAGGTCCGGCGCCCCGGTCAACAGGGCGAGCCTCTTGGCGAGTTGTTGAGCCCACTGTATCTCGAACTTGCATCGCTGGGCCGTCGGGCGACCATCAGCCTGAAAGAGCCAGTCATCCTCGAGCGCCGAGCGGGAATCCGCCGCCGGCGCCGGGGTAATCTGCAGAAGCACAACGGTCGCGGTGACGAGCCAAATAGCGAGATTTGTCCCGGATTTCATACATGCCTCCTGGCGCAACGATTCGGCGCACGAGAAGAAGGTCCATGATACCGCGGCGGCGAAACTGCTGCGAATCGCTTGGGGGCTATTGAACCGCGACTACTTCTGTGACTTCGGGCACTTTCTCTTTGAGATGGCGTTCGACGCCCATCTTCAACGTCATCGCGGCGCCGGGGCAGCCCTTGCAGGCGCCCTGGAGGCGAACAAAGACCTTGCCTTCTTCGGCGTCTATCGACACCAGTTCGATATCGCCGCCGTCGGCCTGAAGAAGCGGACGAATCGTCTCGATAACTTCCTGCACTCGGGCATCGAGCCCGGTGGTCGGTGCCGGATCATGGTCACCGCAATTACAATCAGCCATGGAACACTCCTAATCTGTGGGTTCGGATTACATCGGGGCCTGAAAAAACCATTATATGCACTGCAAGCTGAGATGCAACACGACAGGCTGCTGGATATTGATCCGTTTGCCCCTCAGCGGCGCCTGGGTAAGTTTCGCAAGGCATCGCCCATCATGCTCATTCCCGTCAAGAACATGACGAATACTGCTACTAACAGAACCAGTGTCACGCATGACAGCACGATTCCGGTAATGGCCATTCCCCCGCCGGTGTTGGTCACTTTTGACCTGCTCTTGCCCACAACGCTCAGGCAGAGTCCCACAATCGCACAGACCAGCCCGATGGGCCACAGGCAGAACAAAGGCACGACAAGAGGTACGCTGACGATCCCAAGGACCATTCCCGCGACGGCCATTCCGTTACCTTGCTGCGGGGCGATCAGGACGGGTCCTTGCGCGTAAACCGTGCCGCTGACCTGGGGGACTATCGCTGAGTTGAGTTCTTCGACGGTGTTGTACGGAACCCACTCGCTCATGCCTTCACGCCAGACATGGTCGGTAGGTTGGAGCCTGCCCTCCGCCAGCCATTTGCGCAGCTCCTGAGCGGATACCGGACCGTACTTCGCACCGCCGATCGCGCAATGCCATTCGCTCATACTCGTACCACCGCAATCGCCTGCGCTGTCGCAGTGCGCGGTTCAGCCCAACAGACCGGGGCCTGCCCGGCTTGTCGCCAGGCAGGTCCCTGAAGCGTTGGGCCCGAAGCACATCCTGAGATGCGCGTGAAATTACGGGTTCGGGAAGCTGTTCTTGAACGCGGTGTTCAGAAGCGCCAGTGTTACGATCGGATAGATCAGGCCGAAGATCGATCCGAATCCCAATCCTATGCCAAGCATGGCGAGTTGGAGGACCACCACGATGATCGCCGCAATACCGTAGATATTGCCGAACACATACCCCTTCTTCTTTGACTGCTTGAGGTAGCCTACACCCGCCACAATAAGTAACGCCGCAAGGATTAGCCCCGCAATACCGAGGACGTAGAACATAGTTGAAATATCACTGGCTCCCGAGCCAACGAGCTTGTTCATTGCTTCGGCGGCGTCGGGATCGCCCGATCTTCGAGCGGATTCGCGAGCGGCTTTGGCAAGCTCATCAGAGAAACTGCCCGCAGACGAGGCGACACCGCCGAGGGCTAGTGTGATCAATCCGCCTATAATCCCAAATCCGCCGAAGACGAAGTTTATGACCGCCAGGGCCGTCAGACCGCCGGGACGCCCGCCGGCCACAGCAGGAGCCGCCGCTGCTGGCGCTGCCGGTGGGGCTGCTTCCGGTGGTGCCGCTGCAGGCGGGGCTGCCGCGGGAGCCGCTGCCGCCGGGGCTGCGCCGATCTGGCATACCGCGCCACACTTGGGGCATTTGCATTGCTTACCTGCATTCTCGTCCTGAACCTGCATGGTTGCGCCGCATGCGCATGTTACCTGAATCATAAATGACTCCTCTTGTTGACCGTTGCTTGCGAAATAGTACCGCCCGACAGAGCCGCCGAGCCCGTTACCCGAAAAGAATAGACACTTTGCCCACACAATGCAACATCAGAAAGGAGAATATAACTTCACGAAAATTCAGACAGCGACCGCTGTCATGCGGGATGGGGGAACTATTGCGGGGGACCCGACAGCCAATAACGACCGCGGGGGAAGCGATTCATGCAATTGATGCTGGAGAGCTACTTCGTGGTTACCGTTACCGGGACGGTCTTTCTTCGCCTCGGGCGGAGCAGTGTGATCAGGGCTCCCCCTGCCAGCAGCCCCGCCAACGCCCAGTCCAACTGCGGGGGCGACGCGGCGACTGTCGAGTCGGTACCAGTGGTTTTCGCCGGAGGACGGGAATCTGCGATTCCCATGTTCTGACCGAGAAGCACCAAGCCGATTATGAGAAGGACGGTAACCAACAAGACACGCGATGAAAGAAACTTCTTCATTGAGCCCTCAGATTCAATGCCCGAACAAGCAAATTCAAAGCTCGAACAAGCGTTACAAAAACCTCGGTTGGTACGACGCTTGGACCGGAATACGCCCGGTTTGCATCCTCACAGCAACTGTATTATAAGGTCATTCCCCTGCATGTCAAGTGCAATTCCGATTTGTAAGGTGATTATCTTATATGCGATGGGTTATATGCTTGTTTTGGGGGGATGTTGTACCGCCGCCAGAATACCGGTTTTCAATCCTCGCCCGGCGTGTGTCCGCGTGGCTCGGAGTGCTTGTAGAAGAGCCTTGCGATCTTCGCGGACATCTCGTCGGCGAGTTCGGCGGCGACTTTTGCCCCGTAAGTCGGAGACGGGTCGTCCACTTGAGGAGTTTCCGCCGCTTCGGGTTTGTGACCCGAAGGCTGGTCAATGGGCCACTTGGTATTGCCCTCGATGTCCACCACCCGAACCGAAACGCCCAGCTTACCGTGCCACAGGCTTATACTGGGATTGTCCTTGAGCGAAAACTCGTCGAGGTAAACGTGGATAGCCTGACTCGCTCCCAATTCGCGGGCGATGTTGGCGATGCCCAGGCGGTTGAAATCTTTCCGGCTGGCTGTCAGGCGAAAAACGTCCTCGTATGAGACGACCTTCTCGGCGCCCTTGTTGTCCAGCAGGAGCTTGTTGATCTTCTCGGTCAGCAGGCGCTTGATCTGCTCGTATCGCACGGGCTTGCCCAGGTCATCGACCAGCACGAGCACCTTTCCACCGGGGGGGAGTTCGTAGGCGGCCGCCACAGGTTTCGGCGGTATCATCACGTTGACCATCCACCCGAAAAACGAGCACCCGCCGATCGCGGCGCCCATGACCGCCAGAAGCGAGATCAGGATAATTTGTCGTCTGCGATTCATTGGTCTTCCCGGTCTTCCCTGTTGACCTTGTACGAGTAGAATTTCCTGGCGAGTTTTTCACTGAACTTCACCATGATAACCGAGTGTATGTCCGCTTCGTTCTTTGCGGTTCGCACCGTGGCGGTCTTGGGGAACTGGACCCGGATACTATCGCACGTCCATACGCACGCGTCATCTTCATTCTTCGAACAGTCGTAGACCTTGATCTCGCCGTTGATCCTTCCGCGGAGCAGGTCGACGTAACCTTCCTCGACCATCGAGAATTCCACCAGCGAAATATACAGAACGAAATCCGCCTTGAGCGCCCTGCCCAGCTCCGTCCTGTCCATCTGCGCCCAGTGCAGATTCTTACGCTGGTAGGCGTTTATCTTCTGCGCATCGATAGTCGATGCGCCCTTGACCCCCGCGCGGAGCCTCGCCGAGGTCATCGCCGATAGATGCAGTACCGCCCAAGGGTATTCAAACTGAGTGGATTCCGGTGCGAAGACGACCACGGCGACAGTGCTGTCCTTCAACCCTTCAAACTCAGCCGGTATCGTTACCGTCCTGCCGAAAGGCCACAGGAAGTAAAGGAAGCTGCCGCAACCGCTGGTCAGCAGCATCAATACGATCACTGACGCCAGAAGCATTTTTAATTTCGATTTATATGTCAGTCTCACTAGAAGCACCTCTAATGCGTGGGATACTGTCCCGTATTGTACCCGATCGCCAGCTTGATTGCCCACCCCGCCAGGACGCCGGTTATCAGAATCCCGACAAAAAACCACCACCTGCGCCGGAAGATCCGACCGAGAATATTCCAACCGCTTACGGCCTGAAGAATACCGAATGTCCCGCCCACAACGATAGCGAAAAAAAGCACCGTTCCGAAGACGTTGGCGCTCGCCGATGCGGACAGGTCGCCGTGTGCGGCGGCGGTGATGGATGTCGTAAGCCCGCACGTCGGACACGGAACGCCGTCGACCACCATCCAGCGGCATGGGGGCAGACCCATCTGCACGTGCGTTCCGTCGCCCTTGCTGCGAGCGGTCAGGGACAGTCCCGCCGCCAGTATCGCCCAGCACGGTATGGCTGTCAGCAAGCCCGCCAGGCGCACGCCCCGGGGTTTTCGGGCCGGAGCTTCCGGTGCGGTTGGTGTGACGATGTTATCCGGCATGATTTCCTTACCCTCACTGCGACAGTATTGTAGACGCCGACCCGACGCCGGGTCAACGAATTCTCATCGCATACACCAAACGGAGGTCTTTCATTCCTGACGGCGTTGGACTATAGTTCGTTGAACCAACAGGCAAAGAGCAGATGCGATGAGCGACCGAGAAACATTGATTCTGGCATCGAGCAGCCCGCGACGCGAGACGCTGATGCGCCAAGCCGGGCTGCACTGTCGCGTTGTGCATCCCCCGATCCACGAGCCGGACGACATCGATGAAGGACTCACTCCCGCGGGGCACGCCGAGGCGCTGGCTTACTTCAAAGCCAGTTCGGTCCGGAGGATCCATGCAGAGGCAGTTGTCCTCGGGGCCGACACGGTAGTTTCTATCGGGGAGGAAATCCTGGGCAAGGCCTCCGGACCCGAGCACGCCGCGGCGATGCTCGCCAGGCTCTCCGGAACGCAGCACGAAGTTATTACCGGGGTGGCGCTGCTCGGGGCGGGACATTGGCGAACGATCGCCTCGGAGACCACACGCATAACGATGCGCACAATGACGCCGGACGAAATTGACCGATACGTGGAATCGGGTGAGTGGCGCGGCAAGGCCGGCGCCTACGCCATCCAGGAAACCGCCGACAGATTCGTCGTGAAGGTCGACGGGAGCTTCTCCAATGTTGTGGGCCTGCCCATGGAACTTGTTACCAGGATGCTGGCGGCGATCGACGCCCGCGGGCGCCCGCGGTCCGGCGGGGTGTAGAGCGGATGGCTCGGAGTTACCGAAAGTTTCGAAGTCGCATGGGCTTGTGGTTGGGGGCGATGTGCCTCCCCCTGGCGCTCGCCGGTTGCGGGGGACTGGACGACAGCGATCCGGCAAGGGTCAGAATCGGTTCGGCGGTATGGGACGTGGACCTCGCCACCAACGATGTTCAGCGGCATCGCGGTCTGGCCGGAAGGGCGTATCTCGACGAGTCAGTGGGCATGTTGTTCATGTATCCCAAAGCCGCCCCGCGGGCCTACTGCATGCGGGGCTGCCTGATCCCGCTCGATATCGCTTTCATCGGCAGCGATTTGCGCATAGTGAAGATCTACACAATGGCCGCCGAACGCGATCGAATGGGGCGCATGTCATACAGTTCTCATCGGCCCGCACAATATGTCCTGGAAGTGTCGGCGGGGGGGTTCCGTCGCAACGGGGTGGTCGAGGGGGCAAAAGTAGAGTTTCTGGGAAATATTCCTCCCGCAACTAAAGCCGACGCAGGACCTTGACGATTATGCCAAAGGGACTCGCGCGTGCGAGTTTCCCGTCCGTTGCGCCGGTCGCGTTGGTTACCAGGACAACTTCCTTGCCAGACAGACCTAAATTGCTGTGGATCGGAGCTGACTCAGCCCCGCAGACCGTCCGCCAAGCCGCCGGCGGGCGATGGGATCTCACGTCGCTGGACCACTCGCAGTCGATGGCCAAGCAGCTCCGCGATGTGGGACTCGCGGTGATCTGCCCCAGCGATAACGGCGACGATGCGCTTCATCTCGGCGCGATACTCCAGGAACTCAAAGGCAGCGCTGCCATTGCGGTGTTCATGCTCAATGAGTTCGAGTCGACCGGTCAGAAGATGCTGGCCGGGAGGCGGGGGCAGTTCCTCAGCGTTCCGGCGATGGTTTCTCCCGAGGTGCTTGCGGCCCAACTCGACGCGGTGTCGGCGCTCCAACCGGGCATCGCCGACCTCCATCGCGACATCTTCAATCTACGCAGCCTCAATGGTATCGCCCGCGGCGCCGGGGAAACGCTCGACGAAGAGATGCGCCTGGCTTCGAGGCTGCAGCGGGACTTCCTACCGCGACGCCTGCCCGAAGTCGGCGACGCGAGATTCAGCGTGCTCTACCGCCCGATCAGCTTCGTAAGCGGCGATATATACGACGTTACACGCCTCGACGAAACGCACGTTGGATTCTATATCGCCGATGCGGTAGGGCACGGACTGCCCGCGGCGCTGCTGACGATGTTCATCAAGAAGGCCCTGCAGACCAAGCGGATTGTGGGCAATACCTACGAAATTATCCCGCCGGATGTATCGCTCGCCGAACTCAACGATGATATCTGCGCACAGGAACTCTCCAGTTGCAATTTCTGCACCGCAGTCTACGGAGTGCTGGACGTCGCGAGTCTCACCCTGACATACGCACGGGCCGGACACCCCGCACCCGTACTCGTCCGCCGCGACGGCGCTTTCGAGTCGCTCGAGGCCGAAGGCTGCCTCCTGGGCGTATTCGACGACGCCCAGTTCGAGTCACGCCAGGTTTCCCTCGAGCCCGGAGACCGGATCGTGCTGTACACCGACGGCGCCTGCGACTCGCTGGCCGGGGAGACCAACAGCAAGTTCACCGATATCTTCGGGGCGACTCTCACCCTGCCGCGGACCGACATGATGATGGAGATCACCTCCCGCATCGAACAGGCCTGCCGCGACGGCATGCAGATCGACGACATCACGGTAATGACCCTCGACATCGAGCCCTGAGCCCGGGTGTCACATCTGGTTCACACCTTCAGGCCCGATCTTCGGCGCCGCCCGACCACCGCCGCATCGCATTATACGGGGTCGTAACATCGCTATCATCCAGTCGGACGGCCATTTATATACATATCCCGGAGAGTTGATATAGCATATCGTCTGCCCTGATGGTATGTCACACCTCGGCGGGCTGTGTACCTCCACCCAGCCCGATAGAGGTCCCCGGTCGGCTCATCGTGACGCAGTAACTGCTTTTACTAAAGGATGTTAGATGTGAGTCGAATTATCATTTGTCAATCGCGTGCCGTTGTGGTATGTCACAGGCAGTTAAGGTGTGATATTTTCTTCGCTTATGTTCGCCGCCCCCGCCAGCCCGCCAGCGGCTGGCGTGAGGGTAGTCGCCCCGAGGTGTACGCCCGCGACGAGGTGTTCCACCTGCGGCGCCGGATAGCCAACGCCCTGGCCTCGGCCGCCTCGAGGACGTGGCGCACCTGGCCCGGGCAGCGGGCTGAACAATTTGAGAATTCTCTTGGCGAAATGAGGGGTATGTGGTATTATTTATACCAGTTATCAGTCCGTTCATGTCGAACGACGGGCAGTATTCGGCCTGAGCCGGTCGATCAATGACGAGGGCAGGAGCGTTGCCCGCTCCTTCGGTGTCGTCGTGATCCCCGACCCCGTCACGCCGGGCACATAGGCATAATAAACAGCCATTTAAGATGACTTCACAAGAAAGGACATCCTCATGAATACCCTCCATCAGACAGCCCTTGTATCGGAAACGGTTGTGTCCTCCCGCGCGGTCGGGAAACGTCGCCTGCGTTCGGTGCTGCTCGGCGTGATGAGTTTCATGCTGGTCGGTCAAGCGCAGGGAGACATCCTCTCCACCACGGGCGCCATGACGCCCATCTCTTCTCCGGTCTCCTTCCTCGAAGGCGACACTGAAAGCTCCACCATCATCGGTATCCTGGACGAAGGGATCACGTTCCTTTCCGCCGGCATCTTCGTCAACGCGGTCGGGCCGGGTACGCACACCGGAAGCTCCGCCCCGCCCATCCTCATTCCCGCCGGCGCGATGGTGCATACCTATATCGTGCATTTTGACCCCGCTGGCGGTTTAGCCTCGCTCACTGGCTCGGTAACTTTTGATCCTGGTGAGACCATTATAGGCATTCAAACGCACACGCCCTATCTCGACACTTCCGATGCGGTGGTTGGCGATCCATCGGCCACATATCCCACGGGTCTGCTGGAGTTCCGCGCCTTTGAAACCCTGCCCGGTACGGACACGGTGACGGTTCCCCCCGGCCTGGGTTCCGCTTCCTTTGCATTGTTCGCCGAACTAAGCATCGACCAGGCCCGCATCGTCACCATCCCCGAGCCCGCTGCGCTGAGCCTGCTGGCCCTCGGCGGTCTGGCGGTGATCCGCAGACGCAGGCGGTAAAGACCAGTGCTGACGGCTGGCAATTGGCAAAAGGTGTCGTAATCTATCGCTATGGCCAGACCGCTCCCCTATTTGGGCAACTTCGCTTCAATTTCGCCAATACGCCTGTGTGCAATGTGGAACTTGACCCCCCTTGGCTCGACCTCTTTGACCTTCTTGTAGGCGGCGATGGCCTCTGGATACTGGCCAAGTGAACTGTAGGCGTTTGCTATCGAGAAATACGCACGAGCGACATTCGGTTTGAGGGCGACGTACTGCGCGTAGGCAGCGATGGCCTCTGGATATTTCTCAAGCTTGGCGTAGGCATCGCCCATGCGGTAATACACCCAGGCGTTATCTGGCTCGAGGGCTACGACCTTCTTGTAGGCAGCTATGGCGTCTACATAGTGCCAAAGCTCATCATAGGCGATGGCCATGCGGTAGTACGCATAAGCGAAATCCGGCTCGATGGCTATGGCCTTCTCGTAGGCCGCGAAGGCATCCGGGTATTGCTCAAGTTGGAAGTAGGCATCGCCCATATGGTTGTATGCCCGGGCGAAATCTGGTTTGATGTCAATAGCCTTTTCGTAGGCAGCGATGGCCTCTGGATATTGTTTATACCTCAAGTAGAAGGAGCCCATGATCCGGTACACCTGAGCGTTGTCAGGGTTTCTGGCGATGTACTTCTTGAAGAAGAGGATCCTCTTGTCGTAGTAAGTGGTGTCACTTGGGTCTTGCCCCTGCTCCCCGTTGCCTGCCGCCTCGTTGCAGTGAGCCTCAGCCTCTTTACTCTTGTACTTGCCCATGTTCAATCTCTTTCAAATCACGTGGTCCGCAAGATATGGATTGTATCGAAAACTGCGGGTACAATCCAGCCATTGAAATGGATTGCAATTCCGGTCATGCTGCTGCTTGCTATCGGGTGTGAGAATCGGGAGATGGGGGGCTCGGGGTCCCCTATTCCAATTCGCCCAATTCGCCGAAATGCGGGTGACGGTGAGGGCTCGCGCCCGTGGCTGGCATGAATACGGCTCTGCATTGGGGCGCAATTCCGAACCCGTGGGTCACCAACTTTATTGGATCAGAGCCTTAATATTAAGTTCACATATCGAGACGTTGCCCCTCGATCCTGACACATTAGTCGGATTGTCGCATCTCGCCCTTGACTGAGTTGGGATCGGGTGTCATATTGTCTCCAGCCGGCCCGGGGACGGTCTCTGGGCATCAACGAATTTACAAGACGAGGCCGGCGGAGGTTTCAGGTGATGAAGGCAAGAAAATCAGCGTGGTTCCTGGCGATCGTTACAGGCGTAGTAGCGACTCTAACATCGTCCCTGTGCGTCGCCGAAGAGAAATACCCGGAAAAGGCGGAGATTGACAGGCTGACGAAACTCGGTAAAGAACTCACCCCCGCGCTCACAAAGAAACAAAGAGAAGAACTTTGCCTGCAAGTGGCCCCGGCGCCCGACGAGTTCGCCTACGTTCTGGCCACTGGCTATGGCAAGTCGGACAACTATCCCAAGACAGTTGACGAGTTCGAGGGCCTGATCGTCAACATGAAAAACGCCGGATACAATACGCTCTATGGCGTCTACCGGGAATGGCGCGTGCCCATTCTCCGAAAACACGGCGTCAAGCTGATGATAGACATCCTGGCGTGGGGGCCCGACGCCCAGCACGACATCCGCGATCCGAGAATGTGGCAGAGACCGAGAGTCAAGGAGATCTGCGAGAAGGTGCGCAACGACCGCGCGGTATGGGGCTACAACCTGTGGAACGAGACGCTCGACCACTACTTCCGAAGCGGTGGCGACATGAATTTTCACCATGCGCTGATCAAGAAATGGGACGGTACGCACCCGATATGGATTGGCACAAAATACAGCAAATCACTGGGATGGATGTGGGGAAACCCGGGTGTGGTCGCGTGGTACGACTATCATTGGCGGCGCGGTTTCGGTTTCCACTACGGGCATTGCAGTATCTATGCCAAATTCGCCGAAGAGCGCCGGAGCTTCATGGGACGCTGGCTGCACGTCTACAGTTACAACCAGAACATGTACACGCTCAATACGACCATTGCCCATGGACTTAAGGTCTGCATGTGGTTCATCGGACAGGTGTGGCACGAGAGAGACCAGAAATGGAACGATAACCATCACTTCGTTCGGATCGGACGGGAAATGAAATCGCTGTGGCCGGAACTGGCCAAGATAGGGCGCCCCGTCTGTCACAAAGAGGACGGCAAGATCAAGAGCATAGAAGTATTCTCGACGCCCGAAATAGACCCCAAGACCAGGCAACCCAGGATCGATGCAAAAACAAAGAAGGTGAAAATCATCGGGGGATGGAGAGCGTTTCCTGAAGATCACTGGTGCCAGGCAAAGAGTGGTTCGGTGGTGGCTGGTTTCTTCAAGTATCCCGACGGCGACGACGCTATTTACGTGGCCAGCCACGATGCGGGAAAACCCATGAAGGTGTCGCTCGATTTCAGCAACAGGGCCAAGAAGGGCGAGAAGTTCGTCGTCGGTTTCTTCGATCGCAAGACGGGCAAGTGGAACCAGATGAAGCTCACCGGTAATTGCGCAGCATTCGACCTGGCGATAGCCGGCGGCGAATTGCTTTCGGTGGGCCCGAAACTGCGCCGCTCCAGGAAGACGCTGGAAGAACTCGGCAAATGCACGGGTGATGTGGACTGGGCGGAGTATGCGTTGCAGGTTGCCTGGGACCTGGAAGGCCCGGGACTCGAGAAATCCGTAACGCTTTACCAACAGATCACCGCGAAGTACACGGGCAAGAAACAGGCGGAGAAAGCCAAGAAGCGTCTGGCGCTGCTCGAGCCCCGCTTGAAGGATGAAAAAGCGGCATGGGCCGACTACCAGAAGCTCCTGACCCTGTCGGGAAAGCTGAAGGAAGGCAGCGTAGATAAGGCGATTGGTGAGAAACTCCTGGCGGGGACCAAGGCGCTGTACGCCAGGTTTCCCACTACGATGGGGGCGGCCCGCGCGCGTGCGTTGTGCGAGAAATTCAAGCTCGCCGACTGGCTGTAGGCATTCTCACTCTTATACACATATCGAATGAGACTACTTCCGTTGCTTTGAGATAAGATCCGCCATCGCCGTTGCGAAAGCATCCCCGAGCCGGACGAAGAATTTACCACTGCCCAGATAGTGATACGGGCGATCGCTGCCAACTGTATCCCACTGGCAGTAATGGTCTGCCCAGCCGGTTTTGTAGACCTTCAACGAATCGAGCGCATACTCGGTATAACTCTCAACGGCCAAGACGTTATTCTTGAATTCAGGTGCTTTTGCCGCTTCACGCTGACCAACGGAAACGGCGTTTTCCGCGACCTTCTCTTTTGTCTGACTCGTCCCTAGAACACCTATGATGAACGGCATGCCCGGTGTCTTGTATTCGTTGCGGAGATCCTTAATGAACGAAATCATGTTGGTCTTGTAGTTATCCCTAAAGGCTGACGAGAACTGGTCGTTAAAGCCCTGGAACCAGACAAACCCCGCGATTTCATGGCCCGCTTTGGGGTCATAGGCCGGATGATATGTCTTAAGATCCTTGAGGACTTTCTGCACTTTTTCATTCATCAACCGATAAAAGTGCCCGGAGTTCTTCTTGATTGCAGCGGCCTTGTCGCTCGCTTTTTGTTTTGCATCCAGTTCAAAAGGTCCCGCGGAAGGAGGACGAAAATCGTAATTCAGAGATTTCCCGCCCCATGAGGTCTTGATGATCAGAACGGGACCGTCAATTTTCTTTGCGATCGAAAGACCAAAGCTGTATTCGGGTCCTATTTTACCGTCACCGCCGCCAAACCCCACACTCAACTTCCCAGACTTGATGTTGCCATCTGCAATCGAACTGATATAGACCCTGTCTGAAACAACACTCGAAGAGACGACATTCTTTTTGTAGGCGTCATGAGCTTCCTTCAGTGCTTTTACCTCGCCTTCGGCTTTCGCTTTCTTTGTCGCGTCGGTCATGGCTTTGATTTTCTTGTTAGAGATACCGCCTGTGATTTCATCGGTCTTTATTGCCCGCGCAAGTTGCTTGTCAAGAATCTCCTTCGAAATCTTCGCACCCTTCTTAAAGACTAATTGAGTGAGCTCTTTGTCTTTGGCGCCGTCCGGGTTGAACAGCGTGCCCATGGTATGTGCATTGGCATGCCCGACCATATTGGACTGTCCGGCGAGGATGAATACCCTCAGCTTGCCATCACTTGCCTGAGCTGCATTACTCACGACCAGCAATAAACCAACAACCACAACCACGGCTGCACATCGGGTAATTTTCTTAATTTTCTTAATTTTCATATGTCTTCCTTTCTCCGCAAACGAGGGATATTCTTACACGTCTGGTATCCTGCTGTCAGCTTACCAAAACCTTCGCCAAAGGTTTCCCGGTCTGTACGGTAAGACATCCATACATTACTTATCAAGCGACAATTAGGATTTCAGCCAAGAACGAACGTCATCGCTGCGGGAGGCGTCTCAGGTCAGCATGCGATTGATGGTGTCGAGCAGTTTGTCGGCGCCGAATGGTTTGAGCAGCAGTTCGGTATTGTCGGCGGTCAGGCCCCGGCGGAGGAGTTCGCTGTCGCCATAACCGGATATCAGTACCACCGCCACGTCGGGGCGGACCGCTTTGAGTTTCTCGGCCAGTTCGACACCGTTCATTCCAGGCATGACCACGTCGGTGATCAGCAGGTCGATTTGCCCTTCATAGTGTTCGCCGATCGGAAGGGCTTCGCGGGCGTTTCCCGCCGTTATGACGGTATGACCTCTCTTGCGCAGTATATCCGACAGCATGTTCCTGAGCTGCTGGTCGTCTTCGACAGCCAGAATCGTAGCCGTGGTGCGATCGCCTGTGATGTCGTCGATATCGTCCTGTGATTCGGTCTCTTCCGGTTGCTCGGTGGTGGTCGGTAGGTAAATCGTGAATGTCGTTCCATGTCCCACCTCGCTGTCGATTGTGACGTACCCTCCGCTCTGCCTGACAAAACCGTGGACGATCGAGAGTCCCAGGCCCGTGCCTTCAGCGACGGGTTTTGTGGTGAAGAACGGGTCGAAAGCGTTTCGGCGTGTTTCGGCATCCATCCCCGTACCGGTGTCGGAGACGGTTATCGCAACGTACTTGCCCGGTAGGGCGTCGATATTCCGGCGTGCGAATTCCCTATCGAGTTCGGCCGGTGCAACGTCAATTCTCAATTCCCCGCCTTTGGGCATGGCGTCGCGGGCGTTGACCGCGAGATTCACCAGCATATGCTCGAATTGGCCCGGATCGACGGTGATATTATCCAGGTCGTCGGCGCCGGATGACGTCACAAGGACCACATCCTCGCCGATCATGTGCTTCAATGGTTCGACCAGGCTGTCGATCAGCGTCATCGGGCCTGCGATCCGGGGTGCGAGGATTTCTCTTCTGCTGAACGCCAACAGGTGTCCGGTAAGCCTCGTCGAGCGTTTGGCCGCATCGAGTATCTGGTTTATATATCGAGTGTATTCGTTATCGTCATCCATGTGCGACAGCATCCAGTCGGCGTATCCGGTTATGACGGTCAGTTGGTTGCGGAAGTCGTGAGCGATTCCTCCGGCGAGGCGTCCGATGGCCTCCATCTTCTGGGCTTGGCGGAGTTGGGCCTCCAGGTTTTTCTGTTCAGTGATATCGCGTATGGCCTCTACCACGTGCGTGACGTTCCCGTCCTTGTCCTTCATCGGAGAAGCCAGGATATCCACGTGAATCCTCACGCCGCCGGCGCCCGTGTGTGTGTGCTGGCAGTGGTGGGGGAGGCCTGTGTCGAATACCTTGCGCAGCGGACATTCCTGGTCGTGCTGATCGCATGGTTTGTCGAAATCGTGCGATATTTCGTAGCAGTGGTTTCCGATGACATCTTCGGCGCTGCGCCCGACCGAAGCGAGGAAAGAGTTGTTCATATCTGTGATCGAGTAATTTTCGTCAATCACAATGATATCTTCGTGCAGATTGTAGATCAGCGACCTGTAGTAGTTTTCGCTGTCGGCCAGTTGTCTGGTGCGATGGTCCGCCAGGGTGGCGAGGCGAGCCGCGGACCGGCGGAGTTGGTCTTTCGCCGTCTTGACGCGAAGGACAGCGGCGACCCTGGCGACCAGTTCGGTGTTATCGATCGGTTTGTTGATGAAGTCATCGGCCCCGGAGTCCAGGCCGATCGCTTTCTGCGTTGGGCTGGCGTCGTGGGCGGTCATCAGGATGATCGGAATGTGGGCGGTTGCGGAGTTGGCCTTGAGGTGGCGGCACATCTCGATACCGTCCATGTAGGGCATCTGCACGTCGATCAAAGCGGCGTCCAGCGGCGTGTCATCTGCGATAGACAGCCCCGCCGCGGCGCTGCCGGCGGTCAGTATGGTGCATTTGGGAAGATGACCGGTGATCACCTTCTCGAGAATAAACAGGTTCTCCGGCTTGTCGTCAACGGCCAAAATCGTAGTCTTGGCGCCACCATTATCTGACATGTTTCACCTCTGTTTGCGTATTCATATTCTATCCGGTACTTCCGATTGGGATCGCTCAATCAAGCCATTTTCGCAAGACTCGCCACAACTCCGGCGGGTTGAGGGGTTTCGAGAGGTAGTCGTCGCATCCGGCGGCTAGGATCTGCTCGCGGTCGCCCTTCATCACCTTGGCTGTCAGGGCGATAACCGGGATGTTCTTCAGTTCGTCGTCGGCCTTTATCTGCGTGGCGACGTCCATACCGCTCAGGATGGGCAGTTGTATGTCCAGCAGAACGAGGTCAGGTCTGGTTTGCCTGGTCTGGTCGAGTCCGGCCTGCCCGTCGGAGGCGGTTACTGTTTCGGCGCCCATTTCCGTCAGCAGGGCGGTTGTGACAAGGAGATTGTCGGGATTATCCTCAACTACAAGGATAGTTTTTCCCGAAAGATCCGGCGGGTCGAAAGGCTCGGCGTCGCCTGCCTCCTCAGCAGCTTCGCCCGGCGCCTGGGTGCCCAGAAGGCGATCGATCTCGGCAACCAGTTCGTCACGGTCGACGCTTCCCTTCTGGATGAGTTGCTGGATATTGTTTTGCGTAAGGCGGGCGCGGTCGGCGGCGGTCAGTTCCTTTGCGGTCAGCACCAGGACGGGAATGCGGGCTGTCGCAGGCGTGCTTCGGATCTCTTCGAGTACAGCAAAACCATCGATATTCGGTATCATGAGATCCAGCACGATCCCGTCGGGAATGGATTTGGCGATTGCGTCGAGGGCTTCGGCGCCATCGTTGGCCACGGTAACGTCGTAACCGCGTTCGCCAAGAGCGGTGCGAATCTGCAACGCCGCCACCTCGTTGTCTTCCACCACGAGTACGCGCAGTGTCTTGCCCGAGTTCAATGGCGAATGTTGAGGCATGGGTTGGATCATGGGGCCTGGCGCTGGCTGAGGCGTTGCGCCGAGCCCCTCGGGCAAGCGGACAGGAAGCCTCAGAGTGAACGTGCTGCCTTTGCCCGGTTCGCTGTTGACTTCGACATCCCCTCCGAGCAGTTCGGCGAGGCGCCGGCTGATCGCCAGGCCGAGGCCCGTCCCGCCGTACTTCCGCGTGGTGGAACCGTCGACCTGGCGGAACTCGTCGAAGATGCGTTTCTGGTCTTCTGCGGAGATGCCCACTCCGCTGTCGCCGACGGCGAAGGAGACGCAGTCGCCATCGAGCCGGACCGCCACGGATACTTCGCCGGTGTCGGTGAACTTGACCGCATTGGAAAGCAGGTTCAGCAGTATCTGGCGGACCTTACCCTCGTCGGTGTGCAGGGTCGGTAGATTGTCGGCGATGTTGACTCTCAGGGTGAGCTGCTTCTCGTCGATCAGCGGGCGTGTCGTACTCAGCGCCGCCTCGGTGACATCCGCGGCGCTCACGTCCGCCGGGAGGATTTCGGCCTGTCCCGCTTCGATCCTGGACAGGTCCAGCACGTCGTTTATGAGGTTCAGGAGTCCGCGGCCGTTGCGCTCGATCACGGTGAGGAATTCGGCTTCTTCATCGATGTTCTTACCCGTTCCCCGAGAGAGCATCAATTGCGACAACGACAGAACGCTGTTCAGCGGCGTGCGGAGTTCGTGGGACATGTTCGACAGAAACTCGCTTTTGAGGCGATTGGCCTCTTCGACCTGCCTTCGCTGCAACTCGAGTTCCTGGGCCTGTTGCTCGAGTTCTTCGGATCTGGTCTGGAGTTCCTCGTTTACCGAGGCCAGTTCCTCGTTGCCTGCGCGAAGTTCCTCGGCCAGTTTTGACGTCTGCGCCCCCGACAGCGCGTTGGCCAGCGCGGTGTTCATCCCGATCTGCGCCTGGGTGAGTATGGTGCAGTGGTTGAATGAATACGCTGTCAGTGTGCCCAGAGAGATCACCGCCATCACCTTGCCTTCGACTACGAGTGGAATCGTGACTACCTCACCGGGTATCGCTGTGCCCGCGGTGGTCTTGAAAGTAAACACCGTGGACTCGGGGATATCCCGGATGTAGGTGGTTTCTCCGGTGGCCAGAGCCCTGCCGAATTCGCCTTCATACTCGTCTGCGCTGAAGAACGGCGCGGCGTCGGCGGCAAGTCCGACGGACTTGACCGATTCAAAGATACTATCGTCCTCGCTGCGTGTGTAGAACGCGCCGAGTTGAGAACTGGTCACGTCCATCAGCTTCATCAAAAGGTCCGATGCGAATGTCTCGACATCGCCGGCGGCGGACATCGTTTCGGCGATGTCCGCGGCGCCCTGCAGAACCGTTCTTTGCGAGGCCAGCGAATCGGTCATATTGTTGAACGAGGCGCCCAGGGCGGCGATTTCATCTGAACCAGCCCCCCGGTAGCGGGCATCAAGATCCCCTTCCGCCACACGCCGGACCGTCTCGCTGATATCGAGAATCGGTCGGGAGATCGTCCTCGACAGGAGCATCGCCACGCCGAGGACCGCGACAGCCGAAACCACCAGGATAATCGCCATATCCCGCACCATAGCCTGGATTGGCGTGTAGATTTCCGACAGATCGCGCTTGGTGACAAAGCCCCACCCGGTCCGCGGGATGTGCGTGTAGGCCGCCAGCACCATCTCGCCGCGGTAGTCGCGAGTTTCAGTGATGCCTGTGTCGCCTGCTGCGGCCTTGACGGCCGATTCGGCGGTGATCTTCAACCTCAGCGCCGCGTTCTCTCGCAAACGCAAATCGTTCAGGGCGATCCCGTCCTTGTTGACCACGACCGTACAGCCCGTTTTACCGAAGCCTGTATGCTCCTGCAGTAGTGGATAGAGTGAATGCTCCAGGTCGATCCGCGCGACCAGAATGGCGATTATGTGCTCGCCGTCATGCTCCAGGCAGCGGACAGGGGTCGAGAAGCTCATCGTGGGCACGCCCTCCGTTTTCGACTGGTAGATGTCCTTGATGTACGTACTCTTGGTTCGCAGCGGTTCGGTATAGTAGAGGTCCTTCCTCTTGTCCCGCCCCTCCCGGCTCTTTTCGCTTGAAACATCCACCTTACCGCTGTGTGTGCAAACAATAAAGATCTCGCGATAGGCGTCGTAGCTGTCGACGTATCGCTGCAACAGCCCTCGCGCGGTAGCCATGGCTGCCAGGTCCTCCTGCGTTCGTTGCGCCGGTTCTTTCGCCAGGGTCTTCTCCAGGCCGCAAATCTCGCGATCCCCGGCGGCTATCTCCAGGTCGCCGATCCGCTCATCCAGCCAGTGGTTGAGTTCCCGGACCTTCAGGTCGCGGATAGTCCGGAGCTTCTCGAATTCCCGTCCGCGGATCACCGCTGACCGCTGGTAGTACAGAGTCGTCACCACGATGATCAGTGGCGTCATCGCCACTATCAGAAGCCAGAAGGCCTGACGCGTTCTTACGCTCTTGAAACCTGATTGCCTGGCCACTTGGTTCTCCCTTCGCGAACTCCGCCGCGGGGTTTGGCTCTCGCTCATCGTGGTTTGCGGTATATACGGTTCATTCGGTCTATGGTCTGCAGCTTGGATTCCATTTCGGTATTGAGGCCCTCGGCGTTTCCGAGTACCAGGTATCCCTGCCGTCCGAGCGAGCGATGGAGCCTGCGGAATATATGGCCCTGCACGTCGCGGGAGTAATAGATCAGGACGTTGCGGCAGAAGATCAGGTCGAACGTCCCGAAGACGCTCTCGGCGGGGGCATGACGCTGCGTGGAGACAAGATCGTCCCGCGAGAAGCGCACCATCCTGCGGAGGAACGGGCGGATTCGGTAACCGTCCTCGTTGGCGTCGAAATACTGATCCAGGACACCGAGTTTGACGTTCTTGAAGCGATCGCCCGGGTAGGCGCCGGTTTCGGCGGTCGCCAGTGCATTGGGGTCCAGGTCGGTCGCAAAGATTTGTACCGTCCAGTTGCTCCCCTCGCCTTTAAGGGCCTGGTGGATCAGGATAGCAAGCGACCAGGCTTCTTCGCCGGTTGCGCATCCGGCCGACCAGACGCGGATATCTCCTCCGGGGGCGTCTTTGCGGCGATTGCGGTCGATAATGTCGCCCAGAAGCTTCTGGGCGGTCAGTTCAAAAACGATCGGGTCGCGGAAGAAGGAACTGACCTTGATGGTGATCGTATTTATCAGGCGGTCGCATTCGTCGGGATCAGTGTATAGTTGTCGGGCGTACTCATCGACATCGGCGGCTTGAGCCGTCGCCATCCTGGCCGCGACACGCCGCTGGAGCGTATCGTGTCTGTATCCCGACAAGTCGACGCCCCGAAGCGCCTTAAGTGCGGCCAGCACATTTACCAAATCTGCTGCCATATACCACCCACGCAAACTGTTAAATCGCACCCGAACTCACTTGCGGCAGTATACCGCCAAATTCCATTGTCGCTCGTACCCAGCGAAGCAACAATAACTCAAGTCCTTTATGCTACAATTGTTGGGGGCAGGTTTGGCAGAGTCAAGTAGAAATCTGACTTCATCAGTAGATGGGTGTGAGAATTTTTTCTGGCGCTTTTAAAATCACTATGTATGCTGGCCTTA